>NZ_JBXAHJ010000003.1:0-423499 GCF_058794995.1 Pseudomonas sp. GW823-FHT06E10 | reverse complement strand
CCCCCCCCCCCCCCCCCCCCCCCCCCCCCCCCCCCCCCCCCCATCCAACACCAGACTCAGCGCGGCATATACCCCAACTGCCAGCGCCGCGGGATCTTCAACGACAACACCCCGAGCCCGGCAGCCAGCAGGCCACTGGCAAACAACGCCTTGAGCCCCAGGTGATGTTCCAGCACGGCACCGAGTACCGCGCCGGCGAACATGCCGGTCCAGGGGATCAACTGCACCCGCCAGCCGCTGCGTCGTTCGCCGAGCATCCAGCGGCCCAGCCCGCGGCCGAAACGCGACAGGGCACCGGTAACATAGGTCAGGCCCACCGGCAGACCATTCACTTCTTCCACCGCGGCGTTGAGCATGCCCATGGCGATGATCGCCGCCAGCAGGGCTGGCAGTTGCTCGTCATACGGCCAGGCCGCGGCGGCGCACAGCAGGGCGGCAATGCACAGTAACAAGGGCAGGGTCCGGCGTCTGCCCAGGCGGCTGACGATAATGCCCAGCGCGTTGCCGACGATGAAGGTGGCGATGAGGATCACCAGGCGCAGGGTCAACCCAAGGTCACCAGTACTGATGGCGACCGCCATCCGGGTGGTATTGCCGCTCATGAACGAGACGAAATCACCACTGGCCATGAAGCCGATGGCGTCGGTCATGCCGGCGAGTACCGAGAGCATGGCCACCAGGCTCAAGCCTATGCGCCCGCGCCATTTCTGTGTGTGCAAATGACCTGGGCTGGCGTGGGTCCTGGCGGTGTTGGGCAGCATCGGCGATGGCCTCCATGAACAGTGTTTACGGTTTTATCCCATTCAACTCGCAATATTCCAGCCAGTCCATGCCGGCCATTTCCGCCACTTCCCGGTGCACTTCAAGGCGCTGCGCTTCGTAGTCCCGGGGCGTGGCGGCAGTTAACTGCAACGTCAGTTCCCAGGCGAACAACTGCTGGCGTTCAGCTTCAGCTTCAAATGCTTCGTGCAGCCGTTCTTCGCGATACTGTGCCGCCGTTTCACCCTTGGCCTGGGCCAACAGCGGGTTGAGGTGGTCGAGTTCTTCGCGCAACTCGGGGCGCGCATCGAGAAACCGCTTCAGTGCTTGCTCATGCTGCAGTTCGGTTGCCGCCATGGTCGCTCCTTGAGAACGGGTTACGAGGATTGCTTCTTACTGGCCTTGGCCGCTGCCGCCAGGCATTCGAGGGCAAACTGTTCGGTGTAGGTCATCTGGATCGGCGTGGTTTCGCCTTTGACGGTTCTTTCGCCGTCGAGGATGTAGCGAATCCGCTTGTCGGTGACGCCGATTCGCTTGGCTATCCAGGAAGGCGTCTGACCGATCTGGCTGATCAGCTTGTCGGCATATTCAGTGCTCGGTTTGTAGAACTCGGCATTAGGTGTCATCAGGTTTCCAGTCATGGGTGCGATGGGGCGTTATTGGCGCGACAGGGTGCGCGAATCGTTGCGCGCTGTCGCGGTATAAATGCAGTAAAGCAGAACGATACGGGCTGCCGGGGTGATAAAGTCCGCTTTTTCCTGATGAGTGAATGCAATGCGAATTCTGATGGTGGCGCTGGCCGTGACGTTGCTGGCCGGATGCGCCGGTTCGGCGATGAACGACGCCCGCACCAAGGCCCCGTACAAGACCCTGAACTCGGAAAAACCGGGCAAAGACGTCGCCCAGTGCGTGCAGTTTTCCTGGCAGGACGAGGCCGTGTTCGGCGTCGATGCCGCTGCCTATCTGCAACCGGGGGAGAAGGGCGGCACGACGGTTTACACCCGTTCGGCGGAGTCTTTCGTCGACGTGACCACCGATGCCTCGGGCACGGTGTTGAGCTACTACGCACAGAAGGACGATTTCGTAGCCAAGCGCCGCTTGGCGGCGTTGGCGACTTGCCTCTGATCTGACGCTGTACCCCCTGTAGGAGCGAGCTTGCTCGCGATGGTCGTCAACGAAAACGCTGGATGCCTGACACCCCGCGGCGTTCCGGTTTTTTTCGCGAGCAGGCTCGCTCCTACAGGGGGGCGGTATGGATCAGTAGCTCAAGCGTTTCTGGAAGAAGAAGTGCTTGTGGCCCGGCGGGTAATCGGCAATGTGCCCGATCTCGCTGTAGCCGCATTTCTTGTAGAACCCAGGTGCCTGGAATTCGAAGGTGTCGAGCCACAGCCCGACGCAGCGCCGTTCCCGCGCCAGGTCTTCGGCCATCTGCATCAGTTTCGAACCCAGGCCCTGTCCCCGGGCCTGTTCCGGCACCACCAGCAAGTCGATGTACAGCCACTGGTAAAACAATCGGCCATGCAGGCCGCCGAGGATCTCGTCGTTGTCGTCGCGCACCAGCAAGGCGATATGCTCGGGCACGTTGCCTTCGGCTTTCGAGCTGTTGTACGCGCGCAATGGTTTGAGGATGGCCTGGCGTTGTTCTTCCGTGGGGTTTTGCGACAGTTCGATACGCAGGTTCATGGCTATATCCTTATGGCAGTGAAACCGCAGCCTAGCGTGGTCGCCGCGAATGTTCCATCGGCACAAAGCAGGTGGAACCGTCGCCTGCGCGCAGATGTCACTCATTAGTACGCGTCATTCCAGAGTGCGACCGATGAGGACACGCCGTGAATATTTTCGAAGCCCTGCGCGAAAGCCATGAACGCCAACGTACTTACGCCAAAGCCCTGATCCACACCAGCGGCGACAGCCCCGAACGCGTCGAGGCCTACAAACAACTCAAGTCAGAACTGCAAGCTCACGCCACGGCCGAAGAGCGGCATTTCTACATCCCGTTGATGGAGCTCGACAACGGTGTCGACCTCAGCCGTCATGGCATCGCCGAACATCACGAAATGGACGAAATGATGGAGGAACTGGACGACACCGAGATGTCCAGCCCGGCCTGGCTGGTGACCGCGAAGAAACTCTCGGAGAAAGTGCATCATCACCTCGAGGAAGAAGAGCAGAAGTTCTTCCAGATGGCTGGCAAGCTGCTCAACGACAAACAGAAAGAGTCATTGGCCGGACAATACGAGAAGGAGTACAAGGCGCAGCTTGCCTGAGGGGGCAAAGGCTGTGCGTTTTCACTTAACATGTGGACCCTCAGACAAATCACAGGACGCGTTGTCATGTCGAACACAGCCGAGCGGGTCAACATCCTTGAGTCTCAGGTATTGTCCCACGACTGGTACCTGCTCAAGAAAATCACCTTCGATTACCAACGCAACAACGGCGAGTGGCAACGCCAGGTCCGGGAGGTCTACGACCGTGGCAATGGCGCGGCGATTCTCCTGTACAACCGCGAAAAGAAAACCGTGGTACTGACCCGGCAATTTCGCCTGCCGGTGTTCGTCAACGGTCACGATGGGCTGTTGATCGAAGTGGCGGCGGGGCTGCTGGAAGGCGCGGCACCTGAAGACCGCATCCGCGATGAAGCGGAGGAGGAAACGGGTTACCGCGTGCACCATGTGCAGAAGGTGTTCGAGGCGTACATGAGCCCCGGTTCGGTGACGGAAAAACTGCACTTCTTCATTGCCGAATACGACGCGAAGTCGAAAGTCAGCGACGGTGGCGGGCTGGAGGCGGAAACCGAAGAGCTGGAAGTGCTGGAGTGGACGTTCGAGGACGCGCTCGAAGCGTTTTACCGTGGCGAAATCTGCGACGCCAAGACCATCATGCTATTGCAGTATGCGGCGATGAAAAACCTCTTCGCCCCAACCTGATCCTGTGGTGGAAGGGCTTTTGTGGCGAGGGGGCTTGCCCCCGTTCGGCTGCGAAGCAGTCGTCATCGCGGAGCGTGCGAACGTCCAGAATAAAAGTACAAATGCTTTTGGGACCGCTGCGCAGTCCAACGGGGGCAAGCCCCCTCGCCACAAAGATGAAGTGCGTCCCTAAAACAAATCATCCATGCGACTGGCGCCTGACCACTCGCAGCCCTCCAGGGTCAGCAACAACGCCTTCGCCTCAAGCCCACCGGCAAACCCGGTGAGCTTGCCTGACGCGCCAATCACCCGATGACAGGGCGCCACGATCGAAATCGGGTTCTTGCCATTCGCCGCACCCACCGCCCTGACTGCCGCCGGGTTGCCGATCTGTTCGGCGATCTGGCTGTAGCTGCGGGTCTCGCCGAACGGGATGGTCAGCAGCGCCGCCCAGACCTTCTTCTGAAATTCCGTGCCGGCAAAATCCAGATCCAGTTCGAAGCGATCGCGGGTGCCGGAAAAATATTCGTGTAGCTGCGCAGCCGTACGCACCAGGATCGGATTGTCCGGCGCTTCGCTCATCGGTTCCAGGCACACCCGCCCGGGTTTGTCGTTTTCCCAGAGGATGGCCGCCAGTCGTGAACCGTTCGCGACCAGCTTCAACTGGCCCACGGGGGAGGCCACGGTGGTGCAGGTATAGGTCATGCCAGGGCTCGCGCAAAATTGCTGAACAGGCGTTAAGGATACTGCCTCGGCGGGGAGGCGCAATACGTATTCCCGACCATACTTGCCTACTGCTTTCGAAACGTTCCCCTGTTTAATAACAAGAAGAGACCGACTCATGAAGTACGAACCTTTTGCCAAATCGCTGATTGCGACCTCCTTGGCGCTCAGCTGCCTGACCGCCCATGCCGCCTCCGTGGCCCCGGCTACCGGGGAAAACGGCATGGTGGTCACGGCCCAGCACCTGGCCAGCCATGTGGGCGTGGATGTGCTCAAGAACGGCGGCAATGCCGTGGATGCGGCGGTCGCGGTCGGCTATGCGCTGGCAGTGGTGTACCCCGCGGCAGGCAACCTTGGCGGCGGTGGTTTCATGACCATTCAACTGGCGGACGGGCGCAAGACCTTCCTCGACTTCCGTGAAAAAGCCCCGCTGGCCGCAACCGCCAACATGTACCTGGACAAGGAGGGCAACGTCGTTCCCGATCTGAGTACCCGTGGCCACCTGGCCGTGGGCGTGCCGGGCACCGTTTCGGGCATGGAACTGGCGCTGTCCAAGTACGGCACCAAGCCGCGCAAGGAAATCATCGCCCCGGCCATCAAACTGGCCGAAGACGGTTTCGTGCTGGAGCAGGGGGATGTCGATCTGCTGGACTACGCCACCGACATGTTCAAGAAGGACATCAAGGATTCCGGCTCGATCTTCTTGAGCAACGGCGAGCCGATGCAGGTCGGCCAGAAACTGGTGCAAAAGGACCTGAGCAAGACCTTGCGGGAGATCTCCGACAAAGGCGCCGACGGTTTCTATAAAGGCTGGGTGGCCGACGCCATCGTCACCTCCAGCCAGGCCAACAAGGGCATCATCACCCAGGCCGACCTCGACAAATACAAGACCCGTGAACTGGCGCCCATCGAGTGCGACTACCGTGGCTACCACGTGGTTTCCGCACCGCCACCGAGCTCCGGCGGCGTGGTGATCTGCGAGATCATGAACATCCTCGAAGGCTACCCGATGAAGGAACTGGGCTACCACTCGGCCCAGGGCATGCACTATCAGATCGAGGCAATGCGCCACGCCTATGTGGACCGCAACAGTTACCTGGGCGACCCGGATTTCGTGAAGAACCCGATTGCCCACCTGCTGGATAAAAACTACGCGACCAAGCTGCGCGAGGCGATCAAACCACAAAAAGCCGCGGTATCCAGTGAACTCAAGCCCGGCGTAGCGCCCCATGAAGGCAGCAACACCACCCATTACTCCATCGTCGACAAGTGGGGCAACGCAGTGTCGGTGACCTACACCCTCAACGACTGGTTCGGAGCGGGCGTGATGGCGAGCAAGACCGGGGTCATCCTCAACGATGAAATGGACGACTTCACCTCGAAGATCGGCGTACCGAACATGTACGGCCTGGTGCAGGGCGAGGCCAACGCCATCGCGCCCGGCAAAGCGCCGCTGTCATCCATGAGCCCGACCATCGTCACCAAGGACGGCAAAGTGGTGATGGTGGTCGGCACTCCGGGCGGCAGCCGCATCATCACCGCGACATTGCTGACCATGCTCAACGTGATCGACTACGGCATGAACATCCAGGAGGCGGTGGATGCGCCGCGTTTCCACCAACAGTGGCTGCCGGAGGAGACCAACCTGGAAACCTTCACCACCAGCCCGGACACGGTGAAAATCCTCGAGAGCTGGGGCCACAAGTTCACCGGTCCCCAGGATGCCAACCACCTGGCGGCGATCCTTGTCGGCGCGCCATTCCTGGGTGGAAAGCCGGTAGGCAATAACCGTTTCTACGGGGCGAACGACCCACGGCGTAACACCGGGTTGTCGCTGGGTTATTGAGGGTTGTGTCCGGAGGGGGACGGGCTTATGTTCGTCCCCTGATCCCTCGACATATCAAGGAAGGAAATCATGACCACTGCGTTGTTAATCATCGACGTCCAGCAAGCTTTGTGTTCCGGGGAGTACGAGTGCTTCGAGATTGGACGGGTCATCGACACCATCAATGACCTGTCTGCCCGGGCGCGCAAGGCCGGCGTTCCGGTGGTGCTGATCCAGCATGAAGAAGAGGATGGTCTGTTGAAACACGGTGTCCCGGGCTGGCAACTGGCCGAAGGGCTGCAAACATCGCCCGAAGATCATCGCGTACGCAAAACCACTGGCGATTCGTTCTATCAGACCAACCTGCAACGGTTGTTGCCGGTAGAAGACTTCGAAAGGCTGGTCATCTGCGGCCTGCAAACCGATTACTGCGTGAATGCAACCCTGCGTCAGGCGCATCAATTGGGCTATGACGTGGTGTTGGCCGCCGACGCGCACTCCACCGTCGACAATGGCAATGTCACTGCCGAGGACATCATTGCCCAACACAACAAGGATTGGGCAGATCTGAGCGGCTCGGTGGCCCGGATCGATGTGGTCCCGGCTGCTGAAATCCGCTTCTGATAACACCATTGCGCCCCCCTTGTAGGAGCGAGCCGGCTCGCGATGGACGTTAACGATAACGCGGGGGGCCAGATACCCAGCGGTGCCCGGAAGTCCATCGCGAGCCGGCTCGCTCCTACAAGGGTGAACCGAAAATCTCGATCAGCTCGTTCAGGAACGCACTCACCAGGTCCCGCTGCCGCGCCGAGTGTCGCACCGCCGCATGAAAGCTCACCTCATAGCGCAGCAGATCCGGGTTCAGCGGATGCAACTGCCCCAGCTGTTCATGCCGGGTCGCGTAGTGCTGCGGCAGAAACCCCAGGTGCTGGCCGGACAGAATCAGCAGGGCCGCGCCGTCCATGCTGTCGGTGAGCACGGTCAGGCGTTCGATGGAGGTGGGGGCCGGCATTTCCGGTAGCGGATGGCTCGGCCAGACCCAGTCAAACCCGCTGACATCTTCCCGGGTCAGCGCGCCAACCTGGTCGAACAGTGGATGCGAGGGCGCGCAGTAGGCAATCTGGGTTTCCGGGAACAGCGGGAAATAATCGATGCTGGGCAAACGGTGCCAGAAGTAACCGATGGCCAGGTCGATATGGCCATTGATGATTTTTTCTTCCAGCAGCGACGACGACAGCTCGGTGAAGTGGAAGTACAGCCCCTCGTGCCGCGCCCGCAAACGGGCAATGGCCTGGCCGATTTTCCTGTTCGCCACCGGATCGATTTGCCCCAGCAGGCCGATGTTGATGCTGCCCGAGACTTTGCGGTTGATGTGCTGCACTTCCACCCGGAAGCCCTCGGCCGCCGCCAGCAGGCGTCGGGCTGCCTCAATGAATTGAGTACCTTTGGGCGTCACGGAAAACCCGCCGCGCCCACGCTCGCACAGGCGGAAACCGACCCGCGCTTCCAGCGTTGCCAGTTGCGCGCTGATCGTGGGTTGCGTGGTGTTGAGAGCGGTTTGTGCCGCCGAGATGCCGCCCGCTTCGACGACGGTCAGAAATACCCGGATCAGACGCAGATCCAGCTCCGTTACAGTTCCCAGCATGGGGGCTCCCGATTCTCGCTTACATAGATGCTGATCTATGTGAACAGTGTGCCTGCGTTATTTTACTGCCAGAACTCACGCCCTACATTGCCGTGAAACCAGCGTCATCGTCAGCTTTTTCTGGAGTTTCACCTGAACTGGACGTCGTAGCGAGCGCTGTACCCACAAAAACAACAAACAACAGCATAGGAACAATCGTATGTCAGGTTCCCCAGTGTCTGCGCACGCCACCGAGGCAAGCGGCGGGTTGGCCATCGAAGGCCACTCCATCGATTACATTCCGGAAAACGAACGTCACGCCAAACTCGGCAGCCAGGGCCCATTCTGGTTCCTCGGCAATTTCCACTTCTTCACCATCTCCATCGGCTTTGTCGGCCCGAGCCTCGGCTTGTCGGCGCTGTGGACCATGCTCGCCGGTGCCCTGGGCATCATGTTCGGCACCATTTTCATGGCGTTCCACGGCTCCCAGGGCCCGGAAATGGGCCTGCCGCAGATGATCCAGTCCCGTGCGCAGTTCGGTTATCGCGGGGTGATCCTGGCGTTGATGGCGACGATGTTTGTGTTCGTCGGTTTCAACGTGGTGAACATCTCGCTGATCATGAACGGCCTTGAACATGTGTTCGGCATCGACCCGACCATCGTCGCCGTGGCCGTGGTGCTGATCGGCGCGCTGTTGTCGATCTACGGCCACGACCTGATGCACAAGGCCTTCAAGTGGGCCTTGCTGGCGACGTTGCCGCTTTACGCACTGGTGACCATCGCCCTGATGTTCGGTGCCGGTCAGGAAGGCGTCACGCCGGCGACCGATCTGGGCTTCAACTGGGTGGCCTTCGCCACGTTGTTCGCCATCGGTGCCAGCTACAACATTTCCTATGCGCCCTACGTGTCCGACTATTCCCGTTACCTGCCGAAAAACACCAGCCGGACGAAACTGATTGCGGCGGTGTTCATCGGCGCCTCGTTGTCGGGCAGCTGGATGATCGGCCTCGGTGCCTGGCTGGCGCAGCAATTGAAAGCGGCGGATGCGCTGGTGGCGTTGAATCAGGTCGGCTCGTCGATGATTCCGGGGCTGGGCAATCTGCTGGTGATCGTTTCGGTGGCGGGCTTCCTGCCGATCATCGCGCTCAACACCTACAGCGCCATGCTGACGCTGCTGACCGGCGTCGACTCGATCAAAAAAATCACCCCGACACCCCGCGCCCGTGTGCTGTCGATCAGTGTGATCAGCGTCATCCTGTTGACCTGCGTGCTGTCGATCAAAGGTGACGGCATCGCTCTGCTGAACACCTTCCTGGTGTTGCTGCTGTACTTCCTCGTGCCGTGGACCGCCGTCAACCTGGTGGACTACTTCTTCGTGCGCAAGGGCCGTTATGCGATCCCGCATTTCTTCACGCCAAAAGGCATCTACGGCGCCTGGCAATTTCGCGGCATCGTTTCGTACCTGATCGGCTTCGCCGCGATGGTGCCGTTCTTCTACATCTTCAACGCAGCGGCCAACAAGGAAGTGTTCGTTGGTCCGCTGGCGCGGATGCTTGAAGGCGTGGACATCGCCTGGCTGGTGGGTCTTGTGGTGTCGGGGCTGACCTACTACCTGCTCAGTCGCTCGATTGATCTGGCCGCCGAACGCCGGGTGATCGACGCGCTGAGCGAAAGCGACATCGTCGCCATGACCCATTCATCTGCGGAGACAGTGCGTTGAACAACGCTAAAAACACAGTGGTCGCCTGCTGCCAACTGGCACCGAAAATAGGCGACCTGGCCTACAACCGCACACTCACCGAACGCGCGATTCGCCAGGCAGCCTTTCAGGGCGCGCAAGTCGTCGTGCTGCCCGAACTGGTGCAGAGCGGCTATCTGTTTGCCGACCGCTTTGAGGCGCTGGGCCTGGCGGAAACCGTTGATGGTCCGACCTTGCAACTGTGGCAGGCCCTGGCCCGTGAGCTGAACCTGGTGATCGTCGGCGGCTTCTGCGAGCGCCTGCCCGCTGATGAATTGGCCAACAGCGCGGCGATGATCGACGCCAACGGCCTGCGCGCGGTGTACCGCAAGGCGCATCTGTGGGATGCAGAGAAGGACATCTTCACGGCCGGCGATGCGCCACCGCCGGTGGTCGAAACGCTGCATGGACGGCTCGGCATGCTGATTTGCTACGACCTGGAATTCCCCGAGTGGGTGCGTCTTGCGGCGCTGGCCGGGGCCGAACTGTTGTGCGCGCCGGTCAATTGGCCCGACGGTCCGCGGCCGCAAACCGAGCGCCCGGCCGAAGTGCTGCGGGTGCAGGCCAATGCCTCGGTCAACCGCATGTTCATCGCCGCCTGTGATCGCTATGGCCATGAGCGTGGAGTCGGTTGGGTCCAGGGCTCGGTCATCGTCGATGCCGACGGCTATCCGTTGGCCGGGCCGGCGGAGCAGGGTGGCGAGCAGATGTTGCTGGCCACGCTGAACCTCGCCGAGGCGCGCAACAAGCGCATCAGTGCGCGCAATGACCTGCATCGGGACCGGCGGCCGCAGTTGTACGGCTGAGCGGTTGTTGTAACTGCTGATGTCACGGCGAACTGGACGCCATTCCCGGCGCTATGGCATCGTCCCGGCAACAGATCATGCACTGAACGGGATCGCCATGATGGAGGAGGGGAACAAGGTCGGCGACGACGGGGCGTTGGCCACGCTCAAGGCGTTCAATCATTGTGTATTGCACCTGGGCCGGCTGGCGAGGGAGAGCGGGGCGTCGCGGTTCATCGCCGATGGCCTGCAGGCATTCGGTCAGTTGGTGCCCTTCACATCTGCCTGGTGGGGCGAAATGTCTGCACCAGGTCCTGAGGTGCCCATGCAAAGCTGGATGCATGGCAGCATCAATCTTCCTGAATCCTTTGCCGCCGAATGGCATCCGGTGGCGGCCAACGATCAATTCTCCTACGCCACGCTCAATCGTCCCGGTGAGGTGGTGTGCGACACGGGTTTCAACGACCCTTGCGAGGCGGTCAATGATTTCGCCCGGCGCTTCGACCTCTATCACTTGATGAGCATCACCTACGAATTGCCCGAAAGCGGCCTGATGTTTTTCGTCTGCCTCTACCGGGGGCAGGATGAACAGGCGTTCGAGGAGAACGAAGCCGAGCTGTTTTTGGCGTTCTGCGATCACCTGTTCCAGCTGTGGCGGTTTCAGGTGCAGGACATGATTCGCTTCGACAGCGAAAACGGCGCGAGTGATTTTGGCGTCGCGCGCATGGACGGCAGTCTGCTCTATGTGGGGGCCAGGTTGTGCGTCGCCATCCAGCGCGAACTGCCCGGATGGAGCGGTTCCACGCTGCCACCGGAGGTGATCGCGCAATTGTCCAAAGCCCCCTGCGTGATTCGTCTGGGCCGCTGCGCCCTGACCCTGAGCCCCAACGCCGAACACGTCATCCTGTCCCTGGAAGCACCCTCGGGCGGGGACGGCCTGGCACCTCGGGAGCGCACGGCGGCGATGCTGTTCGCCGCGGGCCACTCCTACAAGGAAATCGCCAGGATGCTCGCCCTGAGCCCCGCGACCGTGCGCACCTATTTGCGTAACTGCTACTTGCAGCTCGGTGTGAAAAGCAAGGTGGAACTGGGCTCCGTCCTGCGTTCACCGGGTGCGCTGACGGAGTCCTTGCGCCGGGACTGATCCCCGCCGTTTCAATTATTTGCCTGACCCCTCCTCATTTGCAGAGGTCCATTCGAACGCTGCGCCCTATAGGGTAGGCCTTGTCTATACAAGGGCTTGCGCAGTCGCTTCGGGCCGCTTCAAAACAATAAGAACAGGGGTGAGGCATTTGAAACTTTCCAGGTTGTTCATCGCCGTTGCGTCGACAACGACGTTTTCCTGCATGGCATTGGGTGCGACGCCCGCCGACACGGTCATGCGCAACGGCTACGTCTACACCGTCGATGGCCAGAATTCCGTGCAGCAGGCCATCGCCATTTCAGGTGGCAAGATCGTCTACGTCGGCAGCGATGCCGGGGTCGACGGCTACATCGGCAAGCAAACACAACTGATCGACCTGGCCGGACGCATGCTGATGCCGGGCTTCGTCGATGCGCACATGCACCCCGGGGATGGCGGTCGCGCCATGACCTTGTGCGACCTGAAATACCAGACCATGACCCGCGCGCAGTTTCAGGCGAGCATCCAGGCCTGCCTCGATGCCGACAAGGACAAAGGCCCGGACGTCTGGCTGGAAGTGGGCAGCTGGGACCGCATGGGCATGACCGGGCTCGACGGCGATGCCGACAAATCGACCCTGGACGCGCTCAAGACCCAGCGTCCGATCCAGGTGCGCTCCACCGACTTCCACACCGTGCTGACCAACTCTCGCGGCCTGGAACTGGCCGGGATCAACAAGAACACCGCCGACCCCGAAGACGGCAAATACCGACGCGACAGCGCCGGCAACCCGAACGGTATTTGTGAAGACGGCGCCGCCGAATCGTTGGCCGCCGTGGTGCCGCCGGCGACCGACACGGAAAAACTCAATCAGATGCGAGCGGCCCTCGACGCCATGCGCCAGCAAGGCATCACCAGTTTCTTCGATGCGCTGGCAGGGCCGGAAAACGGCAAGGCCTTCACCCGCCTGCAACAGTCCGGCGAGCTGACCGCCCGGGCCTTGCTGGCGATCAAGCTGGACCCGGCCGCCGCGGCCGCCGACCCGGTGAAAACCATCGCCGAGGCCAAGGCCCTGGCCAGCACCTACGACCAGGGCGACGTGAAGGTCGCGCCGGGCGTGAGCATGCGCCACGTCAAACTGTTCTTGGACGGCATCATCAATGCCCCGGCGGACACCGGCGCCATGTTGACCCCGTACCTGCACAACAGCGGCACCGACAAGGCACCGAAGTGGACGCCGGGCAAGAACCTGGGCGAGCTGTACTTCCCGCCGCAGGTGCTCAATCCGCTGGTGCTGCAAGCGGTCAAGGCCGGTCTCGATCCGCACCTGCACGCCACCGGCGAGCGCGCGGTGCGCGACGCCCTGGACAGCGTTGCCTACGTGCGTCAGCAACTGCCCGGTCAAGACTTCCGCCCGGCCATCGCTCACGCCGAGTCAGTCGACCCTGCCGATTACGCACGTTTCAAGGCACTGGACGTCACCGCCACCATGTCGTTCCAGTGGGCGCAGCAGGCCCCGTCCACGGTCGACGGTACCAGCGATCACCTCGGTGCCGAGCGATTCGAGCGCATGGAGCCTTCCGGCAGCATCGCCCATGCCGGCGGCCGAGTGGCCTTTGGCAGCGATTGGCCGGTCGATCCGCTGGATGAATTCCTGGCGCTGAAAGTCGGTGTCACCCGTTCCGGCGACCCGAGCAATCCGCACAGCTATGGCCCCAAATATGCCGGGCGACTCAACGCCGATCCGGCGCTGTCGCGAGCCGAGGTGCTGCGCAGCATCACCCTCAGTTCCGCCGAACAACTGAAGCTGGACGCGGTGCTGGGCTCGGTCGAAGTCGGCAAGTTCGCTGACCTGATCGTACTCGACAAGAACTTCATGCAGGTGCCCGAGGAGGAGCTGGGCCGTAATGACGTGCTGCTGACGCTGGTCGGCGGCAAGGTCGTGTGGGCCAAGGCGCCGTTCCTGGGACTGGCGCCACAGGTTGTTTCCCAAGTTGTCACTTCTCGATCCGTCCAATAAAAACTAGAGAGCGTTCCGATGCGATTTATTCCAAACCTGTTGGCCGCCGCGCTGGCCTTGTCGTCGGTGCAGGCGATGGCCGCCGCTGACCTGGTGTTGTTCAACGGCAAGGTCTTTACCGCCGAACCCGGCCAGGCGCTGGTGCAGGCTGTTGCGGTGCAAGACGGCAAGATTCTGAAAGTGGGCAGCGATGCCGAAATCAATGCCCTGGCCGATGCCAAGACCCAGCGCATCGACTTGGCGGGCAAAGTGTTGATGCCGGGCATGATCGACACCCACAGCCACCCGGTGGTAGGCGCTTTCGACAGCATGAAAGCCAACCTGCTGGACGAGGTCAAACCCTTGCCGGAACTGGAGCAATGGTTGATCGAAGAAGACAAGGCTGGACGCGCACGCGCCGGTGATGTGATCAGCGTGGCCGGGGTCAGTTCGGCCTACTGGGAGAAAAGCCGTGAACTGGGCAAGGTGTTCAACCAGGGACGCTGGGCGGATCAACCGATTGTCTTCAGTGGCATCGACGGGCACACCGGTTGGGCCAACAACGCGATGCTCAAACGCCTGGACATCGACGCGGCGCTGGTCAAGAGCCTGCCGGAAAAGGAACGCGGTTACATCGGCCATGAAGCGGACTTCACTCCTAACGGCTACTTTGCCGAATCCCGCTGGGACGTGGTGCGTAACGGGATTCCGGCGCCCACCCCGGAGGCCATGCTCAAGGCCGCTCGCGAGGCGGTGAAGATCAACAATCAATTCGGCGTCACCGCCTGGATGGACGCGGCGGCGAACGGCGGCAGTGAAGATTCGCTGTTCGATTTCCATGCCACCGCCGAAAGTGTCGGAGTGCTGCCGCTGTACAAGGAACTGGCGCAGAACGGCGAACTCAGTGCCCACGTCGCCGCGCTGATGGTCACCAATCCGAAGAGCAAACCTGCCGACCTGGAGGTGATCGCCACGGTAATGAAACAGTTCGAGGGCGTGCCTAACCTGACGTTCCCCGGCGTCAAGGTGTTTGTCGACGGCATTCTCGAATTCCCGGGGCAAACAGCGGCGGTCGTCGTGCCGTACAAGAACAGCCACAAGGACGGTCAGCTGCTGACCGACCCGGCGCACTTTGGCGAACTGGTGGTGGCAGCGGAAAAACGCGGCTGGATCGTGCACATGCATGCCGTCGGCGACCGCGCGGTGCGTGAAGCGCTCAATGGCGTGGCGTATGCGCGCAAACTCAGCCCGACACCCGTGCCCCACAGCATCGCGCACCTGCAACTGGTCAACCCCAAGGAGTTTGCGCGCTTCAAGCAACTGGGCGTGATTGCCTCGATGCAACTGCTGTGGGCCACCGGCGAGTCCTACACCGTCGAACTGGTCAAACCTTACATCAGCGCCTTTGCCTACGGTTACCAGTATCCCGCGCGGTCCTTGCATAACGCCGGCGCGACGATTGCCGGTGGCAGCGACTGGCCGGTGTCGAGCGCCAATCCGTTCAACGCCATTGCCCAGGCCAGCACGCGCAAGGGGCCGTTGGGTGTACTCAATGCCAAGGAAAGCATCGACCGCCAGACCATGTTCTACGCCTACACCATCAACGCGGCGAAAACCCTGCGCCTGGATCAGCAGATCGGTTCGCTGGCACCGGGCAAGCAGGCCGACCTGATCATCCTCGACCGCGATGTGTTCAAGGTCAGCGATGACGACCTGTTCGAAACCAAAGTCCTGAACACCTTCTTCGCCGGCAAGCAGGTCTACGCCCCCGCGTCCTGACCTGCGTACACCCAGCACACGCAAAAAACCGCCAGCCCCTCGTAGCGCGAGGGGCCTGGCATCGCCATGCCTGAAATTCCCGTACGCCATAACAACAAGAGAACTGTATGAACGCACTTTCAGCATTGACCCTCGCGACACTGGCATTGATCCCCCTGAGCAGCCAGGCCCTGACCCTCAACGATGATTTCAGCCTGGACATGACCCTGGGCGTCGTCAGCGACTACCGTACCCGGGGCATCTCGCAAACCTTGGGCGATCCGGCAGTGCAGGGCGGCGCAACGCTGTTGCACAGCAGCGGCCTGTACATCGGAGCCTGGACCTCCAACGTCGATTTCGGCGGCGGCTTCGATACCCGGCAGGAGCTTGAGTACTACGCCGGTTATTACTGGCAGGCGACGGATGCCATCAGCCTGGATCTGGGCTACATCAAGTACGACTACCCGAAAAATTCCGACTTCAACCTCAGCGAGGTCTATGCCGTCCTCGACCTGTACGGTGTGAAGCTGGGTGCCTATTACTCCAAGGACACGCCGAACTTCTTCGGCGAGGACCAGGACACCCTTTACACCTACCTGGGCTACAAAATCGAATTGCCGGCCGAAGTCGGCCTGGACCTGCGCTTTGGGCGCAACGATGTGAATGACCCCGCGTTCTGGTCCGCCAATGGCGATAGCCGTGAGTCTTACTACGAGTGGGAAGCCAAGCTGACCCGCGACTTCGTCGGCGTCACCTGGGGCCTGAGCTATATCGACACGGACTTGTCGAAAAGCGAGTGCGCCAGTTGGTACGGCTATGACGACCTGTGCTCGGCCACGGTCGTTGCCAGTGCCACCAAGACCTTCTAAGTTCAGCCCCGACAACAAAAACAGTTCCTCAAAGGAAACACCCTCATGAGTGCGCAACGCAGTCCCCTGATCGAGACCCGCTCGATCGATTTCATTCCCGAGGCTGAGCGACACGGCAGTCTCTATAGCCAGTTCACCCTGTGGCTCGGCGCCAACCTGCAGATCACCGCCATCGTCACCGGCGCCCTGGCCGTGGTGCTGGGCGGCGATGTGTTCTGGTCGCTGATCGGCCTGTTGATCGGGCAAGTGTTGGGCGGTGCCGTGGTGGCGCTGCACGCGGCGCAAGGTCCGAAGCTCGGGCTGCCGCAAATGATCTCCAGCCGAGTGCAGTTCGGGGTGTATGGCGCGGCAATCCCGATTGTGCTGGTGTGCCTGATGTACCTGGGGTTCAGCGCCACCGGCGCGGTGCTGTCGGGGCAGGCGATTGCGCAATTGATCAGCGTCAGCGACAGCGCCGGCATCCTGATTTTCGCCGCGTGCATCGCGTTCCTGACGATCTTCGGTTATCGGGTGATTCACTTGGTCGGGCGGGTGGCCAGCGTGCTGGGGATCATCGCGTTCGCCTACCTGTTCACCCGGTTGATGACCCTCAACGACATCGGCCTGCTGCTCGATAACCGTCATTTCGGCTGGAGCACTTTCCTGCTGGCGGTGTCGCTCTCGGCATCCTGGCAGATCGCCTTCGGCCCTTACGTGGCGGACTACTCACGTTACCTGCCGAGCAAGACCTCATGGTGGAAAACCTTCGCCGCCGTGGGCCTTGGCACCGTGCTGGGGGCCCAGACTTCGATGGTGCTGGGGGTGTTCGCCGCCGCACTGGCCGGGGCGAACTTCCGTGGGCACGAAGTGGCGACCATTGTCGGCCTGGGCAG
This sequence comes from Pseudomonas sp. GW823-FHT06E10, assembly GCF_058794995.1. Lineage (NCBI taxonomy): Bacteria > Pseudomonadati > Pseudomonadota > Gammaproteobacteria > Pseudomonadales > Pseudomonadaceae > Pseudomonas > Pseudomonas sp. GW823-FHT06E10. The sequence continues at coordinate 406,518 of NZ_JBXAHJ010000003.1, read as the reverse complement.
TAGCGGTGTGATCGCGTCCTTGCTGTACCTGAGCATTGTGTTCGGCAAAGTCACGGTGTCCACCCTCAACGCCTATGGCAGTTTCATGTGCATCGCTACCATCATCAGTGGCTTTCGTCGTCGCCTGGAAATCACCGCCCGCCAGCGCATGTTGTTTGTGCTGCTGATCGTCGCGGCGTCCACCGCGCTGGCATTGCTGGGGCAGTACTCGTTCCTCAACTCGTTCAAGTACTTCATTCTGTTCTTGCTGACGTTCTTCACCCCCTGGAGCGCGATCAACCTGGTGGATTACTACTTCATCAACAAGGAACGTTACGACATTCCTGCGTTGTCCGACCCGAACGGGCGCTACGGTCGCTGGAACGTGCTGGGGATCAGCGTGTACGTGATCGGCGTATTGATCCAGTTGCCCTTTGTCGACACCCATTTCTACTCCGGGCCGATGGTTGCGCAACTGGGCGGCGTGGACATTTCCTGGATCGTCGGGCTGCTGGTGCCGGGTGTGATCTATTACGCGCTGGCCAAGCCGTCGATGAGTGGCGTGGTGGTTGAGCGGGGTTAATTCCCGCATTTGTGGCGAGGGGGCTTTTGTGGCGAGGGGGCTTGCCCCCGTTGGACTGCGTAGCAGTCCCTTTTTTGGGTGCACTTCGTGCCCCAACGGGGCGATGCGGCGTTCCGACAAGCCCCCTCGCCACAGGGTTCAGCGTTTACTCGCGTTCGGGAAGTTCCCAGCGCTGGCGCAACTGTTCGTACTGCGCTTCGGGCAGTTGCACCAGCATCGGGGATTTTCCCGGGTCCAGCCAGTTGAACAACCGCGCGATATCCGCCGGGGCCATGGCGGTGCAGCCGCGAGTCGGTGCGGTGGGTCCGCGCCAGATGTGGAAGAAAATGCATGATCCGGCAGCGGGAGTGGCCAGGGTGTTGTGCCGGATGAAAATGCCCTGGCGATACAAGTCATCGCTGCGGCGCATGCGTTCGGAACTGTTCCAGTCTCTTGCAATGACCGAGCTGTCGACCAGCTCGTTGTAGCGAGTCGACTGGCTGTCGTCCACGCATTCGATGGTCGCTGTCAGCGCCAGGTAGGGCAGGCGGGTATTGGCCGAAGGCTCGTAGCCAAACGCCGTGCCCAGGCTGAACATCCCGGCCGGCGCCTTGCCGTCGCCTTCCTTTTTGATCGGCCCTTCAGGTCGCCCGGGGTTGAGTTGGCCCTTGCCCCAGCCCATGCCATTCTTGCCGAGCACCACTGCAAAGGGCGCTTCGAATTTCTGCAAGGTCTGCCCGTGCCGTTCATAGCGCTGGGCAGTACCCTGGATGTCATCCCAGCCTTTACTGGTGACCACGATCAGTTGGTCACTGCCGTCGAGTCCCTGGGCCATGGCGGCCAGCGGAAAAAACGCCACCAACAGGGTCTTGAAGAGAATGTTCATGGTGCGAGCGGCGTGATGGGGAAGTTCATGACGTCCGGCTTCGGCGGATTCCCGCTGTACGTGAAGTGCCACCACTCGGCCGAATAACCCACAAAGCCTTCCTTGACCATGGCACTGGTCAGCCGCTGGCGATTGGCCTTGGCCGTGGCGTTGATCAGCGCCGAGTCGGTGTGCGCCCGCTCATCGAAGCAATCGAAACCGGTGCCCATGTCGAGCGCGCCGTCGTGCCAGCGCTCGCCGTAGGGGGCGGTGCAATCCGCAGGTATCGCCGAAGGTGTCCAGGTGTCGGCGGGCAGGGCGTCAGGGCCGGTCAGGGTCAGGTCGACGGTGTTGCCTCGGGAGTGATTGGACACCCGGGCCACATAACCCAGGCGCCAGAAGTCCTGCTTGTCGACCCGTGGATAGAACTCGGTCTTGAGCGGGTCGCCGGGTTCGCTGGCGAAGCGTCCCATGTCCGCCACCGCGCGGGTCGGGCGATAGCAGTCGAATACCTTCAAGCCGTAGCCTTCGGCTTTCAGTGAGTTTTGCACTCGGGCTAACGCCTTCGCCGCATCCTCCAACAGCAGGCACTCTGCCGCCTGGTAGCCGTCGAGCGGGTGCCCGGTGAAGTTGTGCGCGCTGGCGTAGCGGATGTCCTGCTCGATGCCCGGGGCGACGCTGCGCACATACACCATGTGCCCGGGTTTCGACTCGTCGGCCATGCACGGCGTGGCAAGGCTCAGGCACAGCAACAACAGACAGGGTGAACGCGACATCGGAAACGGCTCCATGCATGACCAGTCATTCCATCATGGCTTGAAACCGTCCGTACCTCCATGGAGTTGTTGATCGGCGTGATAGGACGAACGCACCAGCGGCCCGGACGCCACGTTCTTGAAGCCCATGCGCGTGCCTTCTTCGGCAAACCAGGCAAAGGTGTCCGGGTGCACGAAACGCTGCACCGGCAAGTGACTGCGCGAGGGTTGCAGGTATTGGCCGAGGGTCAGCATGTCGATATCGTGCTCGCGCATGCGCTGCATGACCTCGATGACTTCCTCGTCGGTTTCGCCAAGGCCCAGCATCAGGCCGGATTTGGTCGGTACGTGGGGCACCGCGTGCTTGAATTTCTGCAGCAGGTCCAGTGACCACTCGAAGTCCGAACCCGGCCGCGCGGCCTTGTACAGGCGCGGTACCGTTTCCAGGTTGTGGTTGAACACATCCGGCGGCTCATGGGCGGTGATCGCCAGGGCCACGTCCATGCGTCCGCGATAATCCGGCACCAGGGTTTCCAGTTGAATGCCGGGCGACAGCTTGCGGATCTCGCGCAGGCAATCGACAAAGTGTTGGGCGCCGCCGTCGCGCAAATCGTCGCGATCCACCGAGGTGATCACCACGTACTTCAGGCGCAGCTCGGCGATGGCCACGGCCAGGTTCATCGGCTCGTTGGCGTCCAGCGGCTTGGGCCGGCCATGGCCGACATCGCAGAACGGACAGCGACGGGTGCAGATGTCGCCCATGATCATGAAGGTCGCGGTGCCACCGGAGAAACATTCACCGAGGTTCGGGCACGAGGCTTCTTCGCAGACGCTGTGCAGCTTGTGCTTGCGCAACAGTTGCTTGATGCGGTCGACCTCGGGAGAGATCGGCATGCGCACGCGAATCCAGTCGGGTTTGCGCGGGAATTCATCCGTGGGAATGATCTTCACCGGAATCCGCGCAACCTTTTGCGCACCGCGCAGTTTGGTGCCGACCTCTACTTTGGCTGGACCTTTTTGCGCCGCTTCAGCAATGACAGTCATGGTTTTTCCTTGTGCAGACAGCTAATCAGGCAGGGCACGGAACCTGTGGGAGCGAGCTTGCTCGCGATGGCGGACTTTCATTCAACATCAATGCTGAATGTATTGGCCTCATCGCGAGCAAGCTCGCTCCCACAGGGTTTTTCCCACAGGTTTTTTGTGTGGTGTGATCAGTCGCGATAGACCGGGAAGTCCGCGCACAGGGCGGCAGCCTGCCGTGCGACATTGGCTTCGATATCGGCATCGCCAAGGTGGTCGAGGATGTCGCAGATCCAGCCGGCCAGGGCAATGCTCTGCGCCTCCTTGAAGCCACGGCTGGTGATCGCCGGGGTACCGATGCGCAGGCCGGAGGTCACGAACGGCGATTGTGGATCGTTGGGCACGGCGTTCTTGTTCACGGTGATGCCGGCGCGACCGAGGGCGGCGTCGGCGTCCTTGCCGGTCAGGCCCTGGCGGATCAGGCTGACCAGGAACAGATGGTTGTCGGTGCCGCCGGACACCACGTCATAACCACGCTCGATAAACACCTGCGCCATGGCCTGGGCGTTGCGGATCACCTGCGACTGATAGGTCTTGAATGCCGGCTCCAGCGCTTCCTTGAAGCACACGGCCTTGGCGGCGATCACGTGCATCAGCGGGCCACCCTGACCACCGGGGAATACCGCGGCGTTGAGCTTCTTTTCCAGCTCCGGGTTGGCCTTGGCCAGAATCAGACCGCCACGGGGGCCGCGCAGGGTCTTGTGGGTGGTGGTGGTGACCACGTCGGCGTAGGGCAGGGGATTGGGGTACAGACCGGTCGCCACCAGGCCGGCGACGTGGGCCATGTCGACGAAGAAGTACGCGCCGACCTTGTCCGCGATCTGACGGAAGCGCGGGAAGTCCAGGGTCTTCGAATAGGCCGAAAACCCGGCGATGATCATCTTCGGCTTGTGCTCGACCGCCAGGCGCTCGACTTCGTCGTAATCAATCAGGCCCGTGGTGGTGTCGATGCCGTATTGCACGGCGTTGTACAGCTTGCCGGAAAAGCTCACCTTGGCGCCGTGGGTCAGGTGACCGCCGTGGGCCAGGCTCATGCCGAGCACGGTGTCGCCGGCTTGCAGCAGGGCCAGATAAACCGCCGCGTTGGCCTGGCTGCCGGAGTGCGGCTGGACGTTGGCATAATCGGCGCCGAACAGCTGCCTGGCGCGGTCGATGGCCAGTTGCTCGACCACATCGACGTGCTCGCAACCGCCGTAATAGCGCTTGCCCGGATAGCCTTCGGCGTACTTGTTGGTCAGGCCGCTGCCCTGGGCTTGCATCACCCGCTGGCTGGTGTAGTTCTCCGAGGCGATCAGTTCGATGTGGTGTTCCTGCCGCGCATCCTCGGCGTTCATCGCCGCCAGCAGTTCGTCGTCGTAGCCTTTGATCTGGTCGTGCTTGCTGAACATGGTGTGGTCCTTTTTCGGATTCGGGAAATGCGTAGGGGGCTTCAAGCGTCGGCGTGTTCTGCGGTCAGGCGTTCATAGGCGTCTTGATCCAGTAGATCGCTCAACGCCTGGACATCGACCGGTTTGAAGCGAAAGAACCAGCCTTCGCCCAATGGGTCTTCGTTGACCAGTTCCGGGGTGTTCTCCAGTGTCGCGTTGATCTCGACCACTTCACCGTCCAGCGGCATGCCGATACTGCTGGCGGCTTTCACCGATTCCAGCACCGACACTTCAGCGCCTGCATCGAAGGCGCCCAGCTCAGGCACCTGAACGAACACCACATCCCCCAGCGCCTGCTGGGCAAACGCCGTGATGCCGACGGTGACCAGGCCATTGCTCTCAAGGCGCAGCCATTCGTGATCGACGGTAAAACGCAATTCGCTCATCTCAACTCCTTATTGTTTTAAGGCTCGTGGCGGGGCGACGAGCGGGGTTGGAGGAGTGATAGCAAGGGTGGTGCCAATGTTTTTTATTTGTTTTAAATCAATAGGTTGAGTTGTTTGTGCGGAGTTTGTGACATCTCGCTCGTATTGAATTCAATACAAGCAGGTATGGCCTTGGGGGCAAGCGCCGTGATTGTTGGCGTGGAAGGGATTGTCTTGATTTCGCTACGCTGTATCGATTTACAGACGAAGAATTCAGCAACACCACTGATCCCCTGTGGGAGCGAGCTTGCTCGCGATTGCGGTGTGACAGGCAAAATTGATATCGACTGACACGGCCTCATCGCGAGCAAGCTCGCTCCCACAGGGGAATGTGTTGTAGGTGACAATGTGTTCCGACAGATCACTCAGGGCTTGGCGGGAATCCCGTATTTGCGCAGGCGAATCGCGATGGCGCTATGGGACGTCTGCAATCGTGCAGCGAGCAACCGGCTGGACGGGTAGCTGCGATAAAGCTGTTCCAGCAGATTCTTTTCAAAGTCACCCACAGCCTCTTCCAAGCTGCCGACTTCGCCGTCGTTTTGCCGTTCGACCGCCGTGCGGGCGATGTCCAGATCGTCGATGTCCACCAGCGGATTTTCGCAAATCGCCGCTGCACGGAAGATCACGTTCTGCAATTGCCGCACATTGCCCGGCCAGCGGTTGCCGAGCAGGGCGCTGAAGGTGCTCGGTGCCAAACGACACGCCGGCCGCTGGATCTGCGCGCAGGCCTGTTGCATGAAGTGATTGGCCATCAGCAGGATGTCGTGACCGCGCTCGCGCAGTGGCGGCACTTGCAGGTTGAGCACGTTGAGGCGGTAGAACAGGTCTTCGCGAAAACGCCCTTCGGCGACCATTTTTTCCAGGTCGCGGTGGGTCGCGCTGAGCACCCGCACATTGACCCGGACCTCTTTATCGCCACCGACCCGACGGAAGCAGCCATCGCTCAAAAAACGCAGCAACTTGGCTTGCAGGTAGGGCGACATTTCCCCGACTTCATCGAGGAACACCGTGCCCTGGTCCGCCAGTTCCAGCAGGCCGAGCTTGCCGCCCCTTTGCGCGCCGGTGAAGGCGCCGGGGGCGTAGCCGAACAGCTCGCTTTCGGCCAGGCTCTCCGGCAGTGCCGCGCAGTTCAGGGCCAGAAAAGGCGCGTCGTGCCGTGGGCTGATGGCGTGGCAGGCGCGGGCCACCAGTTCCTTGCCGGTGCCGGTTTCGCCCTGGATCAAGAGCGGCGCATCGAGGGCCGCCACCCGTTGCGCACGCGCCTTGAGCGCGCGGATCGGCGGTGATTCGCCGAGCAGCGCATCGAAGCCTTCGGCATGGTCATGGTGCAGCGCCGACAGGCGTTCACCGATGCGATTGGGTTGATACAAGGTGAGCAGGGCGCCGGCGTCGGTGATCGGCATCGCGTCGAGGAGCAAGGTCTGGCCACCGAGGCTGACCTCGTGCATCGGCAGGCGGAAATGGTGAGCGATCAAGGTGCGTTGCAAATCGGCATCGTCGAACAGCGCGGTCAGCGATTCACCGGCCGGTTCGCGCCCGCACAGGGCGATCAGCGCCGGGTTGGCCAGCAGCACATGACCTCGGTCATCCACCGCCAGCACCGGGTCTGAACTGGCTGCCAGCAACGCGTCCAGTTGCAGGCGCCGGCGTTGCCCCGGAAGGATGTCGACCATGGTCACCGCTTGCACGCCGCGCACACCGAAAAGCGCCTCGCGCAACTCCTCCAGCACCTCGGCGCCAAGGGTTGGCGCATCGATGTAGACGTTCGGCGGCACCATCTCCACGGCGTCCAGATTGAAACTGCGTCCACCGAGCAGGGCCAGCACTTCCTGGGTGATTCCGACGCGGTCGATGAAGGTGACGTGGATGCGCATGACGGGCCTGCAAGGTTGGCGAACCGAATCAGTATGCCCGGCAAAATTTGAATTTGGCGAGTGTCACCTCACGGCTTGCCGGTTTTACGGGTGCTGGCGGCCAGGTCCTCGAGGAACGCCTGGAGGATCGGTGGCGGTGCCGTGCCGCGACGGGTGATCACGTCGAACGGTGATTTCAGGCGCAGGCTCGCGGGTGCCAGTTGGTGCATCTCGCCGCTCTTGACCCATTGGGCGGCGAAGTGCTCAGGCAGAAAACCCAGGTAGGCGCCGGAAATGATCAGGATCGCCGTGGCTTCGATGTTGTCCACGGTGGCGGCCGCCTTGCTGACGCCCAGGTGTTCGAGGTCGTATTGCTGCATGTAGCCGCGCACGACGATGCGCCCCGCAGCGACTTCTTCGAGCAGCTCCTCACCTTCGGCGAGGCTGCCGTACAACGGGTGACGCCGCCCGCAATACAAGCCCAGGGCTTCCTGGTACAGCGGTGATTGCAGCAGGCCCGGCACATGGATCGGGAAGTGCCCGATGGCCAGGTGCAGGCGACCGTCGAGCACCCGTTCTTCGAGTTCCGCCGGGGTGCCGACGTACACGTTCAGGTGCACATCATGCCCGCGGGAGACGAAGCGCTGTGTGGTGCGCGGAATCGGCGAGTCGGGGTCGGTAATCGTGGTGTCGATGATCCCCAGGTTGAGCTTGCCGCTGATGTGTTGTTTGAGCACGTCGGCGTCCATGCAGAAGTTTTCCACCGCCGACAGCAGGCGCTGGGTGGCTTCATGAATCGCCACCCCTTGTTCGGTCAGGCGAAAGCCGCTGCGCCCACGCTGGCAGAGTTTCACCCCAAGACGGGTTTCCAGGTGGGTCATCTGTTCGCTGATGGTCGACTGCCCGGCATTCAACGCCGCCTGCGCGGCCGAGAAACCGCCACAGCGGACAATCGTGGCAAACACCCTGAGCAGTTTCAGGTCGACATCGTGCAGCTGGATCATCTGGGACCTCCGGCATGGGGATGCATCGGGAATGCCGATATGAGTATCTGATGTTTAGCATTTTTTCCACGAAAACCTGCGCCCATAGTCTTTCCAACGGCGGTCGCCTTGCAGTCCGTCAAGCCGATAACAAGAAGTGGAGAGGCTAGAAATGTCGAACAACGGTTATGAATCCGGTCGCCTGAACCTGCCATTCGTGGGTCATTGCACCTTTGGCAAATCCCCGGTGTGCACCGATTGGGATGCACTGGATGCCGACGTCGCGGTGCTCGGCGTGCCCAACGACATGGGCACCCAGTGGCGCTCCGGCGCACGCTTCGGACCACGCGGGATTCGCGAAGCATCGACGCTGTTTTCCTTCGGCCACGCCGGCGCCTACGATCATGAAGATGACGTGATGTACCTCACCGCATCGGACGTACGCATGGTCGACGTCGGTGATGCCGACATCGTCCACACCGACATGGCTACCAGCAACAAGAACACCGAGTACGCCGTGCGCAAGATCCTCGACGCTGGTGTCATGCCGGTTGTTCTCGGCGGCGACCATTCGGTGCACGCACCAGTGATCAAGGCCTTCGAAGGCCGCGGCCCGATCCACATCATTCACTTCGATGCGCACCTGGATTTCGTCGACGAGCGCCACGGTGTTCGCTATGGCCACGGCAACCCGCTGCGCCGCGCCTCGGAAATGAACCACATTGTCGGCATGACCCAGATGGGCATTCGCAACGTGTCGTCGTCCAACCGTGATGACTACGAAGCGGCCCACGAAGCCGGCTCGAAAATCCTCTCGGTGCGCGATGTGCGTCGTCTCGGTGTCGAAGGCGTGCTGGCGCTGATCCCGCAGAACATCAACTACTACATCACCATCGACATTGACGGTTTCGACCCGTCCATCGCCCCCGGCACCGGCACCCCGAGCCACGGCGGCTTTCTCTACTACGAAGTGCTGGAAATCATCCAGGCCCTGGCCAAGCGCAGCAAGGGCAACATCGTCGGCATGGACCTGGTGGAAGTGGCGCCGGTGTACGACCCGACCGGCATGACCTCGATCCTCGCCGCGCAACTGCTGCTCAACAGCATCGGTTTCATCTTCCACGAGCGAGGCAAGGTGCGGGCCGCCGCCGAAAGCGAAACCGCATCAGCCTGATCATCGAAACCAGTGACCCGGCAGGCCCTGACTGCCGGGCAGAGAGAACAAAAATGGACACGATCGTCAAAAGTTACCTGCAAAAATTCGGCGTCAGCGAAGCCACCCAGACCTTCCTCTGCAAGGTCCAGAAGATGTTCATCGGCGGCGCCTGGGTCGAGGCCAGCGACGGCCAGACTTCCGATGTGATCGAACCCTCGACCGAAGGCCTGATCACCCGCATTCCCATGGGCACCACCGATGACCTGGACCGCGCCGTGCAAGCCGCCCGCGCCCAGTTCGACGGCGGCGCCTGGCGCCAGGCCAAGCCCGCGGAACGTGAGCGCATGATGCAGCGCCTGGCCGACCTGATCGAGCAGAACGCTGATGAACTGGCGCAAATCGAATCCATCGACATGGGCAAATCGGTTGCCTTCGCCAAGGACGTGGACATCCAGGGCACCGTGGATACCCTGCGCTACTTCGCCGGCTGGGCCACCAAGCTGCACGGCCGTACTGTCGAACCTTCGCTGCCGGGCAACTACCTGGCCTATACCCGCAAGGAAGCGGTAGGTGTGGTCGGCGCCATTGTGCCGTGGAATTTCCCGCTGCAAACCATGGCCTGGAAGCTCGGCGCGGCGCTGGCGACCGGTTGCACCGTGGTGGTCAAGCCCGCAGAACTGACTTCGTTGTCGGCCCTGCGTTTCGCTGAACTGGTGCAGGAAGCGGGCATCCCTGACGGCGTGATCAACATCGTCACCGGGCGCGGCAGCGTGGTCGGCGCGGCCATGGCCACCCATCCCGGCATCGACAAACTGACCTTCACCGGATCGACCCCGGTCGGCCAGACTGTCGGCCGCGCAGCGCTGGATGACATGAAGCGGCTGACCCTCGAACTCGGTGGTAAATCACCGGTCATCGTCTGTGCCGACGCCGACATCCCGGCCGCCGCCCAAGCGGTTGCGAACGGCGTGTTTTTCAACTCCGGGCAGGTATGCGACGCCGGTACGCGGGCCTATATTCATAGCAGCGTCTACGACGAATTCCTGCGTGAGCTGATCGCCTACACGCGCACCCTGAAAATGGCCCCGGGCCTGGACCCGGACTGCTTCATCGGCCCGCTGGTCTCGGCGTTGCAAAAGCAGCGCGTGACCGAGTACATCGAAACCGGCAAGGCCGAAGGCGCCGAACTGGTCTACGGCGGTCAACCGGTCGATGGCCCTGGCTTCTTCGTCGAGCCGACCATTTTCGCTAATTGCCGCAACGACATGCGCATTGTCCAGGAAGAAATCTTCGGCCCGGTGCTGGTCACCGCACCGTTCGACGACGAGGAAGAAGCGCTGGCCCTGGCCAACGACTCGCCTTACGGCCTGGCGGCGGCACTGTATTCCAACGACCTCGGAAAAGTGCACAGCCTGATCCCGCGCCTCAAGGCCGGTTCGGTCTACGTCAACGCCCACGGTACCCTCGATCCGTCGATGCCGTTCGGTGGCTACAAACAGTCCGGATTCGGCAAGGACCTGGGCGCCGAGCAGCTCGACTACCTGCTCGAAACCAAGGCGGTGTGGATCACGCTGCCTTGAGTCAGGGCTGACTCAATTCCTGTGGGAGCGAGCTTGCTCGCGATGACGGTTGCACATTCGACATCTGTGTTGCCTGACCCTCCGCTATCGCGAGCAAGCTCGCTCCCACAGGTTTTCGGTTCCAGCAACAACGCCAGGTAGGCACGGGCAACACTGAACCTGTGGCGAGGGAGCTTGCTCCCGCTGGACTGCGCAGCAGTCCCATTTTCAGGGCCACAGGGGAGTCGTTCACCCGAAAGAACGCGGTTATCTCGTCATGATCTTCCAACAATAAGAGTCCATCATGAACACTAACGCCAAGTCCGCCCCGAGCGTGTCCAGCCTCGATGAAAAATCCGTCGTCGAGGGGCATTCGATCGACTTCATCCCCGAGAACGAGCGCACCGACAAACTGTCGAGCCAGGGCCCGTTCTGGTTTCTCGGCAATTTCACCTTCTTCACCATGACCATCGGCTTCGTTGGCCCGAGCGTCGGCCTGACCGCGCTCTGGACCACGCTCGCCGGCACGCTGGGCATCATGTTCGGCACGCTGTTCATGGCGTTTCACGGCTCGCAAGGCCCGCACCTTGGCCTGCCGCAGATGATCCAGTCCCGCGCGCAGTTCGGTTATCGCGGGGTGATCCTGGTGCTGCTGGCGACGCTGTTCGTGTTCGCCGGCTTCAACATCGTCAACCTGGTGCTGATGATGCAGGGGCTGCACACGCTGTTCGGCTTCAACCCCGCAGTGATCGCGGTGGCGGTGACCATACCGGCGGCGGTGCTGGCGATTCTCGGCCATGACTGGATGCACCGCAGCTTCAAATGGGCGTTGTTCCTGTCGCTGCCGCTGTATGGCCTTGTCACCGTGGCGGTGTTGATGGGTTGGGTGCCGGACGCGGTAATGCCGGCGCTGGCGGCGGGCGAAGTGGCCCGGGAGCCGCTGGGTTTCAACTGGACCGGTTTCATCGCGCAGTTTGCGGCGGCCGCCAGCTACAACATCGCCTATGCGCCTTATGTGTCGGACTACTCGCGCTACCTGCCGAAGAATACTTCCAGCGGCAAGCTGATCGCCGTGGTGTTCCTTGGGGCGTCGCTGTCCGGTGCGTGGATGATTTCCGTGGGTGGCTGGCTGGCCGATCACCTGCACTCCACTGACGTGCTGGTGGCCCTCGGGCAAGTCGGCAACACTGTGTCGCCGCTGGTGGGCACGGCGGTGGTGGTCGTTACCATCCTGGCGTTCCTGCCGGTGATCGCGATGAACATCTACAGCGCCAAGCTGACCACGCTGACCTGCGTCGACTCGATCAAGCACATCGAGCCAACCCGCAAGGCACGCATCCTGGCCATCGGCTTCGTGATCCTGCTGCAACTGGGCGTGGCCCTGAGCATCCAGAGTTCCGGCAAAGGCCTGTCGGTACTGGGGATCTACCTGGTGGTGATGCTGTACTTCCTGGTGCCCTGGACCTCGGTCAACCTCACCGACTACTTCTTCGTGCGCAAGGGCCGCTACGCCATCCCGCACTTCTTCATGCCCCACGGCAACATTTACGGCAGCTGGGGACTGCGCGGTATCGCCGCTTATGCCATCGGTTTTATCTCGATGATCCCGTTCTTCTACATCTTCGACGGCGTTGAACAGCGCGAGGTGTATGTCGGTCCGCTCGCCAAGGCGCTGGGCAGCATCGACATCGCCTGGCTGGTCGGGCTGATCGTATCGGGCCTGGCGTACTACTGGCTGAGCCGCTCGATCGACCTCAAGCGCGAAGAAGCGGTGATCCAGCAGATTGAGAAAAACTCCCCGCAATACACCACCGGCGACACGCTGACCCACAAACAGCAGCCTATGCCGGTATTCACTGAATCAACGGTCGGGAGATAGTCATGACCACGCAAAAAATGGCTACGCAAAAATACGACTACATCATCATTGGCGCAGGCTCGGCAGGTTGTGTGTTGGCCAACCGCCTGAGCGAAGACCCGGCCACCTCGGTGCTGGTCCTGGAATTCGGCGGCAGTGACAAGAGCGTAGTGATCCAGATGCCGAGCGCATTCTCGATCCCGATGAACACCAAGAAGTACAACTGGCGCTACGAAACCGAGCCGGAGACCCACCTCAACGGCCGGCGCATTCACTGCCCACGGGGCAAGGTGCTGGGCGGCTCTTCGTCGATCAATGGCCTTGTGTACATCCGTGGCCATGCACTGGACTTTGACGAGTGGGAATCCCTGGGGGCCGAAGGCTGGGGCTATCGCAACTGCCTGCCGTACTTCAAGCGCGCCGAGAGCTACGAATCGGGCGGCGACAGCTACCGCGGGCAAACCGGGCCGCTGCACACCACCAACGGCAACCACATGAAAAACCCGCTGTACGGTGCCTGGGTCGAAGCCGGCGCGGAAGCTGGCTACATCAAGACCGAAGACTGCAACGGCTACATGCAGGAAGGTTTCGGTGCCATGCACATGACTGTGAAGAATGGCGTGCGCTGCTCCACCGCCAACGCGTACCTGCGCCCGGCCATGGGCCGTCCGAACCTGACGGTGATCACCCATGCGATGACCCGGCAGGTCATCCTCGAAGGCAAGCGTGCGGTGGGGGTCATGTATGACCACGGCGGCCAGACCCACCAGGTGTATTGCAACCGCGAAGTGCTGATCTCGTCCGGGCCGATCGGTTCGCCGCACCTGCTGCAACGCTCGGGCATCGGCCCGGCGGACGTCCTGCGCAAGGCCGGGATCGGCGTGCGCCATGACCTGCCGGGAGTAGGGGAGAACCTGCAGGATCACGCCGAGGTGTACATCCAGTTCGGCTGCAAGGAACCGGTGACCCTCAACAGCAAGATGGACCCGCTGAGCAAACTGATGATCGGTCTGCGCTGGCTGCTGTTCAAGGACGGCCTGGGCGCCACCAACCATTTCGAGGCCGGTGGTTTCATTCGCTCCGAGAAGGGCCTGCGCTGGCCGGACATCCAGTTCCACTTCCTGCCGGCGGCGATGCGCTACGACGGCAACAAGCCGATCAAGGGCCATGGCTTCATGGTGCTGACCGGGCCGAACAAACCGAAAAGTCGTGGTTATGTGCGCGTGCGCTCGGCTGATCCGTACGAGCATCCGGAAATCCGCTTCAACTATCTGGAGCGGGAAGAGGACCGCGAAGGTTTCCGCCGCTGCATTCGCCTGACCCGCGAGATCATCGGCCAGAAAGCCATGGACCGCTTCCGCGACGGCGAGATCGCCCCGGGCGCCCAGGTGACCAGCGACGAAGACCTCGACGCCTTCGTGCGTGACAACCTGGAAAGCACCTACCATCCGTGCGGTTCGTGCCGCATGGGCGAGGACGACATGGCGGTGGTCGATTCCGAATTGCGCGTGCGTGGTATCGCCGGTCTGCGGGTGATCGATTCGTCGGTGTTCCCGACCGAGCCGAACGGCAACCTCAATGCGCCGACCATCATGCTCGCCGAACGGGCATCCGACCTGGTGCGTGGCGTGCAAATGCTGCCGTCGGCGGATGTGCCGGTGGGGCTGGTCGAGGGCTGGGAAAGCAGCCAGCGTACTTCGCTGCCGGGGCGTAATGTGCGGGTCTGACCGCAATCCGCGATCCAATGTGGAAATCTAATGTGGGAGCGAGCTTGCTCGCGATGGCGGAGTGTCAGGCAGCGTCAATGTCGACTGATCCACCGCCATCGCGAGCAAGCTCGCTCCCACAGTGGACGGCGGTGCTTTCAGAAAATTTTACGTCGCTGTTGCCTCGCCATTGCTAGTCTGTAATTCCTTGAGACCGCAATGGAGCACCCTCATGGCTATTCAGGCCCTGCGCGCCGACGCATCGCACATCGACCAGATCGCCCCTTTGTTTGACGCCTACCGGATGTTCTACCAGCAGCCGTCGAACCTTTCGCAATCGCGCGCTTTCATCGCCGAGCGCCTCGCCCGGGATGAATCGGTGATTTTTCTTGCCCGGGACAGCGATGGTGAAAACCTCGGCTTCGTCCAGCTGTTCCCGACCTTTTCCTCGATCGACGCCCATCGCACCTGGCTGCTCGGTGACCTGTTCACCACGCCCGCCGCCCGGGGCAAAGGCGTCGGCACCGTGCTGATGAACACAGCCCGGGATTTTGCGAAGCTGGCCGGTGGCAAAGGCATGACCCTGGAAACCGCCACCGACAACTTCACCGCCCAGCGCCTGTATGAATCCCTGGGCTGGGTGCGCGACCCCGGTTACTACACTTATTGCCTGGATCTGCAAAAAGGCTGACTCAGCGCGCCTGCTCGCCAAACACCGGCCGCATGAATGAACGCTCGTAGCTGAGGATGAATTTCTTCTCCTCGGCGTACTTGAAGGCTGCGATGCACTCTGGATCGTTCATCGACTGCTGCCGGTAATGTTCGTACGCCGCCAGGCTGGGGAAGGTGAACAGCGCCAGGGCGATATTGTTGGCACCCTCCGATGGCAAAAAGTAGCCGTGGTGCTGGCCGCCGAACTTTTCCACCAGGGGAATCCACATCTTGCCGTAGTGCTCGAAAGCGTCGAGCTGGTAGGGGTCGAGCACGTATTTCAGGTAGCAAGTGACCATTGTTTCTCTCCTTGATAAAGCTTCTGACTATCCGCTGATTGCAGCTGTCGCCACAGCAATGTATGCGCCATAGACCGGTAAATTTGCGCCAACTGAACACTATTGCTGTGGTCAGCTTCAAGGGTGATATCAATGAGGCATCATTTTCGCTAGGATGCGCACCGCCCGAGAATTGATCTCGGGCGTTCCCCCTCTGGAGTTGTTCAGTGAAATACCTCAGTAAAGTGGCTGCCGTTACCCTGTTCGGTCTGGTACTGGCCGGTTGCAACAGTGCCCCGATGAATACCCAGCATTACGACAGCAGTCAGTACACCGTGCTGGGCCACAGTGAAGCGAGCGCCACCGGCCTGTTGTTGTTTGGCATCATCCCGATCCGTCAGAACAGTCGTTTTGTGCGCGCACAGGACGAGGCAATCAAGGCCAAAGGCGGCGATGCCATGATCAACACACAGGTGCAGGAGCGCTGGTTCTGGGCGTGGGTCCTGACGGGTTACACCACCAAGATTTCCGGTGATGTGGTTAAGCTGAAGAACGTTCAATAAACGCAATACCTGTCGCCTTGACGTGAAAAGCCCGGTCGAGCCGGGCTTTTTTTCGCCCGCGGGAACCCCGCCGCCACACTATTGGTTCAATCAATAGTCACCATCAAGAATCGCAAGTTCTGTTTTGTGCGCAAAGGCGGAAAATTGCCTGCATTGAACACGCTGCTCAAGGAACCTGCGCGATGAAAATCTTGACCCGACTGGCTGTGATTGCCCTGTTGCTGGGCAGTGTTGCGTCCACCGCATCGGCCTTTGCCGAAGATGCACGCGCCTGCCATCTGCCGCCGATCACTGGCGGTCACAGCGGGCTGCAATACGGTCAGACGGTCGGGGTGCTCTACAGCGACAACACTGTGGAAAACCTGCAATACCTTGAGCAATACCACTCGGTGGCCGTCAACGGTGCGAAGAACGCACTGGATACGCGGATTCGCCAGGCGTTCGTCAACAGTTCCGATCCGGACCTGGCCATCGACTGGCTGATGGGTTCGTTGCACCACACTTTTCTGTCGGTGACGGTCTACGACAATCTCGAGGCCCTGGTGCAGGCCCATCCCGATGTGGTGGTGATGCTCGATACCCACAACCAGTTGCTGACCCAGCGTAACGACCGGGTCGAGGCGCGTTTCGCCGCGCGATTCTACGACGCCAACCTGCAGTACATCGGCAAGGCCGAAGGCGCGGTGGAAAAACAACTGCCGTCGGTATGGGTGCATGACAAGACCGCGCCCGAGATCGCCGCGCAAATCGAACAGCAACGCGACCTGCAACTGACCGCGCTGAAACAGTTCGATGCGTCGTTGAAGGCGCTGGTAACCGCCGGATTGACCGCAACAACAAATTAACAAGCCCGACGTCCATTGAACGGCGGGCAACCCGATCCACCGTGGATCTCTATTCAGGACCTGATACATGCGCACTGTTTTTGCCCCGAGCCTGGCCTTCGCTTCGCTGCTGCTGGCCGGTTGTGCCACGCCGAACGATCCGACCATGACCTTGCAGACCAGCAAGTCGCCGGAGGAGTACACCCATTGCGTGGTGCCGAAGTTGCAGCACGATGCGCTCAACCCAACGGTGTCGCAGACCCAGCGCAGCTACCGGATCGTCGTATCAAGCAAAGTGTCTGCGGACAACGTGCTTGAAACCTATAAAGCCTCGAACGGCGGCAAGGTGTTCCTGTACGAGCGCAAGCTGCTGGCGTCGACCTTCGTGCCGTCGACGTTCGAGCGTGCGGCGCAGGAGTGTTTGTAAGGGCAATTTCAGGCAAAAAAAAGCTGCCGGGACTGGCAGCGGAAAGTTAAAGCACGCATTGGATGGACTGAGTATGGCGCTCGGTTCATGACGATTCGATGACAGCTTCATGGCCATCCATCAGGATGCCGAAAATCCTGCCACTGTTGTGGCGTGGGTCAGAACTCCAGGCCTGTCATCCGGGTGTCATCGAAGCAATGGCAAGATCCTCGCAATCCGTCTTGAGTGACTGGCGGCCGTCAGTCCGCCGGCAGATGAATGTGCAAGGAACCCCATATGAAAGACGCCCCGCTGTTTGCCGCCATCGACCTGGGTTCCAATGCGTTTCGCCTGATGATTGGCCAGTCGGTGAGACGGAACCAGCAGATGGTCATCCAGGAAGTGAAAACCCTGCGTGAACCGGTGCGTCTGGCCGAGGGCCTGCAGGGCGGGGCGCTCGATGAATTGGCGCTGGACCGTGGCTGGCAGGCGCTGGCGCGATTCGGCAAGAAACTGCGCGGCTTCGAGGCCGGGCGCGTGCGGGCGGT
This sequence comes from Pseudomonas sp. GW823-FHT06E10, assembly GCF_058794995.1. NCBI lineage: Bacteria > Pseudomonadati > Pseudomonadota > Gammaproteobacteria > Pseudomonadales > Pseudomonadaceae > Pseudomonas > Pseudomonas sp. GW823-FHT06E10. The sequence goes on along the minus strand of NZ_JBXAHJ010000003.1, from coordinate 388,980 downwards.
GGCCACCAGCGCGGTACGCGAAGCGGACAATGCGCCGCTGTTCCTGGCCAGTGCCGAGCGGCACCTGGGCTTTCGCATCGACGTCATTTCCGGTCACGAAGAGGCGCAACTGGTCTACGCCGGCGTCGCCCACACCTTGCCGGCGCAAACCACGCGGCTGGTGGTGGATATCGGCGGTGGCTCCACGGAAATGATCATCGGCCGTGGCGACCAGTTGCTGGTCACCGAGAGCATTGCCATCGGCAGCGGCACCTTCGGTGCGCATTACTTCCACGGCGGGCGGATCGTGGCCGAAGCGCTGCTGGAGGCCGAACGTGCAGCCACCGTGCAATTCGAACGCATTGCCCGCCGCTATCGCGCCATGGGTTGGCAGCAGGCGATCGGTTCTTCAGGGACGGCGCGGATGCTGGCCAAGGTGCTCAAGGCCAATGGCCTCAATGATGACGGCCAAGGCGGCATCACCTACGGTGGCCTGTTGCGCCTGTCGTTGCGCCTGCTGGAAGTCAAACATGTGAAACACCTCAAGTTGGCCGGTTTGCCCATCCACCGCCTGAGCATTCTGCCCGGCGGTCTGGTGGTGATGCTGGCGGCATTCAAGGTGTTCGGGATCACGCACATGATTGCGTCTGAACCGGGTCTGCGGTTCGGCGTTCTGCATGGATTGATGAGCAAACACTAAAAACCTGCCAGCCGAGGTAAACCCATGACCGACCCCCGTCGCGTGCTGTTCGTCTGCGCCCGAAACGATGTCCGCTCACCCATGGCTGAAGCCCTGCTTCGCCACACCGATCCTGCCGATTTCCAGGCCTTCAGCGCCGGGCTTGAGGCCAGCGAGATCGACCCGCGCACATTCGAATCCCTCGATCACATCGGTGTCGATGCCAGCGGCTTGCGCAGCAAGTCCCTCGAAGATTTCGAAGGTCAGGAATTCGACTACGTCATCACCCTGTGCGACAAGTCTTGCGAAGAGGCCTCACGCATGCCGTTTACCGGTGAAGTGATGGTCTGGAGCTTCGAAGACCCGACCACCAGCGAAAGACACGACCCGTTCCGCCATACCCTCCAGGAAATCGGCGACCGCATCAAAATGTTCGTCACCGTGAAAACCCGCCCCGTGCCCCAGGCGCCGTCAGTCAGTGATTCCTGACAAGCCTCGAACACCGTCTACCCTCATCGGTCACAACCATCATGATGAGCACAGGCCCCCTGTGGGAGCGGGCTTGCTCGCGAAGAGGCCTTCACATTCAACATCGTAGGTGGCTGGACTACCGCTTTCGCGAGCAAGCCCGCTCCCACAGGGATTGCGTCCATTTGACCACTTGGGATATCCCCGGCCCGCATGTTCCAATATCCATCCGGCAACACCCGACTGGAAACGGAACATGAAGAAACTCGCAGCACTGACCCTCGCCTCGGCGCTCATCGCGGGCCTGTTCAGCACACCCACTCTTGCTGCGGGCGATGTCCAGGCCGGGGAGAAAGTGTACAAGCGCCTCTGCAGTGGCTGCCATCAGATCGGAGAATCGGCTCGTGCCTTCTTTGGCCCGCAACTCAATGGCGTGATCGGTCGCCATTCCGCCGTCACCACGGACTACGTGTATTCCGACGCGATGAAATCCGCCAACCTGGTCTGGGACCGCGAAACCCTGATCGCCTACCTTGAGGCGCCGAAAAAAGTCGTCCCCGGCACCCGCATGATTTTCTGGGGCCTCAGTGACCCGGAAAAGATCGAAGACCTGTTGGCCTACCTGCAAACTTTCCCGGCGCAATGATCACGCCGCGGTCTGCTGCTCGGCCGCCAGGTTGTCGACCAGCCACTGGGTAAAAGCCCGGGCCATCGGGATGTTCTCGCTGTCACGGTGGGTCAGCAGCGCCCAGTTCGGGCCGCGGATGGTTTGCTCCACCATCGGCTGCAACAGCCCGGTGGCCCGTGCCTGCCGACTCAGCAACTGGCTCACCAGCGCAATGCCCAGTCCGGTACAGGCTGCGTCCAGCAGCAAACCCGGATCGGAAAAATTCAGCCCCTGATCCATCTGCCCCACATCTATGCCCGATTCCACCGCCCAGTGGCTCCAGTCCATTTCCCGCTCGCCATGCAAGGTGGTGCGCTGTTCCACGGGCACGGCCAACAGGCTCGGGTGACACGCCGGGTAGAGGCGGTCGGCGTGCAGCACCTTGAAACTGCATTCGGCCTGGGAGCTGATGTCGTCGCGCACCGCCAGGTCGATGGTCTGGCTGGCCATGTCCGGCACTTCATCGGTGCTGAAAATCCACAGATCGACCTGCGGATGCTGTCGGCGGAAATCCCCCAACCGTGGCAACAACCAGTGCCGGGCAAACGCCGGTGTGGTGTTGAGCACCAGTTGATTGGGCTTCTGGTATTGCCCCAAGCGGCGAATGCCCACCGCCAGTTGCTGCAACAACGCCTGGGTGGTGCTGAGCAAGTCGTGACCGGCATCGGTCAGGCTGACGCTGCGCCCGCTGCGATGGAACAACGGTTGCTCCAAGTACGCCTCAAGGCTGCGGATCTGCTGGCTGATCGCCGATTGGGTGAGGTGCAACTCGTCGGCAGCCTTGTGAAAACTGCCCAACCGGGCGGCGGCTTCGAAGCCGCGCAGGGTGCTCAGGGGCGGCCAGTGTTTGAGCATATCGATAAGCTCCTCTAATCAGTTGTCTGGAAAATCCATCGTTTGTTTGCCTGTTTTTCCAGCCGTAGCATGCATGCCAAGACCGCCAAGGCCGTTTTCATTGAACACAATGACTTAACTCAGAGGTGCTTGTCATGCAGCAGAACGTAATTCAAAACAGCGGTTGGACGATGCCGGCCGAGTGGGTCACTCACGCCGCCACCTGGATGGTCTGGCCGCACAACAAGACCCTGTGGGAGTCAGGCTGGCGGGTGACACTGCCACAGGTTCAAGAAGATTTCGCCCGGGTGGCCAACGCCATCGCCCGCTTCGAACCGGTGAAACTGGTGGTCGATCCTTCAGCTGTCGCCAGCGCCAAGGCGTTGTGCGGGCCGAACATCGAGTTGATCGAACTGGCGGTCAACGACAGCTGGTGCCGCGACTCCGGCCCGAGCTTCGTCTGCCACCCGCAGCGAGGCCTGGCCGGTGTGAGCTGGCGCTTCAATGCGTGGGGCGGCAAGTCGGCCCACGATCTGGACGAAAGCCTGGCCCGCCGTGCGCTCAATCATTTGGGGCTGGAGTGTTTTGGTACGGCGCTGAGCAACGAGGGCGGCGCGATTCATGTGGACGGCGAGGGCACACTGATCACTACTGAATCGGTGTTGCTCAACCCCAATCGCAACCCGGGCGTGACCAAGGCCGAGATCGAAGAGATCTTCACCCGCCTGCTGGGTGTGAAGAAAACCATCTGGCTGCCGGGCGATCCCGACTATGTGACCGGCGACATGACCGACGGCCACGTCGATGGCGTGTGCGCCTTTGCCCGTCCCGGCGTGTTGCTGGTGGACGCCACCCACGACAAGCAATCGGTGTACGCCGAAGTGGCCCGGGAGAACCGCCGCGCCCTTGAACTGGCCACCGACGCCCAGGGCCGCCAGTTCGAACTGATCGAACTGTTCGAAGCCACCGATGCGGTGGACACCGAGGCCGAAGTGTTCTGCGCCTCCTACACCAATTTCTATATCGCCAACGGCGCGATCATCATGCCGGCCTACGGCATCGATGCCGACAAGGTCGCTGCCGAAGTGCTGGCGCAGGCGTTCCCCGGTCGTGAAGTGGTGCCGGTGCGGATCAACCATCTGGCCCATGGCGGTGGTGGTGTGCATTGCATCACCCAGCAACAGCCGGCCTGGCCGGTGCGGGGTTGATGCCATGACACTGCTGACCATCGCCACCACCCAGATGCCCTGCACCTGGGACCTGAAACACAACCTCGACCAGGCCGAGCAACTGGTCCGCGAAGCGGCGACCAAGGGCGCGCAGGTCATCCTGTTGCAGGAGCTGTTCGCCACGCCGTATTTCTGCATCGAGCAACACCACAAACACCTGGCACTGGCCGAGGAGTATCGCGAAAGCCACGTGCTCCAGCGCTTCGCCGCATTGGCGAAAGAGTTGGGCGTGGTGCTGCCGCTGAGCTGGTATGAGAAGGCCGGCAACGCCTACTTCAACTCACTGAGCGTGGCCGACGCCGACGGGCGCCTGTTGGGTGTGTACCGCAAGACCCACATCCCCAACGCCATCGGCTATCAGGAGAAAGAATACTTCAGCCCCGGCGACAGCGGTTTCCGGGTCTGGGACACCGCGTTCGGGCGCATCGGCCTGGGCATCTGCTGGGATCAGTGGTTCCCCGAAACCGCTCGCTGCCTGGCGTTGATGGGGGCCGAAGTGCTGCTGTTCCCGACGGCCATCGGCTCCGAACCGGGTTGTGCCACTCTCGATTCCCGGGATCACTGGCAGATGACCATGCGCGGCCACGCCGCCGCCAACCTGCTGCCGGTGGTGGCGGCCAACCGGGTCGGCCGGGAAGCGGCGACCACCGACCCGACTCTGCAAATGAGCTTCTATGGCTCGTCGTTCATCTGCAACCACAAGGGCAAGTTGCTCGCCGAAGCCGACCGTGACAGCACCGGCGTGCTGGTCCACAGCCTGGACCTGGCGGCCATGCGCGAGGACCGCCTGACCTGGGGTATCTACCGCGATCGCCGTCCGGAAATGTACGGCGCCTTGTTGACCCAGGACGGTCGTCAGATCCATTCACGCTGGGCAACCCAAGGGGTGTGACATGAACACGATCAACAAGCTGTGCCTGGCCATGGGGCTGGCGCTGAGCTGTGCGGTGCCTGCGTTGCACGCCGAGGAGAAAACCCTGCGGCTGTACAACTGGGCCGACTATTTCGCCGAGAACACCTTGAGCAAGTTCACCGCCGAAACCGGGATCAAAGTGATCTACGACGTGATGGACGGCAGTGAAACCCTGGAAGCGAAAATGCTCGCTGGCGGCAGCGGCTACGACCTGATCTTCCCCGGTGACACCGTGGCCGAACGCCTGATGCGCGCCGGCAGTTTGCAGCCCTTGGATCAGTCAAAACTTACTGCTCTGAACGACGTCGAGCCGGGGTTGCAGAAATTGCGCTCGCACTATGAGCAGTCGCGCCAGGCCACGGTCCCGTACACCTGGGGCACCATCGGCCTGACCTACAACGCCGGGCAGATCGCCCAGCGTGCGCCGGATGCGCCGGTCGACAGCCTGGACATGCTGTTCAAACCGGAACTGGCGGCGAAATTCGCCGACTGCGGCATCTCGATGATCGACTCGCCGGACGAAGTGCTGGCCGTGGTGCTCAATTACCTGGGCCGCGACCCGCGGAGCGCCAAACCGGCGGACCTGGCGGCGGCCAGTGACTTGCTGATGAAACTGCGGCCGTACATTCGCAAATTCCAGTCGCAACCGGTGACCGACCTGGTCAACGGCAACCTGTGCATGTCCCTCGGCTACAGCGGTGACATGACACAGGCGCAACGCACGTCTGACAGTGCCGGCAAGAAAACCGCCTTCCACTACCGCATCCCCCGCGAAGGCACCACGGTGTGGATGGACACCATGGCCATTCCCGTCGACGCCCGGCATCCGGAGTACGCCTACGCGTTCATCAACTTCGTGATGCGCCCGCAAAACATGGCAGCCATCAGCAACTTCACCGGCTACCCGACCTCCAACGCCAAGGCACGACCGGATGTCGATGCCGCGATGCGCAACAACCCGGACATCTACCTCGATGATGCCACCTACGCGCGGCTGATTCCCGGTAAGGACATTCCCCAGGCCGACATGCGGGCACGCATGCGCACCTGGACCAAGTTCAAGACCGCTACAGTCAAATGATCATCGGCCGGCCCGAGGGCCGGCCAAACCTCGATTTCAGGAAATCACATGCCGACACGTCGAACATTCATCAAGCAGGTATCGGTCGCTGCCGGACTGGGCGCGCTGGCGTCCATAGGATTGGGCTTTGCCTCCCTGCCGGTGCGAGCGGCCGGCAAAGGCAACTGGTACATGCCCGATGAAGGGGACAAACACCAGCGGGCCTTCATCGCCTTCGGGGCACAGGCCGCGATCTGGGAGGACTTCACGCCCCACGTGCAAGACGCCCTTGGCCGGATCGCCCGCAGCATTGCCCAATACGAGCCGGTCACCGTGTTCTGTCGCCAGAGCGAACGGCGCCTGGCCGAAGCCAAATGCGGCAGCCACAACACGACCTTCGTGATCACCGAACTGGATGACATCTGGATGCGCGACATCGGCGCCAATTTTGTCGTCGACGGAAGCGGCGGCCTTGCTGCCGTGGACTTCAACTTCAACGGCTGGGGCAACAAACAGCAGCATGCGGACGATGCGCAACTGGCCGCCCTGGTCGCCGAAAACGCCAAGGCGGATTACCAGCGAAGCGAACTGGTGGGCGAGGGCGGTGGCATCGAAGTGGATGGCCACGGCACAGGGATAATGACCGAAAGCAGCTGGATCAACCGCAATCGCAATCCGGACTGGAGCAAGGCTGAGGTCGAAGAGGAACTGAAAGAACGGCTGGGCCTGCGCAAAATCATCTGGCTGCCGGGCATCAAGGGCAAGGACATCACCGACGCCCACGTCGACTTCTATGCGCGCTTCGTCAAGCCCGGCGTGGTCATCGCCAACCTCGACAACGACCCCGAGTCCTACGACTACAAGGTCACTCGCGCCCATCTGCAGATCCTGGAAAACGCCACGGATGCCGATGGCCGCAAGTTGCAGGTGCATACCGTGTCGCCGCCGCTCAACCCGCGCAACAGCCGGTTCAGCAACGACAACCCGGATTTCGCCGCCGGCTACATCAACTACTTCGTGATCAATGGCGCGATCATCGCTCCGCAATTCGGCGACGAAGAAGCCGATGCCAAAGCCTTCGACCTGCTGTCCGAACTCTACCCGCAGCGCAAGGTGGTGCAACTCGACATCGACGCGATCTCCGCAGGCGGTGGCGGCATTCACTGCGTGACCAGTCACCAGCCGATGGTGTGATGACTTCCGGTTTTACACAAAACCTGTAGGAGCGAGCTTGCTCGCGATGGACTCAAGAGCGCCGCGTTTAGCCAGCAAGCACGCGTTTTCGTTGACGACCATCGCGAGCAGGCTCGCTCCTACAGGGGGGGGGGGATCAGGACATCAGGCCTTGCTGGCCTTCAGGTAAGCCCCCAACCGCCGCCCCATTTCCTCACCCAGCGCCTGCAAGCCACTGAGCGGCCGCACCATCACTTCAAACTCGACAATCTTGCCCTGTTCGTTGAAGCGGATCATGTCGATGCCCTTCAGCTCTTTCTCGCCGACCCTGGCGCTGAATTCGAGAATCACGTTCAAGCCATCCGCCGTCGCCAGCTCACGGTGATAGGCAAAATCCTCGAACACGTCCATGACCGTATTGAGGATCATCGACACCACCGGCGCTCCCGGATACGGCGTGTGCGCCATCGGCGAACGGAACACCGCCTGCGGATCGAGCATTTCGGGCAAACCGCTCAAGTCGCGATTGTCGAGCATCGCGTGCCACTGCTTCAGGGACGCTGCGACATTGGGGTTCAGTTTCAGCTCAGACATCTTCAACTCCTGTTTTTATTGTTGTGGTGCGAAAGCGTTGGTCGATCACCCTGGCGGCATCGTCGGCCCATTGACGATAAAGCATCGGCCCCGGATGAAAACCATCGCTGGCCATCAATCCCGGTTCGGGCGCCAGCGGGGTGGTCAGCATCGTACATTGATCCAGGCGTGCGGCCAGATCCGCAAGATGTGCATTGAACCGCCGCGCCCTGAAACCCAGAAACCAGCGCAGCGGCTGGGGCAGCGCGGGGAACAAATGCATCGGCGGAAGCGGCGACACCACGATCTGCCTCACCGCGTATTTATCGCACAGCAGCGCCATCAAGCGCCGTTGCCGAGCGAGCCACTGATCCAGGGTGAGAGAGCTGGTGACATCGTTGACGCCAATCGACAACAGCGCCACATCGAACGGCTCGGGGGCGTGCTGTTCGAGCAGCTCCAGCAACCCTTGTGAATCCAGCCCCGAGTGCGCCCAGAGTTTCCACGACAACTGGTAATCATCGGCCAGGCGCGCGACCAGCCGACCACTGAGGGCTTCACCTTGAGTCGCCGCACCCACCCCCGCTGCGGCGCTGTCGCCGACAATCAACAAGCGCAGCACGTCACCGCTGCCGGCCTCGCCCTGGCGGTCACCTTCGGCCTCCGGCAACTTGGGCGTCACCCGCCGCGTATACAGGCCCTGCGCCAGCAACAACGGGCCGAGCAGGATTTTGGCGAGGGTTTCAATGTGGCTCATTTGACGTTATCGCCCTGCAATACACAGCTCCCCGGTCGCACGAATCATCGCCTGGCCATGCAAATAATCCTTGATCAGCGCGGAACGTTCGGTGGCCAGCCATTGCGGGCAGTTCGGGTCGTTGCGGTAGGGCAGGAACGCGGCGTACTGCGTGAGCAGCAGGTTCAGCAGGTTGTCGAGCTTGGGCCGGATGTCGTTGCCCAGGTCTGGCCGTGGCGTGTCCGGTGCCTTGTGCGCCGCTTGCCATTGTGCGAGCCGGCCGTATTGCACCAGTTTGCTGGCTTCAATCTGGGCGGCGATCAGGACGGCGACATCGTCGGGGTCAAGCTGGCGTTCAGCCGCCTGCTTCCTGGCGTTGGCGATGACTTGCGCTTCCCGGGTGTTGTCCTGGACCGGTTTGCCGCTGTCCCACTTGGTCAGCGCCACCAGTTCGCTGATGTTCAACCGCTCATTCATCGTCGCCAGCAAGGGCTGCAAGGCATCGGGCGCCGGGGGTGTCGTGCCGGCCTGGGCGCTGCCAGCGAGCAAACCGAGCAGGGTGCAGGCCAGCCAGTGCGGCAGGCGCAGGGAACGGGGCATGGGCAGAACCTCCTTGGACGCGAAAATCACTCCGGCTTGTGTATCACAAGTGCGGCCAGGGAACGACAGGTTGCGAAAGATTCAGGCCAGCAGCCGTTCAATCTGCGCCAGCTCCCAGGTGCTGAGCAAACTCACCGGGTCGGTGCCGAAGCGCTGCCCGTTGTCGAACACATATTCTCGGCCATCGGGGCTTTGGCCGTGCAGGCAGTGGCGCAGGTGACCGGCGTCGACGTCGAGCGTCAGGCGCCAGCCGTCGATGTCGACCTGTACATGGTCAGGCTCGCAGGCGTCGTCGACTCGCTTGAAGGTGCAGATGCCTTGAGCGGCATCGCGCAACGGCTGGTAAACCTCGCGGGCGGTGAGGACGGGCACTGGCGTCTCCGGGGCTGAATCGGGGAGGCACAGGATAGATCATCAGCCTGCAAAAAAGCCCGGAAACGCCAAATAACCTTGCTCGCGATTAGGCCGGACATCCAACATCAATGGCGCCTGACACACCGCCATCGCGAGCAAGCTCGCTCCCACAGGTTAATCAGCACTCGCCTATTTCCTGTCCAACGCCGCCTCCGCCGCGGCAATTTCAGCCTGGCGCTTGACGATCATGTCGCCCACCGGTGGCCCCTGGAAGCGCCGGGCTTCAAAACCGAACCAGACGATGGCCGTCAGGATCAGGAAACCGATGGTGATGTACAGCGCCCAATCGTTCGGTGGCTGGATGCCGATGACGAAAATGATGATCATCGCCAGGATCGAGAGGATGGCGAACACCGAGTACCAGAAACGCCCCATGTTCCACGGCCCCATGGTCGGCCACTTCGACGTACCAAAGGTAAACAGGCCGAGCGCGATGGGAATGGCGAAGGAGAAGAACAGGAAGATCACCGTGCAGGACACCACGATGGTATAGACCGGCGTTGTCCCGATCGAGATCACCGACGATCCCCAGACGAACAACACCGCTAGGGTGGCGCCGGTCCAGATGGCCGCTACCGGGCTGCGATGGGTCGATGAGACCGAGGACAGCGCTTTTGAGCAGGGCAGGCCTCCGTCCCGGGAGAACGCGAAGATCATCCGTGAAACCGAGGTGACGGTGGCCAGCCCGCAGAGCACCTGCGAAATGAAGATCGCCACGAAAAGCACCAGTTTCAGTGTCGGGTCGACCTGGGTGTTCATGGCCCAGAAAAACACGTTCCAGCCTTGCTTGGCCGCCTCGTCCATGTTCGGCAGCATCAGCACGAACGCGCTGAGCATCAGCCAGCCGAACAGCAACGACCAGACCACCGACATGACCATGCCGCGCGGCACCGACATGGCCGCGTTGCGGGTTTCCTCGGAGGTATGCGCAGAGGCGTCATAGCCGGTGATGGTGTAGATCGGCAACAACAGGCCGAGCATGAACACCCAGCCGTTGGAGACCTGCGGCCAGACGCTGCCACCCGCTTCGCCGGAATAATTGCCGAAGGTCCACAGCCGTGCGAATTCATAGCTGGGTGCCGATATCAGGCAGACGATGGTCAGGGCCAGCGCCGTGGCGAAGATCAGGTAACCTGAGAAGTCAGTGAGCTTGGCGGTCAGGCCGATCCCCAAGTGGTTGCACAAGGCCTGCAGGCCGGTGAGGATCGCCAGGAAAATCACCCTGACCGTGGTCGTGTCTTCCATGCCCAGTGCCGGCCCGAAGGCACCGAAAAAGAAGTAATAGGTACCGACGTTGATCGCGCCCAGCACCGTGACCAGCCCCAGCAGGTTGAACCACGCGGTCAGCCATCCGGTGAAGCGGTTACCGAGGATCGAGCCCCAGTGGTACAGGCCGCCAGCGGTGGGGTAGGCCGAGGAAATCTGCGCCATGGCCATGGCGAATACCCCGGAGATCAGGCAACCGATTGGCCAGCCGATCCCGATGGATGCCCCGCCCGCGCCCGAGGTGCCCTGGGCCAGGGAGTTGATGCCACCCGAGAGGATGCAGATGATCGAAAAGGAAATGGCGAAGTTGGAGAAAACCCCCATTCGTCGTGAGAGTTGCTGGGCATAGCCCATGCTGTGCAGCACCTTGACGTCATCGTCGTGCGTTTCGGTGCCCGGCTGGCTTGCTGGGTTCATGATGTGTGCCCCTTTTCAGGTTTTGGACAGGCCGAACTAAGCCGCCGTAGGCTCGACCTTGGTTTTCTGTAGGAGCGAGCTTGCTCGCGATGAACGTCAACGATGACGCGGGGAGCCTGCCCCCCCGCGTCATCCTCAAGTCCATCGCGAGCAGGCTCGCTCCTACAGACGGCCGTGAAGTGCCGCGTCGAAAATCTTTGCCACGCCGTCCCGGGTCAATGGCAGCGGGTTGCCGCCAGCGGAAGGGTCGACAATCGCCATGTCGGCGATCAGGTCGGCCTGCCGGTCATCCACGCCCAGTTCAACCAGGGTATGGGGCACGCCGATGTCCTTGCGCAGCTTGAGGACGAAGGCCAGGAAACTGTCGAACCCCGGGGAGGGCAGGCGCAGGTACGCCGCCAGGCGGGTGATGCGCTCCTCGATGGCCGAGCGATTGAAGTGCAGGACATAGGGCATGAAGGTGGCATTGGTCATGCCGTGATGGGTGTCGTACAACGCACCCACCGGATGGGAGAGCGCATGCATCCCGCCCAGGCCTTTCTGGAATGCCGTGGCGCCCATGGCCGCCGCCGCGAGCATTTGTGCGCGGGCCTCAAGGTCCGACGGCGTGTGTACCGCCTTCACCAGTGAGTTGGCCACCAGGCGCATGCCTTCCACGGCAATGCCATCGGCCAGGGGGTGAAAGCCGGGGGCGCAGTACGCTTCCAGGCAATGGGACAGCGCGTCCATGCCGGTGCCTGCGGTGATTTTGGCGGGCATGCCGACGGTGAGGGCCGGATCGCTGATCACCACGCGGGGCATCATTTTCGGGTGGAAGATGATGCGTTTGGTGTGGGTGCGCTCGTCGATGATCACCGCCGCACGGCCGACTTCGGAACCGGTTCCCGCCGTGGTCGGCACGGCAATGACCGGGGCGATGCGGCTGTCGTCGGCGCGGGTCCAGTAGTCGCCGATGTCTTCGAAGTCCCAGACCGGACGGGTCTGGCCGCTCATGAAGGCAATGAGCTTGCCCATGTCCAGGCCACTGCCGCCACCGAACGCGATCACGCCATCGTGCTGGCCGGCACGCCAGGCATCGAGCCCGCCGGCGAGGTTGGCTTCCACCGGATTGGGCTTGAGGTCACAAAACAGCGCCACGCCAAGACCGGCGGCGCGCAATGCGTCCAGTGCCGCCGTGGTGATCGGTGCGCGCGCCAGGCCGCTGTCGGTCACAAGTAAAGGTCGCTGGATACCCTGGCTGCGACAGACCTCGGCCAGTTCGGCGATGCGCCCGACACCGAAACGAACGCTCGTGGGGTAGTTCCAGTTTCCTGTCAGGTTCATGGTCTACACCTCGTGACGCAGATGAAAGGATTTGGCCCGGGTCAGGTGCTCGTAGCCCAGTGGCGACAGGGTGACGCCGCGACCGCTGTTCTTCACGCCGGTCCAGGCCAGTGCCGGGTCCAGGTAGTCGCAGCGGTTCATGAACACCGTGCCGGTGGCGATCTCGTTGCCCAGGCGTTCGGCCGCTGCGAGATCCCGGGTCCAGATGGAAGCGCTGAGCCCGAACTCACTGTCATTCATCAAGGCGATGGCTTCTTCATCGCTGGCCACCGGCATGATGCCGACCACCGGGCCAAAGCTTTCGTCGCGCATGACCGACATTTGATGGTTCACGTCCACCAGCACTTGCGGTGCCAGGTAGGCGCTGCCCGGCACGTCGGCGGGAAAGGACTTCGGATCGATCAGCGCTTTGGCGCCCTGGGCCAGCGCATCGGCAATCTGGCCGCGAACGAAGAATGCGGCGCCCGGTGTCACCAGCGGACCGAGGGTGGTGGCTTCATCCAGTGGGTTGCCCAGCACGTACTGGCGGGTCAGTTCGGCGAAGCGCTCGACAAACACCGGGTAGATTTTCTGGTCGACGTAGATGCGTTCCACGGCGCAGCAACTCTGCCCGGAATTGAAGAAACTGCCGTCCACCAGATTTTCCACCGCCTGTTCAAGGTAGGCGTCTGCCCGTACATAGGCCGGGTCTTTTCCGCCGAGCTCCAGGCCCATACCGAGAAATTGTCCGCTGGCGACGCTTTCCATGACTTTTCCAGCCTCCACGGAACCGGTGAAGTTCACTTGCTGCACGCGCCCGCAAGCAATGATCGCCCCGGTCGACACATGGTCGAGCAGCAGATTCTGGAACAACCCCTCGGGCAGTTTTGCGCGACGCATGGCCTCGGCGAAACGCTCGCCCACCAGCAGCGTTTGCGAAGCATGCTTGAGGATCACGCTGTTGCCGGCCATCAGCGCCGGGATAATCGTGTTCACCGCCGTCAGATAGGGGTAATTCCACGGAGCGACCACCAGCACCGTGCCCAGCGGCTCGCGCTTGATATAGCGGCGAAATCCCGTGACAGGCTCGGGTTCTACCCGGCCAAGGACCTGCGGTGCGATAGCGATCATGTGCCGGGCGCGTTCGGCGAAACCGCGCAGTTCGCCGGCGCCATAACGCACCGGGCGGCCCATCTGCCAGGCCAGCTCCGGCACGATGTCGGCCTGCATCGACAGCATTGCGTCCACCGCGGCAGTGCAAAACGCCGCGCGTTCGCTCAGTGAGCGGCGTTGCCATGCCGCCTGTGCGCTGGCAGCGGCCGTCAGCGCCTGCTCGATCTGCGCCGCATCGGCCACCTCGCGCTCGGCGTACACCCGGCCATCGACCGGGGAGATCAATTGAACCTTCGCAGTCATGATGTTCTCAATAGCGCTCGAAACCGCGCTGCAATTCCCAGTCGGTGATTCGCCGGTCGTACTCTTTCTGCTCCCACTCGGCGGTGTGCACGTAATGATCGACCACCTCATCGCCGAACGCCTTGCGCAACATGCCGGAGGCCTTGAGTGCGGCGCTCGCCTCGCGCAGTGTCTTGGACACTTCCGGCAAATGCTCATCCAGGTAGGCGTCGCCTTCGAACGGCGGCGCCAGATCGAGCTTCTCGTCGATACCGGCCAGGCCCGCCGCGATCAATGCGGCGAAGGCCAGATAGGGGTTGAGGTCGGCTCCACCGATGCGGCATTCGATGCGGATGGCCTTGCTGCCTTCGGCACACAGGCGAAAGCCGGCGGTGCGATTGTCGCGGCTCCAGACCGCCCGCGTCGGCGCAAAAGTGCCAGCCTGGAAGCGCTTGTAGGAATTGATGTAGGGCGCGAGAAAACAGGTGATGTCGTTGGCGTACTTGAGCTGGCCGGCGACCCAGGAACGCATCAGTTTCGACATGCCGAACTCGGCTTTCGCGTCGAAGAACAGCGGCTTCTTGGCGTTCTTGTCCCACAGCGAATTATGGATGTGACTGCTGGAGCCGGCAGCGTCGTAGCGCCACTTGGCCATGAAGGTGATCGCCTTGCCCTGCAATTGCGCGATCTCTTTGCAGGCGTGCTTGATGATGACGTGGTGGTCGGCCATGGTCAGGGCATCGGCGTAGCGGATGTTGATCTCTTCCTGGCCGGGGCCCCATTCCCCCTTGGAGTTTTCCACGGGAATGCCCGAGGCCTGCAAGTGCTTGCGAATCGCCCGCAGCACCGGCTCTTCGCGGGTGGTCTGGAGGATGTTGTAGTCTTCGATGTAATGGCCGGCGGTTTTCGGTTTTTGATAGTTGCGCTTGTGGATCGCCTCGTAACTCTCATCGAACAGATAGAACTCGAGCTCCGAGGCAAACATGCCGGTGTAACCACGCTCGCGCAGGCGCTCGACCTGTTTTTTCAGAATGGCCCTTGGGCTGTGGGGCAGGTCCTGGCGATGGTGATGATCGAGCACGTCGCACAGCACCAGCGCCGTGCACTCAAGCCAGGGCACGCGCCGCAGGGTGGACATGTCGGGCTTGAGCACGAAATCGCCGTAACCCTTGCTCCAACTGGCCGCGGCGTAACCCGGCACCGGCTCCATGTCGATGTCATCGGCCAGCAGATAGTTGCAGCAGTGGGTTTCTTCGTGGCCGCTGTCGATGAAAAACTCGACCTGGAATCGCTTGCCGACCAGGCGTCCCTGCATGTCGACCATGCAGACCAGTACGGTATCGATTTCGCCGGCAGCCGCGGCGCGCTTGAGTGCATCAAAGCTGAGGAGGGGCTCTGTCATCACGGCAATCCTGCGTGAAAGGTTTGGGCCAGTCTGGAATAGCTGTTGCAGACGCTCTCCAGAAAAACCCAAAACCTGCAGAACCGAGCATCATGAGCAACGAGTTGATCAAAGCTTAGCCTACGTTGTAGGAGCGAGCTTGCTCGCGATGAACTTGAAGACACCGCGTTTAATCAGAAAACCCGCGTCATCGTTGACGACCATCGCGAGCAAGCTCGCTCCTACAGGGTGGTCGTCTTCACTCCGGTAGCCCGGCCAGCCGCAGTCCATCGACGAAACGGGCGAAATCCTCAGGCCGTTGAATGGGCAGCCAATCCTTGAGGGTGCACAGACGCAAAGAAGGATCCAGCTTTTGCAGACGCTGCATCGCCAGATTCGCTTTTTCCATTCGACCGCCGAGCGCATCACTGGCCGCCACCAGCGCCGCCGCGACCAGCAGACTGGGCAGGTTACCCAGGGCCTTTTCCGCCCACTGCGCAGCGGCATCGAAGTGCCCGGCGAAGAAATGCGCGAGCGCCATCCCCACCTGCATCCTGAACATTTCCGGATCCAGCGGACTCAAGCGAACGGCATGGTTCAAATGCTCGATGGCGGCGTCTGTTTCACCGTGCAGTGCCCGCAGGATACCGCCCAGAAACCAGGCGGGGGCGAGGTTGGGATTGAGCAGGCGCGCCCTGTCGAGCAGCGCAATCCCGCCGTCGACTTCGCCGGCGAGATGAGCAAGCGCATGTCCGCCCCGGGTCAACGCGACGGCATCGTCGCGGCCGAGGGTCACCGCCAGACGCGCCAGGCGTATGCCCTCGGCGATTTCTGCGGGTCGATCGCTCATCCAGCCATTGAGCTTGCGCCAGAAGTGGCACCAGGCGGCCATGCCATAGGCCGAAGCAAATTCCGCATCGAGTTCGATGGCCTGGTAGAACATCGGCAGCGCCTGCTCGATGGCTTCCCGGCTGCCGCTGTGCAGTTTTGCCATGGCCCGCAGGTAGTAGTCGTAGGCGTCCAGGCTTTCCGTCGGCTTGCGCTTGGCGCGTTCGATTTCTGCCCGCTCCAGTTGCGGTGCGATGGCACCGACGACGCTTTCGGTGATTTGGTCCTGCAGCTCGAAGAGGTCGTCGAGCAGGCCTTCGAAGCGCTCCGCCCAGATATGCGTCCCGCTTGTCGCGTCGATCAGTTGCCCGGTAATGCGCAGCCGGTTCCCGCACTTGCGCACGCTGCCTTCGAGCACATAGCGCACGCCCAGTTCCTGGCCGACGCCCTGGGCGTCCACGACCTGGCCCTTGTAGGTGAAGCTCGAATTGCGCGCAATGACGAACAGCCAGCGGATACGCGACAGGGCCGCGATGATGTCCTCCACGACGCCATCGGCGAAATACTCCTGCTCCGGATCGCCGCTCAGGTTCTGGAAGGGCAGGACGGTAATCGAGGGTTTGTCCGGCAGGACGAGCGTAGGGGAGGGGATTTGTTTCGGGGCAGCGCTTGCGCGTTCGTCGAGGTCAGGCTGTGGTGGTGTTTGCCCGCTCAAGTCGTCGTTGATCCGACCAACGAAGCGGTAGCCCTTGCGGGGGACGGTGCGCACCAGGCGCTGCTCCTCACCGGTATCACCAATGGCCTTGCGCACCGCATTGATGTGGCTGGTGATCGTCGATTCCGAAACGATCCGGTCGCCCCACACCGCCTTGAGCAACTCGTCCTTGCTGACGACTCGGTCGGGATTGTTGACGAACAGCAGCAACAGATCGAAAACCTGCGGTCCGACGGCCACGATTTGCCCGCGCAGGGTCAGCTCCCGGCGCTCCTGATCGAGTACGTAGTCTTCAAACGTGAATGGCAAATTGAGCATCCCCTGGCGAAGCGCCCTCAACTCCGTGTCCCAGGCGGCTGGCGGTTGGTAACTGAGGCAGATGATACGGCAGCTCGACACCCGCTGCACCGTCTGCGGCAAGGGCGGCTGGACGAACGTCAATAGCTTTGGACATAAATCCAAGCACTCGCCAAGGCAAACCCAAGCCCGGCGCAAGGACTTGCCTGGTGCGCGCAGGCACTCTTTCTACACCGACGCAATGGTTGCAGTCGACAAGTGGAGAAAAGTCATGAAGATCGTCGTCATCGGAGGCTCCGGCCTCATCGGATCGAAACTTGTGAACACCCTGCGCGAGCGCGGCCATGATGCGCTCGCCGCCAGCCCCAGCACGGGCGTGAACAGCATCACCCGCGAAGGCCTGGCCGAAGCGATGGATGGTGCTGATGTGGTGGTCGACGTGGCGAACGCGCCGTCGTGGGAAGACCAGGCCGTTCTCGATTTCTTTGAAACGTCGAGCCGTAACCTGCTGGCCGCCGAAGCCGCTGCCGGGGTTCGTCATCACGTAGCCTTGTCGATTGTCGGCAGCGAACGGCTTCCCGATACCGGCTATTTCCGGGCCAAGGTCGCGCAGGAAGCCCTTATCAAGGCATCCGGCGTTCCTTACACCATTCTACGTGCCACGCAGTTCTCCGAGTTTGCCGGCGGCATTGTCCAGTCGTTCGCCGTTGGCGAGGAAATTCATGCTTCGCCGGCGCTGATCCAGCCGATAGCGTCCGACGACGTGGTAGCGGCGCTGGCCGATGTCGTGCTGGCAGCACCGGTCAATGGCACCGTTGAAGTCGGCGGCCCGGAAACCATGCCGATCGACGAACTGGCCAGGCGTTATCTGCGGGCGACCCAGGACAACCGCAAGGTCGTGCCGGATGT
Organism: Pseudomonas sp. GW823-FHT06E10; assembly: GCF_058794995.1. Taxonomy (NCBI): domain Bacteria; kingdom Pseudomonadati; phylum Pseudomonadota; class Gammaproteobacteria; order Pseudomonadales; family Pseudomonadaceae; genus Pseudomonas; species Pseudomonas sp. GW823-FHT06E10. Next base: position 371,145 of record NZ_JBXAHJ010000003.1, on the reverse strand, counting down.
ACATGCCCGTTACTTCGGCGCCGTGCTCGACGATCAATCGCTGGTCACCGGCAAGAACGCACGCCTGGGGGCGATCCGCTTCGACGACTGGCTGGCCCGGTCGACAGCGCAGTAACGAATCGCACCCGCACATTACCCTACGAATCCAGGAGAAAGCCCATGGTTACCCGTTTGCTAATGGCCGCTGTCTTCGCAGCGCTCTCGATCAGCGCCGCATCAGCCGCCGAGCCGCCCCCCGGCAAGGTGACGGTGGTGTTCGACCGTCCCATTCCCAACATCCCTGGCAAGAGCATGAGGGGCGTGGTCGTCGAGTATGGGCCGGGTGCCGCGTCGCCGGCCCACACCCATCCGAAAACGGCCTTCATCTATGCAACGGTGCTGGAGGGTTCGTTCCGCATCCAGGTCAAAGGCCAGCCGGAAAAGATCTACAACGTCGGCGAAAACTTCGTAGAGGAGCCGGGCTCCGTGCACCTGGTCAGCGCCAACGCCAGTGACACCCAACCTGCACGCCTGTTGGCGGTGTTCGTCCTCGACACCGAGGAAAAGGTACTCGTAACGCCTATCAAACAGTGAGCCGATCACGCGCTCATGAAGGCTCGACCGCCGGGCGGCAGACCACTGTCGCCCAGTGGCTGAGTCAGTTCTTGGCACTGAACAGGAAATGAAAAAATGAACTCGCTCCTGGACAAGGCCGCCATTGCCACCAGCGCAAGTAGCGGCACGCCTGTGGTCGTGGTGCGGCGAAGCAAGCGCAAGACCATCGGCCTGTTGCTGTGCGTCGCGGCCTTGATGGTCGTGGCGGTTTGGGGAGCCATGGCGTTTTCAGGTGGCGTGACCTCGACCGACAACGCGTATGTCCGCGGGGACGTCACCTCACTGGCCGCCAAGGTCGCCGGCTATGTCACGGCGGTCGAGGTCCGGGACAACCAGGCCGTGCGTGCCGGTGATGTGCTGTTTCGAATCGATGACCGCGACTACCGCGCCAAACTTGCGCAAGCCGAGGCCAATGTCAGCGCCGCCCAGGCGCGCCTGACCCATGTCGACGCACAGATCCAGCTCCAGCATGCGCTGATCAGGCAGGCCGAAGCTCAAAGGCGTTCAGCCTCCGCCGACATGAGCCTGGCGGCCAAGACCCACGACCGCAGCCGCAAACTGATCGTCAGCAATGCGGTGAGCCAGGCCCTGGTCGATGAAACCGGCACCGCGCAATCCAGAGCCGCGGCCTCGGTTTCGGCCGCTTCGGCAACGGTCGAGGCGCAACAGCAGCGCATCACGGTGTTTGTAGCCGAGCGCGAGGCTGGCGTGGCCGCTGTGAGTCAGGCAGAGGCCGCACGTGACCTCGCCCGGATCGATCTCGAGCACACCGTGGTACACGCCCCTGTGGATGGCGTGGTCGGTAACCGTCAGGTTCGCCTCGGTCGTTTCGTCACACCGGGCGTTTCCTTGCTCGATATCGTGCCGGTCAATGATGTATGGGTCGTGGCGAACTTCAAGGAAACCCAACTGGAACATATTCGCCCCGGTCAGCCGGTGCGCGTCACGGTCGATGGCTACCCCGATGCGGCACTCGATGGCGTGGTCGACAGCTTTGCACCAGGCAGTGGCTCGGCGTTCAGCCTGCTGCCGCCCGACAACGCCACCGGGAACTTTGTGCGTGTCGTGCAGCGCGTCCCGGTGAAGATCCGCCTGGCTGAAAACCCCCTGCCGGGGCGCATCGTGCCGGGCCTGTCCGCGCGGGTGGAAGTTGCACAAGGGGCAGGCTCATGAGCCGCGTTGCCTGCGCCACGCCGAGCAGCGCCAGGACAATGAACGGCGTCCTGCTCATGGTGGGCATCGTGCTGGCGACGTTGACGGAAGCGATCGCCAGCACCGTGCTGGCCCTCGGTCGCGGCGACATCATCGGCGACACCTATGCCACGCCTGACGAGTTCGCCTGGCTGGATGTCGGCTACATCGCGTTCAAGCTGATCGGGTTCATGCTCGCCCCTTGGCTGATGCAGCGATTTTCTGCGCGCAACGTGATCATCGGCGCCACCCTGGTCATGGGCCTGGCGTGCTGCGTGGCTGCCGTTACCGCCTGGCTGGAACTGCTGATCGCATTACGCATCCTGCAAGGCTTCGCGGGAGGTGCTTTGCTGGTGGCGGGCCAGGCGATCATCTTTCGCGGCTATCGGCGCGCGCTTCAGCCGATCCTGCAAGCCCTGTTCGCCATGGCGGCGGTGGTCGCGTCGGCGACCCTCGCGCCAGCCCTGCAAGGGTGGTTGATCGACAGCCAGTCCTGGACCTGGATTTTCTTCAGCGTGGTGCCGCTGGCCCTGGCGGCGACCGGCCTCTTGCTCATCGCCGACCACCCCATGCCCGCCAGGGTCCGGCAACATTCGTTCGACTGGCTCGGGTTCTCGCTGCTCTCTGCGGCCCTGTTCTGTTTCACCTACGTGCTCAGCCAGGGCAGCCGCTGGGACTGGTTCGAGGAACCGCGCATCCTGGCACTGACGGTGATCGGTGCCGCCGCGCTGCTGGCCTTTCTCGGTCAACAGGTGTTGGCCAACGGCCAGGGGTTGCTCGATTTCAGCCTGTTCAAAACAAGCGATTTCACCTTTGCCTTTATCGTCAGTTTCGTCGCCGGTGCCGCCCTGTTCGGCAGCGCCTACCTGATCCCGGCGTTCGCCCTGTCGGTACTCGCGTTCACGCCGACCGATGCCGGCCTGCTCCTGTTGCCCAGTGGCGGTTTTTTTGTCGGTTCGCTGCTCATCGCCGCCTATCTGTTCAGCGTGCGTCGCGTGCCGCCGGTGGCGACCGTGCCGTTGGGTATCCTGCTGATCATGGGGGCGATGTGGATGCTGTCCGGCTCCAACAGCGAAAGCGGCACCGACGACATGATGGCGGCCATCCTGTTGCGCGGCCTGGGCCTTGGTTTCCTGTTTCTGTCGATCACGCTGATTGCTTTCAGCCACCTCAACAGCCGCAACCTGGCCAGCGGCATCGGCCTGTTCAACACAGGGCGCCAGTTGGGAGGCTTGATGGGCGTCGCCGGGCTGCAGACCTTGATTGACCATCAGGTTGTCAGCAATGGCGTGGTCCTCGGCGCCAACGTCACCCCAGGGGGACACGCGGTCATCGAACGGCTGATGACCACAACCGCGATGCTGGCAGGGAAGGGCATGGATCAGGTGGCCGCTGGCCGGGCAACCACGAGCCTGCTGGGCAAGGCGGTATCAGGTCAGGCCACGGTGATTGCTTTCGATACGGCGTTCTTCGCCGTGGCCCTGCTGTTCGTCTTTGCCGCGCCCGTGCTAGTCGGCATCAAGATTGGCCTCTCGCGATCCGCGAAAGTGCATGAACAACGGGCGAATTGATAACCCCCACGAAAAAGCCCGGCTGATGAGGCCGGGCTTTTCGTTGAGTCCTGCGGTCAAGCACTGCATTCAGACAGCGCGGCTTTCGATCAAACGATCCGAACCACCTTCAGCGACGCGGTTTTGCAGGAGCTTGTCGGAGCCACCTTCAGCGACGCGGTTTTGCAGGAGCTTGTCGGAACCACCTTCAGCGACGCGGTTTTGCAAGAGCTTGTCGGAACCGCCTTCGGCGACGCGGTTTTGCAGGAGCTTATCGGAACCGCCTTCGGCAACACGGTTTTGCATCAACTTGTCGGAGCCACCCTCGGCGACGCGGTTTTCGATCAGGCGATCGGAACCACCCTCGGCCACACGGCTTTCAATCAGACGATCCGAGCCGCCTTCAGCGACCACAGGTTGAGCAGAGGTAGCGGCGAAAGCGTTAACTGCGAAAACCGAGAAAGCGATGCTGAGGAGGGTTTGGCGTTTCATGATGGTGTGCTCCGGAGTGCTTATGGGTTGGTATGGAGCAGATGTTACGCCGGGGAATTTTTAAGAGAACTTCATTGAAATGATGGTGACTATCGATGCGCTCAATGGATCGCAGATCCCACAGGTTTTCATGTGCCTGACAACGGGGCTCAAGCCTCACTGATCTGACTGACACTGGTGATCTGCCCATTCCAGACCATCTCGTAATGCGCCGTCTGCACAATCGACGAAACCGGCCTCGGCGTCATCAACGCCCAGCAATGACTGCCCGGCATCCGCACCGAGTGATAACGCAAACCGGGGCAACCGGCATCGCGCACCGCCTGCCCCAACACACGGGAGTGGCTGTAGTCGTCCGGCGCATACACCGGATCGCTCATCGGCAGGGCCGTGGCGTCCTTCATCCCGCCATCGCCAAATGCACAGGCCAATCCACGAAACACAAAGCGCTCATAGTTCAGGCTCGGCACCCTCGACCAATACAGCGCCTGGTGATGCCGCACCTCGGCCAGCGCCGCGTCCATCGACTCCGCCAGGTACAACACCCCAAAACGGCCATCGCTGAAACGCGAGCCCGCCGGGTTGACGTGGGTAAACGGCGCAATGGCGTAGGAGCAACCCGGAATGCCGAACGGGATCTCGCGGCGCGCAATCAACTCCAGCTGACCCACCTCATTCTTCAACCGCGGATTGGTCAGCGCCTGAATCTCGAACAACACCTCGAACTCAGCCGCATCCGCCACATCATCAAACAACGCAATGGGCGGAAACTTCGAATTGACCAGGCGATAAGCCTGCAACGACTGACCGGCAAACACCGCCAGCTCACTCGCCATCACCATTGCGCACCCCGCAGCATGTCGATGCGGCGGAAGGTTTCGTACAGCGAAATCATGTCGCCCTGGGCCATGATCTCCAGCGGCGAACGCCCGTTGAAAAACTCGTTGTCATTGGCCATCGAGGCAAAGCCGTACACGTTATCCGGGTTGTCGAACACCAGCCGCAACGTCGCGTGAATGTTCAACACAAAACTGATGCGCTGCATCTGGTCCGCATCCAGCGCCACCGCCCAGTCCGGGTCCCGCTGCCGGGCGCGGGTGTAGGTGCTGCGGGAAATACGCAGGATGCGACAGGCCTGGTCACTGTTGGCCTTCCACTTTTCCAGAATGCTCACGGCGGCACGCAGGCCGGTGACGCATTGGTTTTTGCTGAAGGATTGGGGTTGCAGGGGGACGGCCATGATCAATACCTATCTTGACTCCATAGACTCAAAGATAGGTTTGTTGAGTCTGTAGAGCAAATCGGTTCGACCAACGGAAAACTTCTCCCGTCGAGCATCATTGATGAAACGTCCGCCCCAACGCATCCAGCCGGGTCGCAATGGGCGGCAAGCGCCGACTGCTCAGCGCCAGTGTCTCCACATCATCCGCCGTGTTTTGCGCAATGCTCTGCACCGACTGCAAGCGCCCGACAATCTCGAAACTTGCCGAGGACTGTTCGCGGGTCGTCGTGACGATCCGCCCATTGAGCTCATCGATCTGCGAGATGTCGCTGCCGACGGCCTGCAACATTGCAGCGGCCACCTGACTGTCCTCGACGCAGCGCACTACACCTTCGCGGCTGTCCTGCATGGCCTCCACGGCTTTGCGGCTGCCTTGCTGCAAGGCTTCGATGATGGTGCGGATTTCCTTGGTGGACACCGCCGTGCGTTGCGCCAGGCTGCGCACCTCATCGGCCACCACCGCAAAGCCCCGGCCTTGCTCGCCGGCGCGCGCCGCTTCAATCGCCGCGTTGAGTGCCAGCAAGTTGGTCTGTTCGGCAATGCTGCTGATCACCTCCAGCACCGTACCGATCTGCTGCGCCTGCCCGGCCAGTACCTGCACGGTCTGGTTGGTGCCTTCCAGGCGTGAGGCCAGTTGAGTGATTTCCTGCCGCGCACGGTTCACGCTTTCCTGGCCGCGAGTGACTTGCGCGCTGGCCTGGCCGGCATGGACAACGGCATGCTCGACATGCACCACGATGTGCTCCATCGCATCGCCCATGCGCTGCATCGACCCGGTCATCTGCGCGATTTCCGTCAACTGATGCTTCGCGCCTTTCTCCAGCGTATTACTGGCCTTGGCCAACTCCTGCCCCAACTGACCCAAACCCTGAGAGTCACGCACCACCCCGTCCACCAAGGCGGTGATCTGCATCAAAAACTGATCGAAGCGCTGTGCCAGCGACACATGCACTCGCGCCTTGTCACCCTGGCCGGCACCCGCGGTGAACTGGGATGTGGTAGCGAGCATCTTGTCCAGCATGTCCTGGCTCTCCACCGCATCGGCCTGGCTGTGCACCGCCAGATAGAGCAGCGCGACCGTCTCCATCACCACATAAAAAGCGTGAACGAACACCATCGTCCAGCCACCGTGATGGGCCATCACAAACACCGGAAAACCCTGATGCTGCAGCGCATGAAACACCACGTGATGCAGCGCAATCGTCACCGCCGCCACCAGAATCGGCAGCCAGTCCCGATAAAACGTCAGCACTGCCAACAACGCAAAAATCCCGAAGTGCGACTCAATGACCCCCTCGGCCTGATTGATATGCAACGCCGCCATCACCATCAAACCCACGCCCAGCAGACAACGCATCAACCGCGTTCCGCCGATGGCTCGATACAACAACGTCAACAACACACTGGTGCCACCGCCCACTAGCAGCGCCTGCTTCAACGTGTCGTGCCAGAACGCCAGGCCGATAGCGAACGCGAACATCAGCCAGATCAGGCCCAGCATGATGCGGTCGGCTTTGCGGTAGTGGTCGAGGAAACGAGGGGGGAAGGGCATGTACGCTTACTCCATGTAAATGAGCCAGAAAAAGCAGGGTTTATGGCAACACGGGACATCGCGAAGGCTTGGGTTCGTTAAGGGGCAGACGTTTTCAGAGTCAGGGATGCGAATCTGTTGGCGGCATGGTCGAGCTGTATTTGAGATGCCGTGGAGAGCGTAGCGTTTGGCCATCATTCTAGGCAGCTACGACGTCGCTCTTGGAAAACAATGTCCGATATAGAGGCAAGTAATGCTGAAGTGACGGGGGAGTGCGACAGACTCCGTTGCAAAGCCTGTCGTACACCCGAGGCAATTACGACTTCTTCGGCGGATAGTTACCGCGCAAGCCACCGGACTTGTTGCCGGTTTTGCCCGGCAGGTTCGGCACCAGCGGACGGGATCTGGGCTGGGGGTTGGAGCGGCTTTGGGGTTGCGGTTGTTTGCTCATGTTCGCCTCCTGAGTTTTCAGGGATTCGCGAAGTGGTATTACTGATGAAGTTTAGCTAATCGACTGTCGGTCGCTTCGTTTAGCACTTGCGCATATTTATGGCCGTAGAAATGCGTAGCCCGCCCCCGACCGCGACCCGCGCTACTCTGCTGCCGTTCGGCATCGGTGCCGCCCTGGCACTGATAATCTTTGCCGCCGCCGCCATAGTCGTCCGACTGCTCTAGTCTCTTGTCTTCAGCCCTGATGGCTGGGGCGTCTTGTTGATTCATGCGAATTGAATCGAGCAGACGAAAAAAAGCCCGCGATGGGGAGAGCGGGCTGGAAATCACAAAGGAGCTGGATCCACCGTATGCCAATGGATGTGAAAATACTGTGATGGATGGCTGATTACTTGCTCGCGCAGAAATCGGGATTTCGTCTGGCGAATGTCATTTTGGAAGTTGCTCGCAGGCAAATCGTCAAGCGCTGCAAGGCTCGGCGCTGTTCCTGACCAATCTGGTGCGAGCTTGGGTTTGCGCTGCCTTAGAAGCGATACTTCGCCGAAGCTGTGATGCTGCGCGGCGCACCATATGTGAGGGCACCATAGGCATCGAAGATGTCGAAGTACTTCTCGTCGGTGACATTGTCGGCATTCACCTGTGCCGAGAGGTTTTCGGTGATCTCGTAGCGAGCCATCAGGTTGACCAGGGCATAGGCATCCTGCTGGATCTTCTCGGAGTTGCCTGCCGGGTTGATGGCGTAGGTGTAGATCGAGTCCTGCCAGTTAACCCCGCCGCCAATGGTCAGCTTGTTGAAAGCACCGGGCAGACGGTAGGTGGTAAAGGTACGCAGCAGCTTGGTTGGGTACAGGGTGTTTACGTCGTCGCCCTTGGCATCTTCGGCGGTGAACTGGGTGTAGCCCACTGTTGCATTCCAATCGGTCGCGAGCTCGCCGGACACTTCCAGCTCGAAGCCCTTGCTGGTTGCGCCTTCACTGGCCTCGTAGGCGTAACCGCCGACGGGGTTCGAAGGATCGATCAGCACGCCGGTGCTTTGACCCAGATTATCCTGCTTGATCTGGAAAATCGCAGCGGAGGCGTTCAAACGGCCACCGAAGTACTCACCCTTCAAACCGATTTCACTGCTCTGGCCAACGATGGGCTCCAATTGCTGGCCACTGCTGTCGCGTACCGACTGCGGCAGGAAGATTTCGGTGTAGCTGGCATAGGCCGAGAGGTTATCGGTGAGGTCGTAGACGACGCCTGCATAAGGGGTAAGTTCGTGATCGACATCGATCTTGCTCACCTCCGAGTAGATGTCATCGCTGGTCTTCTCGTACCAGCTCTCACGTGCACCAAGAATCACTTTCAAATCGTCGGTCACATTCAAGCGAGTGGCGGCGTAAAGCCCTTTCTGCCGGGTTTCGCTGTAGCCGTAGTCTGTCCGCGGGCCCCAGATCGGTTCCGGGAAATCGCCGTTGTAGGCATCGAAATTGGCAACACCGTCAAAGCCGGTTTGCGCATTGAGTGCATCGGCGTCGAATTTCTGCTTGCTGTCTACATAACCGAAGGCCGCTTCATGCTCACGGCCCAACAGCGAGAACGGGCCATTGAAGCGGATGCCGTAGTCGTCCTGGGTGGTCTTGGTCTTGTAGGTCGCCGGGAACGAAGACATACCGGCACTACCGTTCTGGCCTGGATTGCCAGAAAGGTACAGCAGGGAAGAGTCGCCGGTTCGCTCGCCACGGTTGTAGCTGAGGTTGACTTGCCAGTCGTTGGCGAAGGTGTGATCGAGATTGACGAAGTAGGTATCGTAGGTGGTGTCCCACTTGCTCCATTTGGCGGAGGTTGTCTTCGAGCGGCTCCAGTTTGTGCGGCTACCGTCTGCGTACCAGACCGGCAGGCCGCCCCACATCGGCGAGTCGGCGTTGTTTTCCTGGTGGCTCAAGCCGAACCACAGCGTGGTGTCGGGTGTCAGGTCGATATCCATCGTGCCGTAGAGCGTCTGGCGCTTGTTGGAGTTCATGTCGATCCAGGTATCGCCTTCGTTGGTTTCCCCGACCAGCCGCGCGCGAATGGTGCCTTCCTCATTCAACGCCGTGGACACATCGGCCTCGACGCCATAGGTGTCCCATGTGCCGGCGCTCAGTTCTACTGACCCCTTCAAGTCAGTGCTGTAGGCGCGCTTGCGTACCATGTTGATGGATGCGGAAGGGTCGCCCGCGCCGGTCATCAAGCCGTTGGCGCCACGGACCACTTCAACGCAGTCGTACATGGCCAGGCTGCTGAAAACCTCCCCCGAACTCCAAGGCTGCTCAAAGATGGTAGGTACACCGTCGATCATCAGCGAGTTGAGCTCAAAGCCGCGGGCGTTGAACTGTGCCCGGCTGGTCTCGTAGCGGTTGACCGACACACCCGTGGCATTGTTGACCACATCGAGGATCGTACGCAGATCCTGGTCCTGAATGCGCTGCTGGGTGACGACACTGACTGACTGCGGGGTTTCGCGCAGCGACATGCTCAACGGTGTCGCCGTGCGCGCAGCGTCAGTGGTGTAAGAGTGGGTGTCTTCGGTGACGCCGGTTCGCGCTTGAGTGGCGGTCTCCGTGATAGCGATAGGCGCCAGGGTCAAAGAACTTTCAGTCTCACTCTGATCAGCCTGTTCCGCCGCCTGTAGAGGTGGAGCAGCGACAGTGATACCGACTGCAAGCATGTGCACTGCGAGGGCCAGAGGCCGGAGTGCCAGGGGCGAGCGCGGGGTAACGGTGTTTTGTGCACACGGGAGGGCTAGGGCGGACATGCGGACTCACATAGGATCTGGTGTTATTGAGAATAACTATCATACGCAAGTGTTACTAGGTGTGGAATGGGTTTCATACGCATTTGAGAGTGTTTATCATGTGTGATAGCTTCCGGCACATCCCCTCACAAGATCGTTTCCCGCTGATGGCCTCCTGTAAATCCCCGACACTGACCCAGCTGGTAGAGAGATCCACTACGAGGAACTCAAGGCCTATATCCAGCGCAGAGCGGGCTCATCGTTCATTGCGTCGGATATCGTTCAAGAGACGTGGCTACGCGCTGCCAGGCACTCGACGAAGCAGCCGGACAAGCCACGGGCCTGGGGCGATGTACAGCTTTTCCAAAGAGGATCATGTGTTTGTGAATGCGTACTTCGAACAGGACGTCGAGAATCGTCCTGAAGGTAGTCGTGTGCAAGTGCGGTATGTCCATCACTTTTAAGACCGCCACAGTCATTGTGCTCCATAGCTTCGATTACTTTGGTCTTCTGCCTGCCCCTGGGGGGCGGGCTTTTTTTGGGGTCCCTCTACCGGGACCCTTTCTTATTGCGCAATGGTTTGGAGGTCACTTCATTTTCGACTCGGACGCGGTCTCGTGCAGGAGCTGGCTCATACAGTTTCCCGGGATTGGATGAAGAACCTTTTTTTTCCTTTTCGGGACCTTCAGCCATGTCGGCATCTCCTGCTGCTTCTGACCATGTTGATTGCCCTGGTTGCAGAAGAGCGTCGCCTGCAAAGCACATTGTCACGAATAGGGACGACTGGGGCGTCGTAGAACAGCAGGTGGTTGAGCTTGCCCGGTTGATCCAGGGCGAAACCCTGCGCCTCGAACGTCGACGCGATGAAACCGACTTGTCGGTGACCGCCCTCAGCGAATTGGGCTCCACCCTTCAGGAAGTTGCCAGCAACGTTCAGGCCGCCCATCCAGACAAACCAATCTACTGGCTGTGAACGCGGCTATTGAAGCAGCTCGCGCCGGCGAAGCGGGCAGGGGGGCAGTGTCGTTGCCGACGAGGTACGGCAACTGGCAACTCGGACTCAGGAAGGATTGGCGAGGATCTGCTCGTTCAGGCCAAAGCGCTACGGCATTTGGCAGATCGTTTTGATCGCCGAGAGTTCGACGGTGGGGTATTGATCAGCAGCGTCGGTGGATGAGGAAAAAGCACAGGAATATCTGGTCTGCACCAGATATTCCTCATGCAATCTCAATGCTTGGAATTGCTCTCGATGAATTTTTCGTAATACATCTGGAACCGCTCAATCTTCTGATCGCTGAACCAGGTTTTAACCGCTTCGACCATCGGCGGGGGACCGCACAGGTAAATGTCGAATGGATTGGCTTCGAACGACTGGCGGTCGAAGTGATCAGGAATCCAGCCGGTTTTACCTTTCCAGTGTTCTGATGGTTTCGACACCACCAGATGATAATCAAAGTTCGCGATTTTATCGCGATAATCAGCCAGGCGTTGAGTTTCGCAGAGGTCATTATCCTGCGTGACGCCATAGAACAGTTGGATCGGGTGTCCGCAACCACCTTTTTCAGCAATGGTATCCAGCATTCCGAGGAAGGCCGAAAGGCCGGTTCCTCCTGCCACCAGGACGAGAGGCTTACTGACCTGGCGTAGATAAAAACTACCCAAAGGCGCCTCGAACTCGAGCACTTCTCCGGGGCGGCAATGCTCACGGATGAAGTTGCTCATCACTCCATCAGGCAACAGCCTGATGAGAAACTGAAGCTGGTTATCGGGGTTGGGTCGGTTGGCGAATGAGTAGGAGCGCCACTCATCGGTGCCAGGTACATGCAGTCGAGCGTATTGCCCCGGAAGAAAATCCAATTGCCGGGGGTGGGAGCAAGCGTCCAGATGAAGGATCGCCGTGGTGGCCGAAACCTGCTCCACACCGGTAATCACCGCTTGCAACAATTGAGTTGCCCCAGCGTTGCACAAGCTCGAATCGAAATCGAAATAGAACGACGCATCCGATTGCACGCGGGTCTGGCAAGAGAGCATCTTGCGTTGCGCCAGATCCTGTTCGGACAGGGCCTCGTCATCGACGTAATCTTGAGTGTATCGGCCTGATTCGCAGCGCCCCTGGCAGGTCCCGCAAACTCCTTCGCGACAGTCCAGCGGGATGTTCACGCCATTGCGCAGCGCGGCGTCGAGCAGCAACTCGTTTGGCTTGACCTCGAAGAACGAGGTCTTGCCATCGGCGAAGCTGAAAGCGACTTTATGATTCATGACAGCGTGCTCCACAGCTCACAGGTGATAGAAATCAAGCACCGAGTTGATGGTGTCGTTGAGCAATACGATGTGCTTGCGAGTGATCTTCCAGCTGTCCGCGACGGGTCTGAGGTGGTAGGTCACATGGCCGTAGAACTGCTCGGACAACCCTTGTCGCGTGAAGAGCGTGACCCAGGCTGCCTTGACTTCAAGCAGTCCGTTATCGAGTTCGTTGATGCGCACATTGCTGATTTGATGCAAGGTGCGCGGCATCGGCGTTGAAGCAGCCGACTTACCCGTGCGCAAACGAAACACGCGATCTTCCAGGCCGGAGCGGTTCGAGTAGTAAATCAGCGACATGCTGCGCTTGGGGTCGGTGGTGTACACATGCTCCGACTCCCATTGCGGCAGGTGGAACTCACTCTGCTCATCAAACAGGGCGATATAGGCGTCCCAGTCCTGTTGATCACACAGCTCGGCTTTACGGTAGAGAAATTGTTCGATGGAATACTGTAGTGCGCTCATTTCACACCTCCTTCAACTTCAGGGCTTTTTGTTCCAGACCTTGCAAAAGGAAGCGCTGCCAGGATCCGTGCTGATTGATGTAGAGCCCTTCATGGGTGAACTCGGTGCCGGTCAGTACTGGGTTGATACCCAGAACCTCGCTGTTGGGGGTGGGACCTTCGACCCACTTTTCACTGCCGCGAGACACTTCGTTCCAGCGCTCGAGGCGCGCCTGGAATCCGCGCTGGGCTTCGCGAAACTCAACCAGGTCGTCCGGGGTTCCCATGCCGGAAACGTTGAAGAAGTCCTCGAACTGGCGAATCCGGTTTTCCCGGTCGGCGTCGGATTCACCCTTGACGCCGATGCACTGGCTGGTGATCTCTGTCTTGTTCCAGGCCACCGGGCGCACGATACGCAGCTGTGAACTGATTTGATCCATGAAGAACAGGCTTGGATAGATGTTGAGGTTGCGCAGGCGGTGCATCATCCACTCGGCTTGCTGCTGGCCATACTCCTCGATCAGACGCGGCATGACGGTGGCATAACCGGCGCGCACCGTTGGATTAGGCATGTCGCTGAACAAGAGGCTGTGGCCATTTTTGAACGAGAACCAGCCGTCGTCGGTTTCTGCATCGCCGGCGCCCAGTTTGCTGTAGTCCAGGGTGTCGGAGACGCCGCCATTGGCGGCATTGACTTGCTGGCGATGTTGTACCGTGGAGACGTAGTTGTAGTGCACGGTGCTGACGTGATAGCCGTCCAGACCGTTTTCGTGCTGCAGCTTCCAGTTACCGTCGTAGCTGTAGGTCGACTTGCCGGGCAATATTTCCAACTCGCCCGTAGGGGATTGCGCGACCATCATGTCGAAGAACACTTTGGCATCGCCCAGGTAGTTTTCCAGCGAATCGCTGCCATTGACGTCCAGGCTAATGAACACGAAGCCTTTGTAGCTTTCGATCCGGGCCTTCTTCAGGCCGCGGGTTGCCTTGTCGAAGCCTTCCGGATATTCGCCCGGGGCCTTGACCTTGACCAGGCGGCCATCACTTTTGTAGCACCAGGCATGGAACGGACAGGTGAAGGTCGACTGATTGCCTTTGCTGACGCGAGTCAGGGTCGCGCCCCGGTGCTGGCAAGCATTGATCAGCGCGTGGAGCTGATTGTTGCCATCGCGGGTGATGATCATGGGCTGACGACCTGCACGTATCGTCAGAAAGTCATTGGGGTTGGCGATTTCACTCTCGTGGCAGGCGTAGATCCAGTTCTTCTCGAAGATCAGTTCCATCTCCAGGTCGAACAGTTCCGGCTCGGTGAACATGTCACGGGCGACGCGGTAAATACCTTCGGCCGGCCGGAAATCCAGACAGCCTTGAATGTATTCCTGCCACTGAGTAATGCTTTTAGCGCTGTTCATCAGGTACACCCTTTTGTAGTTTTAGGCTCACCCCGATTGAAAGCCTTTCCGGGCGGTGCATCTATCCGGATTCGAGGCGATATCTATCCGTTTCTGAGGAGGGCGGGGCGTGCTTTTTCCGAGGGCCATACGGCGAGGTGTTTTTGTGCGTTTTCTTGATCATTACTGCATTATGCGGATAGCAGTCCCGAGGCCTGGGAAGTACGTTTGTAGCCAATCCGTAACCATTGTGGTGCTGCGATGAATCTGCAAACTCATGCGGGGACCGATGTTGAATTTCAAGACATCCATGCAGTGCGTCATGACCTGCAGAGTGCGCAGGCCTGGATGTCGAACATTTGCGGCCCCCACGAGCTCAAGGCCTCGTACCCCCAACGCATGCATTTTCAACATGCCGGAAATGTCTTGAAGTCGATGTCCACGGTGATCGGGTATATCGAATATGGTACCGATGTCACTATCGATATTGATGCGTCGGTGCTCAATAGCTATAGCATCAGTCTACCCATCAGTGGCGAACAGGAACTGCGAAAATCAAATGGCTTACTGATGTCCGATAGCGATAACGGATTGATCGTATCGCCTTATGATCAGCAAGAGCTTTCTATTACCGGTAATTGTCGAAAAATTCAGGTCGCAATAAAATGTGCAGCGATGCGCCAAGTGTTGGAGGAACTGTTACAGCGTCCGACCCAACAACCAATTGTCTTCGAAACGAGAGTAGGTGCAAGTGAGGGCGCGCCCGCAGCCTGGTGGCGGCTGGTCAAATACCTGCTAGCGGAGATGGAGCAGGCGCGTAACTTTTTTGGTCATATTTCCATGGCTCGCGATATTGAAAAAGCGCTAATCAAGGGTTTTATATTATCGCAGCCTAATAATTACTCGGACGAGTTGGTTGGTCTTTCGCAAAGTCGGTGTCCTGAGTATTTATTTAAAGCCAAACAATTTATACATGAGCATGCCTGCGATGAAGTCGACTTGGACGAATTAGGTCGCGCGGTCGGAGTGTCCCGCTTCAAACTATATGAAGACTTCAAGAAATACTTTGGCCTTACGCCAACTCTGTATTTGAAGCGTTTTCGGCTTGAGGCCGTAAGGCAAGCGTTGCTGGAGGGGGGCTCCAACGAAAATATTACTGCAGTGGCAATGCGCTGGGGGTTTAATCACTTGGGGCGTTTCTCATCCGATTACAAAAAAATGTTTTTAGAAGTGCCATCGAAGACGGTTGAGCGAAGTCGAAAGCTTTAATTTCAAGCAAGCACCGTGTACGCGGTTTTACCATTGAAGCGTGTTGATACACGATTTCAACAGATTCCTATATTTAATTTTTTATTTTAACGAATTTACTGTTTGTCTTTTTTATGCCGATTCAAGCGCCCGGCAGCGGATGCTTGCATTAAACAAAAACAAGAGAGAGCCATTATGAAGACGGTTGCGCAGCTGCTTTGTATAAAACCCGAATATAACCGGAATGTTCACACCATTGCACCGGAACAGATGGTTCTGGAGGCAGTCAGGACCATGGCTGAACGGAATGTTGGTGTACTACCTGTCGTAGAGGACGGAGTCGTAGTTGGTGTTATCAGTGAGCGAGATTACGCGCGCAAGATGGTACTGAAAGGGCGCTCCTCGGCGGGTACACCCGTTAGGGATATTATGAGCTCGCCAGTGATAACGGTGGACTCTCGTCAGAGCATTGAGGATTGCATGGGTATTATGACCGATAATCATCTTCGTCATCTGCCAGTTGTAGAAAACGAAAAGCTGCTTGGGTTGCTATCGATAGGCGACCTGGTGAAGTCAGCTATTGCAGAACAAGCTGATCTGATATTGCAACTTGAACGGTATATTCGCGGCCATTAGTTCTTGTTCCGCGTCTGGTACGGTCTGTCCCAGTCCGGGGCATAAGATGCTGGGACGGCTCATCGCTTCGGTCTCGTCAGACAAAAAAACGGGCAGACGTAAGATCCGTGTTGATGAAACTTCAGACCTTTCACCTCACGTCGCTGGAAATATAAACACAGACCTGAGATGTTCACGGCCCCTTGGATTCAGCCACCCACGCTATCCTTAATCATCGCTCCGGCCGTCGAGATGGACCTTCCCGAATGCAGACCCCAAACCCCCAACGCCCCCTCTGGAAAACCTACCTGCTGTTCCTCGCCCCCATGGTCCTGTCGAACTTCCTGCAATCCATGTCCGGCACGGTCAACAGCATCTACATCGGCCAGATGCTCGGCACCCAGGCCCTGGCGGCGGTGTCGGGGATGTTCCCCATCGTGTTTTTCTTCATCGCCCTGGTGATCGGCCTCGGTGCCGGCGCGGGGGTGTTGATCGGGCAGGCGTGGGGGGCACGGGAGACGCATCTGGTGAAGGCGATTGCCGGGGCGACGTTGTTGTTGGGGGTGTTGATCGGGTTGGTGGCGGCGGTGGTGGGGAGCGTGTTTGCGCGGTCGGCGCTGGTGGGGTTGGGGACGCCGGCGGATGTGCTGGACGATGCGGTGGCGTATGCCCATGTGATGTTGTGGATCATGCCGTCGCTGTTGGTGTTCGTGTTGTTCACGCAGTTGCTGCGCGGGGTGAGCGATACGTTGTCGCCGTTGTTGGCGCTGGTGGTGTCGACCTGTGTGGGGCTGGCGCTGACGCCGGCGTTGATTCGCGGGTGGCTGGGTTTTGCACCGATTGGGATTCAGAGTGCGGCGATTGCCGGGTTGGTGGGTAACCTGGTGGCGATGGGGTTGCTGGCATGGCGCTTGATCGGCAAGGGCCATCCGCTGGCGCCGGATCGCGAGTTCTTTGCGGCGATGAAGCTGGACGTGGCGATCCTCGGCAAGGTGCTGCGCATCGGTTTCCCCACCGGGTTGCAGATGGTGGTGTTGTCGCTGTCGGAGTTGGTGATTCTGGCGCTGGTGAACCAGCACGGGTCCCAGGCGACGGCGGCGTATGGCGCGGTGACGCAGATCGTCAATTACGTGCAGTTCCCGGCGCTGTCGATTGCGATCACCGCGTCGATCCTTGGGGCCCAGGCGATCGGGGCGGGGCGCATCGAACGCATCGGGCCGATCCTGAAGACCGGGCTGATGATCAACGTGTGTTTGACCGGTGGTCTGGTGGTGCTCGGGTACTTGTTGTCGAGCTGGTTGCTGGCGTCGTTCCTCACTGAGGAGGCGACACTTGGCATGGCCGAGCACTTGTTGCACATCATGCTCTGGAGCCTGCTGGTGTTTGGTTTCCAGGCGATTATCGGCGGCATCATGCGCGCCAGCGGTACGGTGATGGTGCCGGTGGCGATTTCCATTGTGTGCGTGGTGGGCGTGCAGTTGCCGGCGGCGTATCTGCTGGATGCGAAGTTTGGATTGCAAGGGGTGTGGATGGCGTTTCCGGTGGCGTATCTGGGGATGCTGGTGTTGCAGACGCTGTATTACAAACTGGTGTGGCAGCATCAGAAGATTGAGCGGTTGGTGTAGGCGGAACGCTGAGGGAGGGGCATGCTGTTCACAGGTCCCTTGCCACAAAGCCCCTCGCCACAAAAGGACGGTGTGACTGAAAAAGACAGGCGCCATCGCCTGGGGAGGTTTTCAAATGAGCCCCTTGTCCCATTCCATCCTGCAAGACCGACCAGCAGCCGGGCGGCGTTTGATTGAGCCGTTGCTGCCTTACGCCAATCGCCCCGACGTCATCGTTCTGGCCTTGCCCCGTGGCGGCGTGCCGGTGGCTTATGAGGTGGCCACGGCGCTGAAGGTTCGCCTGGACCTGATGCTGGTGCGCAAGCTCGGCGTGCCTTCCCACCCGGAGTACGCCATGGGCGCGATTGCCAGCGGTGGTATCCAGATTCGTAATGAAGAGGCGCTGCGGGTGCACCCGATTGATCGCGCCGCTTTCGACGCCGTGGTCGAACGGGAAAGCCGCGAGTTGCTACGCCGCGAGCAGGTCTACCGAGGCACGCGACCGGCGGTGCAGCTCAAGGATCAGGTGGTGATCCTGATCGACGACGGCCTGGCCACCGGGGCTTCGATGAGGGCGGCGATCCAGGCGCTGCGGGCGCAGGCCCCATCACGCATCGTGGTGGCGGTGCCGGTGGCGCCGATCGAAACGGTGGAGGCGTTGCGCAGCGAGGTGGATGAGTTGATCTGTCCGCTGATGCCCGAGTGGTTCACATCGATTGGTCATTGGTACATGGATTTTTCCCAAACCTCGGATGCCGAGGTGATCGACCTGTTGCGGCGGGCGTGGCAACGCGTGGAGTGCGGGTAGCGCTGGCGGCCAGCGGCAGGTGGTCGCAAATCAACGGGTGAGGTGGAATAAACGCCGGTTGTTTGCTTTAGTCCATCTGATACCACCCGACTTGTGCGGCACGCCAACTCAGGACGGGATCCCTCCCGGAGAGCGTCATGAACCTTCGATCCGCGCGTTGCGTCGCTCTGGCCGGCACGTTGGTGTTCGGCCTGGTGCCGTTTGCTGGAGCCGTGGAATACAAGGATGTGAACGCCAGGGCCAGCACTTTGAGTTTCACCTATGAGCAGATGGGGTCGAGAGCCTACGGCACCTTTGGCAAGTTCAAGGCCAAACTGGACTTCGACACCGATAACCCCGGCGCCGCCCGTGCCTCGCTGACCATCGACCTGAACAGCATCGACGCCGGCAGCAGCGACGCCAACACCGAGCTGCAAAAACCGGCGTGGTTCGACACGGCGACTTATCCGGTGGCGACCTTCGAATCGACATCCATCAAGGCCCTGGGCAATAACCGCTACACCATCACCGGCAAGCTTTCCCTGCGGGGGCTTACTCGGGAAGTGAGTGTACCGGTGCTGCTCAAATCCGAGAGCGCCATCGGCATCTTCGAGGGCCAACTGGTGCTCAAGCGTGACGACTTCAAGATCGGCGAGGGCGAGTGGGCGGACAGTGTGGTGTCCAACGAGATCAATATCCGCTTCCGGATGGTGGCGCCGCAGCGGTGACTGGGACCCCATCGATAGTTCGTCGGCCAATCATGTGACCATGCTGCTGGGGGGATGGAATGTGGTTTGTCTGATAGACCGAGGTGCCGCCATCGCGGGCAAGCCCGCTCCCACAAGGATCTTCAGCGAGCCTGTAAATTATGCTCGACGCAGACCCCCTGTGGGAGCGGGCTTGCCCGCGATGGCGGTGTAACAGTCAATACAAAGGCTGAGATCCATCAGGCACTTTGCGGATAGAGCGGACAGTCAACAAAACCCACCTCGGTCCCACCGCACGCTGCACAAAAGAAAAACGCCCGATCCACATTGCATGGGCCGGGCGTCGATCAATCCGCTCTAGTTCGCCTTTATCGGCACCGTCACGGTTTTGCCGAAGGCCGATTTGATGGTCGCCGTCGGGCTAGGCGAGGGGCCGCTGCCGGCGGTCGTCACCGCTATGTTCCAGCGTGCGCCTGTCGGTGTCAGCGTCAGGACGGCGGCGCCAAGGTTCACCGTACCGGTTGTGGTCGTGGCCGTTGCCGTGATGGTATTGCCCGTGCCACGGGAGGTGGTGCCGGACAGGACCCAATACCAGCGGCTGTTGCTGCGGGCGGTGACGGTGGCGCTGGTGACGATCAGGCTCTCGTTGACCGGTGCCGAGACCGCCACGGACACCGTCGCCGGTGCCGACTCGGCGCCCTTGGCATCGGCGGCCCTATAGGTAAAGGTCGCGGTGAACGGCGCGGGGACCGTGGCCGGTGGTGTGTAGGTCACGCGCAGGCCATCGGTGCTGACCACGCCCTTGCCGGAGTCCGGTTGCTCCAGGCCCACCACTTTGAGTGGCACGTTACCGTCAGGGTCGCTGTCGTTGGCCAGCACGTTGATGATCACCGGTTGGCCGGTGTTACTGATGGCGCTGTCGGCGTTGGCGACCGGTTTTTGGTTATCGGGGTCCTCGACACGTTTATCGCCAGTGCGGAAGGTCGGCAGCGCGGCGGAATTGACGTAGGTGACGCCGTCCCAGCCGGGCAGGGGGGTTGGCATCAACTGGAACTGGCCCGGATTCTCGACATCCCAGCGCAGGAGCATGGAGGTGTCCTCGTGCTGGGTGTTGTGGCAGTGCTCCATGTAGGTCCCGGCGAATTCGCGGAAGCGGATCGCTATCTCCACGTCCACCGAACTGTCGACTTCTTGACCAATCCGATAGACGTCCTTGCGCGCCCATTTTTCCCATTCCGGCGGTGCCTTGCCGTCGCGCTTGAGGACGATGCCTTCTTCAAAGTGCACGTGCACCGGGTGGCTCCAGCCGTTGCCGCCGTTGATGATTTTCCACACTTCCAGGGTGCCGTCGCCGGAGAAGCCGGCAGCGGTCGGGCCGGTGGCCAGTTGCGGAGCGGCGCTGATGATCCGAGGGTCCATCTGGTAGCCGAAACCGCCGTCGGTCTTGATGGTCCAGGGTTCTTCGTCGGTGCCGTCGGAGCGGCCGAAGGTGAACTCGCGATGGCGCGCCGCCTTGAGCGTGGCTTGCACCGTCGGGTCGTCACGGTTGAGGGTCAGCGGGATCATGCTTTTACCCACCGGCTGGCCTGGCTTGGCGGGTTCGTAGTCGGCGGGGTTCATGCTCACGTCCTGGCCGGCATAAGTCTGCACCACCATCTGCATGAACTTGCCCACCACTGGATCGCCGTTCTCCCATTCCAGCCCTTTGCTGCCCAGCTTGAGCACTGCCTTGTACCTGCCGGACAAGACATCGGCCAGGCTCTGCGATGCAACCTCCGGCCCCTTGCCGTCGTGGTGCTCCATCAGGTTGACGAAGTACAGCTTGTCGCCGGTCTTGATCCCGTGTTTCGAGAAGTTGACGATGATGTCGTAACGCTCGGCGATGGCCAGGGTGGGCAGGATGGCGTTGTGGTCCTGCACATCGCCGTCGGCGTCCAGGTCCATGCTGCCGTCGAACGGCACGGCGTGTTCCATGAGATTGCCGTCGTTGGCGATCATATGGAACGGCACGCGGGTATAGGACAGGCCGGAACCTGTCGGGCCGGGGAATTCGCCACCGGTGCCGGCGATCTCACGCACCAGCGCGATCTTGAAGTAGCGCGACACCGAGCCATTGAGAATGCGGAAGCGATAGCTGCGCGCCCGCACGTTCAGGCGTGGCTGGTACTGCCAGTTGACGAGGATCTGGTCGCCGAGAAAACCATCGGTGTTGAACGGGTTGAACCACAGCTGGCCATTGGTATCCCAGGCCTTGTCGGCAATCATCAGGTTGACGTCATAGTCGCGGTTGCCCCAGGGCAATGCCGAACCGCTGGGCAGACGCAGGTTGACGCCGTCTTGCAGCGCTTCGTTGCCACGATCCATGGCGCTGTAGTAGTTCATCATCACCGCATTGCCCTTGTAGACGTTCTGCGCGGTGAAATCGAGCATGTGGTCGTGGAACCAGTGGGTGCTCATGGCTTCGCGCCAGTCGCCACGGATCTTGATGCTGCCGTTGTCGCAGGTCTTGAAGCCCGGCGTGGCATCGTTGACGAACAGGGTTTCACCCGGCGCGCAGGGGAACGCCGCGCGCGGATCCTGAGCGCTGGTGTTGATGGAGTCGTAACCGGCCAACTGGATCGGCCAGCGATAGTCGTAGTACTGCCCCGGAAAGAAAAACGCATTGGAATAGCCGTCGCTTTCGGCCGGGGAGTGGCCGTTGTGTTCGTGGGTGCTGAGGGTGTGCAGGCCGAACCCCATGTTGGCCGACGGATCGATCGGCAGGGCGTTGTAGTGGCGCATCAGCACCGGTTGGCCGTACCGCACCATCAGCAGTTTTGGCGGAAAGGTGCCGTCGAAAGTCCAGAGCGCCTTGTGGTTCTGAATCGGCATGTTGGGGTGAAAGCGGGTGTCGATGCCTTTGGTGGTGCCCGCGATGATCGGGGTGTCCGAGGTCTGGTTGTAGAGCCCGCCCGGCCCGAACTCACCGACGGCGTAGTTGTGCAACTGCCGGCGGTCGCGCATGCCGCCGTTGAGCTTGGCGCCGGCTTGAGCGGTCTTGAAGGCGACCTGTGGGTAGAACTCGTTCCAGCGCTGGTGCGACCAGCCTTTTCCTGGCGGACGACCTTCGGCCGGCGAGCCGACCGGATGGCGGTTGAGGAAGGCTTCGATCTGCGCTTTCCACGGGTTGCGGTCCAGCACGTTGGAATACTGCGCCGGAAACGGGTACAGCCCCGGCTGGCGCATGAAGGCTTCCAGCGCCGCGGCCGAAGGGCCGCTGCGGGCGATGTTGTTCGGGTCCTGCGTGGGCGCAGGGCCGACGATCGGAACCGGGAAAGTCAGGGGCGGTGCCGGCAGTGTCGGGTCGAGTTTTTCCGTGCCGAATTCTTCGAACAGCAGCAGTTGCTGAGTGTACGGCTGGGCCCCGAACAACGGGCTGGGCTTGCCGTTGGTGGGGATTTTGAAGGATGTCTGCAGGGCTGGCGGCAGCACGTTGTCGGTCGTTGGCGTGGTGCGGGTGCCGTACACACCATTGGGCAGGGCGTAGGAGCCCTGGTTGGTGGGAGGCATGGTCTCTATGGCATCCAGCGCGCCCTGGGGGTCGGCCGGCGGGTTGGTATACGCCGACGGATCTGTCGGCGGCGGCGGGCTGACATCGTCGAGCGGTGCTGCATTGACGATGCCGAGGCTGACGTTGATCAGCATCACAGCGGCGATGCCCGGTTTGCTGAAAAAGCCGAGCGATTTGAGGTCAGTTTTGTTTTTCATCTTGTTTCCTCGGGACGCGTCGGTGTGGCTGACGTTTGCAAAAACGCTCGATGCAATAGGTGCGCCAATCGCGGGGAAATTTGGGGGAAACAAAAACCTGTTTGATATCAAAAGGCTGGCGGTTTGGGTTTTGGTCCTGATGGCGCAGTAGGTGGGAATCCTCAACGTTGGGGGCTTTCACCCACCCGTTCTCCCCCGTTCATACCCGAGGTCGGTGTGGTGGTAACCGCTTTCGCGAGCAGGCGAGCTCCCACAGCAGATTGAGGTGTGGGCAATACCGCTGTCCCCTGAAGGAGCGGGCCTGATCGCGAAGAGGCAAGTTCATCCAGCACAATGTGTGCCGGACTCACTGTTGTCGGCCTTGAAAATGATGCGCATGGCTCAAGGAGGGTGGATGTCTGTCCATCACCTTCGGACCGGACGTGCCGGGCGCGCTATGATAGGCGGCCCTTGCCTCCCGGAGCCTGTCACCGCAATGCCCCTGATCAGCCATTTCAAGACCCCGTGCCCCGAGCACATCAATAGCCAGATCCTGCAGATGGTGGTCGACAACCTGACCGACATCAGCATGGTCGCGATCCCGCCCAGCAACCTGCTGTACAACCTCTATCAATACGCGATCGGCTATGAGGTGCACCTGTATCTGGAAGCGCTGAACGGTGAAAAAGGCATTGCCGTGGAGTTGATCGTCGCCACGGACGAAGACGACCCGCAAAAGGTAACGGGCTTTGTGCTGTACCTGCCGGTGCAGGACGACCCCGAGGCCTGCGGCGTGGCGTACATGGCGGTGCAGGCCGAGTATCGGCGCCAGGGCGTGGCCCGGCGGATGCTGCGGGATATGGTCGGTCGCTACCCCCATGCCGAGCTGACGTGCGCGGTGGCCAAGGTGCCGTATTTCGAGGCGATGGGCTTTGAGGTGGTGGGTGTGCGTGCGACCCAGGTGTTGATGAACACTCGCGACCACGCTACCGCTGGCTTGATGGCGCTGCTGGATGTGGCGTCGATCTACAGCTCGCTGGAAGTGCGGCAGATTCATACCTACCTGCTGCAAAAGCATGGCAAGCGGGCCATGACCGACGCGGAAAAACAGCGCGACCGGCATCTGGACCAGTTGACGCGCAAGGCCCAGGCGTTTGTGCGGGGGCGGTTGGGTGACGATGCGGTGCCGGCCGCTGGCCCTCGATTGCGCCTGGTCTGATCGCACTCTCCTGAACCCCCACAAATCCCCCTGTGGGAGCGAGCTTGCTCGCGATAAGGCCGGGTCAGTCGACATTTACTGTGGCTGACCCCACCGCTATCGCGAGCAAGCTCGCTTCCACAATGAACAGTGTTGGTTTTCAGAGGTAAAAAAAGAGCCTCAAAGCTCTTGATGGGGAGGAAGTGGAGCCGTGAGGCTCAAGATGCGCATGAAACAAGTGGTGAGCTTGGTAGGGGTTCAGTTCACTCACCACCTACGCAGCGGCTTGCGCAAGCAAGCGGCTGCGTAAGTTCATCCTAAAAAGACCGAGTGTTTCACTCAAGTACCGCTAGTCGCATCCCCCGGCCAGCCGGCGCGGCGCAACGCCTTGAGCAAGGTTTCGGCATCCAGCCCCTGCACCCCATGCCCGTTGCCTTCGGCGGTGTCGGCGGCGAGCAGGGCATTGATGATGGCTTCTTCCACGGCTTCGGTGGCGGCCAGGAACAACTCGCTGATGTGGTCGTTGTTGACCATGCTCAGGTTGTGGGTGGTCGGTGCTTTCTTGCTCTCGTAGGCAGCCGGTGGCACGTGATCGTTACCGGTGGCGAAGGCGATGAAGATGTCGCCGCTGTGGTCTTCATTGCCGCCGCCGGTGCGGGCCAGGCCGAGGCTGGCGCGCTGGGCCAGGCGTGTGCACTGGTGCGGCAGCAACGGCGCATCGGTGGCCAGGCAGACCACGATCGAACCCATGCCCGGATGGGGCAACGAGGCCTTGAGGAACGGCGAATCGACCTGTTCCATGTAGCGCCCGACCGGGTAGCCATCGACGCGCAACTCATTGCGAATGCCGTGGTTGGCCTGGACAATCGCCCCCACCGTCCAGCCGCCCTGGGCACTGTTCAAGCGGCGCGACGCGGTGCCGATGCCGCCCTTGAATTCGTGGCAGATCATGCCGCTGCCACCGCCGACATTGCCTTCGGCCACCGGACCGCCCGCCGCCGAACGCACAGCCTGGGCCACGTGTTCAGGTTTCACGTGAAAACCGTTGATGTCGTTGAGCAGGCCGTCGAAGGTTTCCAGCACCACTGGCATATTCCAGTAGAGGCGCCCGTCATCCGGCTGCTGCTCGCGGTCGAGCACGATCAGCGCGTCGCGCACCACGCCCAGGCTGTGTGTGTTGGTGAAGGCGATGGGGCTGGTCAGCAAGCCTGCCTCGCGTATCCACTCCAGCCCCGTGGCATCGCCGTTGCCGTTGAGCACATGCACGCCGGCAAAGCAGGGTTGCTGACTGGTGGAACCGGCGCGCGGTTCGATGACGGTGACGCCAGTGAGGATGTCGCGGCCATTGGCCGTGCGGCCTCGTACGTCGCTGTGGCCGACCCGTACGCCGGGGACGTCGGTGATGGCATTGAGCGGGCCGGGTTGCAGTTGGCCGATCGGGATGTTCAGGTCGCGGGCGCGTGGTTTCATGGTTTTTCTCATCTTCGATTCGTGGCAGAAAAAATATTCTTTGGACACCACGGACACTGTGGGAGCGAGCTTGCTCGCGATGGGGTCGCTAAATTCAGCATCCATGGCGACTGATCCACCGCTATCGCGAGCAAGCTCGCTCCCACAGGGTTTTGTGGTGTCCGGTCATTGACCGTTTTTGACCTTGCTCCAGATCCGCGTGCGCACGCGCTCGGTAGCGGGTGGCAGTGGCTGGAGGGTGAACAAGGTGGCCATGGCTTCGGCGGGCGGATAGACGGCCGGGTTGCTGCGGGTCGCTTCGGCCACCAGTGTGGTGGCGCTGCGGTTGCCGTTGGGGTAGTTGAGGTGGTCACTGACCGGGGCGATGACTTCGGCGCGCATCAGGTAGTCGATGAAGGCCATGCCTTGTTCCGGGTGCGGAGCGTCCTTGAGCAGCACCAGGGTATCGAACCATACCGGCGCGCCTTCCTTCGGCAAGCTGTAGGCGATCTTCACGCCGTTGCCAGCCTGCTCGGCGGTGGATTTGGCTTCGAGCATCGCGCCGGACCAGCCCACCGCCACGCAGATGTTGCCGTTGGACAGGTCGCTGATGAACTTCGACGAGTTGAAGTAGGCGATGTGCGGACGCAGTTTCAGCAGCAGCGCTTCGGCCTTCTTGTAGTCCTCGGGGTTGGTGCTGTTGGGCGGCAGGCCGAGGTAGTGCAGGGCAACCGGCAGCATCTCCGACGGCGAGTCGAGCATGGCCACGCCGCACTCGCCGAGTTTCGCCAGGTTCTCCTCCTTGAACACCAGGTCCCAGGAATCCACCGGCGCCTTGTCACCCAGCAGCGCGCGCACTTTGTCGATGTTGTAGCCGATACCGTTGGTGCCCCACAGGTAGGGTACGGCGTACTGGTTGCCCGGATCGTTGTTGGCCAGTTTCGCCAGCAGTTCGGTGTCCATGTTCTTGAAGTCCGGCATCTGCGCACGGGGCAGGGGGGCGAGGGCGCCGGCCTTGATCAGCGTGGGCAAACTGAAGTTGCTGGCCACCACCACGTCGTAGCCGCTGCGGCTGGTGAGCAACTTGCCTTCGAGCACTTCGGCGCTGTCGAAGGTGTCGTAGACCGGTGCAATCCCGGTGTCACGCTTGAAGTCCTGCAGGGTGGTGGGACCGATGTAGTCGTACCAGTTGTACACGTGCACCGTCGGGGCTTCGACCGCAAAAGCCGACAGCGAAACCGCCAGACAGGCACCCAACCCCAGATTGAAATACAAGCGGTGACGACTCATGATGCGGCACTCCTGGCCTGTTGCGGCCGGTGGTAATCAGGAGTTTGCAGCGTATCGACCAGGGTGGCCTTCACCCATTCCCATCATGGGTTACTCAAAAGGGGTAGTGCGTGGACGCGTTGTTGAAAGAGTTGCCGGTGCATCAGGGGCTGGCGCGGGTCTTTACGGCGGTCGGGCAGGACAGTTTCTGGCGTGCGCTGGTCGATACCCTGCGCTTGCTGGTGCCGCTGGATAACGCGCTGGTGGCGCTGATGCGTCCGGGGCATGTGCCGCGCCTGCTGATTGACTTCGATGCCAAGGGCAACAGTGATGAGCAGGAAGAACTGGCGGACTACCGCGCCGGCATGTACCTGCTTGATCCGTTCTATCAAGCCGCTTGCGCCGGCATCGCCGACGGTTTGCACAGCCTTGATTCGGTGGCCCCCGACCAGTTCCAGCACAGTGAGTACTACCTGAGTTACTTCAGCACCGTGGTCGGTGGGGATGAATTGCAGTTCATGGTCAACGTCGATGGCGCCGTGCTCGGCCTGTCCCTGGGGCGTTCGACACGCTTCAGCCTCGAGGAGCAGGGCTGTCTGCTGTGCGTGCGTGACTGGGTGCTGGCGGCGATGCGCCGACACCTGGATTTGCTGCCACTGGAAGGGCCGGTCGCCGAACCACCGGCCGGCGATCTGGCGACCTTGCTCGATCGCTTCGACGCACGCCTGACCCTGCGGGAAATCGAAACCGCGCGCCTGATTCTCCAGGGGTTCTCCAGCAAGGCCATCGCCCAGCAAATGGGCATCTCCCCGGAGACGGTGAAGGTGCATCGGCGCAACCTCTATCACAAGCTCAACGTGAACGGGCATGGCGAGTTGTTTGCACTGGTGTTGCGGCCGCGTTGAACGGTCATGCAGCGGGCTGTTGCCAATGCGCCTTGAGGTATTGGATGAACACTTTCACCTTGCGCGTATTGCGCCGGTGGGCCAGGTACAGCACGTAGACCCACGGCCCGAACGCGCTGGGTTCACGCCAGTACTGGGGCATCAACTCGACCAGCTCACCGCGCGCCAGATAGGGCGCGGCACTCCACTGTGGGATGAACTGCAAGCCCTGGCCATCGAGCAGGCAGGCCAGCAGGAAGTCGTAGTTGTCACTGGCCACCCGTGGCGTCGGCTGTGTCAGGCGTATCCGTTGCTCGCCTTGCTTGACCCACCAGAAATGCCGATTCAGTAGCGGATGGCGGAATATCAGCCAGTCATGCTGCTGATAATTTTCCAGTGAAACATCCTCGCCTTTGCGCGCCAGGTACGTCGGGCTGGCGCACAGCAACATCTGGTTTTCCACTACCGGCTGCGCGATCACCCCGGGCAGGTCGATGGGGCCGTCGCGCAGGGCGAGGTCGTAGCCGCCGTCCACCGGGTCTTCGAAGTTATCGCTCAGGTCCACTTCCAGTTTGACCTGCGGATGCGCGGTCAAAAAGCGACAGCACACCTGATTGAGAAACGCCGGCGCGAACGAGGGCGGGGCGGTGATCCGCAAGTCACCGCGCAGTTCATGTTGCAACTGCTCCACGTCTTCGGTGGCCAGTTGCAGTTGCATCAGCGCCTGGCGTGCACCTTCCAGGTAGATGCGGCCCGCTTCGGTCAGCGCCATGCGCCGGGTGGTGCGGTCGAACAGGCGCGTGCCGAGTTCTTCCTCCAGTTGGGCCACGGCCTTGGTCAGGGCCGAAGGGGTTTTGCCGAGCAGGTCGGCGGCGCGGCTGAAATTACCCTGTTCGGCGGTGGCGACGAACATGGTCAGGGCACTCATTTTGTCCATTTATCTATTCCTGATAGGCACAGAAGTTGTGCGGGAGCAGGCATTCAGTTCCCGATTCGGCTTGGATAGTCTTGGCTGCAGCCCAACAAAAATAAAGAGTCATCCCATGAAACAGATTCTGACCTTGGCCGCGTCACTTGTTCTGGCCTGTTCCTCGATGGAAAGTATGGCCTCTGTCGATCTCATCCTGCACAACGCCCGGGTGTACACCGCCGAACCTGGCGAGCCCTTGCAGCAGGCCATTGCGGTCGAGAACGGCAAGGTCTCGGCGGTGGGTTCCGATGCACAAGTGCTGCGGCTCAAACAGCCGGACACGCGCATCATCGACCTGGGCGGCAAGGTGCTGATGCCAGGGTTTATCGACTCGCACTCGCACACGGTGAAGGGCGGCCTGCAATTGCGTCAGGCCAATCTGGACGGCGAGTTGCTGCCGCTCGATGAGCTGGAAAAGCGCCTGCGTCAATGGCGCGAAGACGGCAAGGCCAAACGCGGTGATGTCCTCAGTGTCGGCGGCTTGCCATCGACTTACTGGAACCGGATCGAGGCGCTTGAGCAGCGCTTCAATCAGGGGGAATGGGCGGATACACCCATTCTCTTTCTGGGCTGGGACCTGCACACGGGGTGGGCCAACCGGGCCATGCTCCAGCGTGCCGGCGTCGATGCCGCGCGGGTCAAGGCGCTGAAGGACGAGGAGCAGGCCACGATAGGGCATCACTCCGATGGGCGTCCGAATGGCTTCCTGGTCGACGCCGGCCTGTATCCGGTGCAGGCCTTGCTAGCAGCCCCGACCACCGAGGAGTTGATGGCGGGCGGGCGCGCAGCACTGGACTACTACAAGAGCCTGGGCATCACTGGCTGGATGGACCCGATCGCCAATGAAATCCCCGGCGGCGATGTGAACAATCAGTCGGTGGGGGTGCTGCCCATCTACAAAGCGCTGGCCGAACGCGGGGAGCTGACCGCTCATGTGGCCGCACTGCTGATGGCGGACTCGAAAGCCACGCCGGCCGATCTCGATGAGCTGGACAAGGTGCGTCAGCAGTTTCTCGGCGTGCCCAACCTGACCCTGCCGGGGATCAAGGTGTTTGCCGACGGCGTGGCGGAAGTTCCGGCACAAAGCGCCGCCATGCTGGAGCCCTACAAGAACTCGAAGAAATCCGGCGAGTTGCTGATCGACCCGGCGCACTTCGGCGAACTTGTCAGCGCCGCCGACGCCCGCGGCTGGCTGGTGCACATCCATGCGATTGGCGACCGCGCAGTGCGTGAGTCGCTCAACGGCATCGAGCAAGCGCGCAAGGACCGGAAAAGCGGGATTGCCCATTCCATCACGCACGTGCAGATGGTCAATCCGAAGGAATTCGCCCGCTTCAAAACCCTCAACGTGATTGCCTCGATGCAGCTGTATTGGGCCATGGCCGATGAGTCGAGCGTGGACCTGGTCAAGCCCTATGTCAGCGCCATGGCCTTCATGTATTCGTACCCGGCCCGCTCACTGCTGAAGAACGGCGCGACCATTGCCGGTGCCAGCGACTGGCCGATCACCACGCCGGATCCGTGGAAGGCGATCTACCAGGCGGTCAGCCGCAAAGGTCCCAAAGGCGTGCTCAACGCTGACGAAGACATCGACCGCCAGACCATGTTCCAGGCCTACACCCTCAACGCCGCCCGCACTTTGCGCCTCGAGGATCAGATCGGGTCGCTCAAGCCGGGCAAACAGGCCGACATGATCGTCCTCGACCGTGATGTCTTCACGGTCAAGCCAGAGGCCCTGCGCGATACCCGGGTGCTGCAGACCTGGTTCGCCGGCCGCGAAATTTTCGCCCGTAAATCCTGACCCCCCCCACAACCCGGAACCTGTAGGAGCGAGCCTGCTCGCGATGACGTCATCACATCCAACATTGATGTCGACTGACCCACCGCTATCGCGAGCAAGCTCGCACCCACAGGCTGAATGCCAACGCAAAAAAAGGACCACCGCTCGTGAAACTGCATTGCTTCGTCACCGACACCCAAAACCCGCAAGTCCGAGGCCAGCAAATTGGCGAAACCTGGGGCGCACAGATCGGCAAGACGGTGGCGCTCTATCTCGATTTTTTCAATCAGGTCGGTGTTACGCCCGAGCAGGTGCGCTCGATCGGCGAAGCCAGCCTGCAAGCACTCACCGACTGGAGCCCAAGCCTGGCCCGGGAGCTGGAGGCCACGGCCGAAGGTGCCGGGATTGCCCTGTGGCAACTGGCGAGCCTGAATGCCCGTACGGAAATTCTTGCGGTGATGCCAGCCTCGCTCGAAGGTGAATGTTCGACGGCGGTGCATGCGCCAGCGGGGGCTGATGCGCCCAGGACCATCCAGACCTGGGACTGGCACGATTCCCTGGTGCCCCACGGCATGCTGTTGCAACTCACGGCCAGCTCCGGACTCACCGTCAAGCTGTTCACCGAGTTCGGCATGCTCGGCAAGATCGGCGTGAACAGCGCAGGCATCGGGCTGCACTTCAACATCCTGCACCACGCCAGTGACAACGCCGTGGCCGGGGTGCCAGTGCATGCGATTGCCCGGCGGATTCTGGAAGAGGCCACCAGCGTAGAAGAGGCGATTGCCCTGGCGCGATCGGCGCGGGTCAGTGCCTCGACGGTGCTGACGGTGTTCTCCCGCAGCGATGCATCGCCACGTGCGGCGAGCATTGAAATGTCCGCCGCCGGCACCGCCGTGGTCCTGCCCGGTGAGGACGGCTGGATCACCCACACCAACCACTTTCTCGACGCGGCACTCAGCCTTGGCGAGCGGACGCCGGACGCTTCGACCACCTACGCACGCCTGGCTCATGTCAACGCAGCGCGGGTCGACATGAGCCATGGCGACTTGAATCGCCGGGCGGCGGCCATGTGCGGTGCCGCCGGCGACGAGGCGCCGATCTGTTTCCATCCGGACCTGAGCATGCCGGCCACCGAGCGCTGGGAAACCCTGCTGACCATCGGCATCGACAGCGAACACGGCGTCCTCGAATACGCTGCCGGCAACCCGATGCAACTGGCCCGCGACGGCTTTCAGCGGTTCTGAACCGGCGTCCTCCATAACAACAAAAAGAGCACTCGATATGGCTAGTAACGGTCATTCCACGGCGGGTTCGCAATCCGCCCTCAGAACCTTCTTCGTCTCCGGCATGGGTACCGCGCTGGAGTTCTATGACTTCGTCATCTACGGCACGGCGGCGGCGCTGGTATTTCCCAAGGTGTTCTTTCCGCAGATGGACCCACTCACCGCCACGTTGTTTGCCTTCGCGGCCTTTGGCGCGGGCTTTTTTGCCCGTCCGTTGGGCGGCATGATCTTCGGGCACTACGGTGACAAGATCGGCCGGCAGAAAATGCTGGTGATCACCCTGTTGCTGATGGGCCTGAGCACCTTTTTGATCGGCTGTCTGCCGGGCTATTCGTCGATAGGCCTGGCAGCACCGGCACTCCTGGTGCTGCTGCGGTTGATACAAGGCTTCGCCGCTGGCGGCGAGTGGGGCGGGGCGGCGCTGTTCGGCATCGAATCGGCACCACCCGGTCGACGAGGACTGTGGGGCAGTTTCACCAGCATGGGCATCGGCATCGGTGGCATCCTGGGGGCGGCGGTGTTCGGCATCGTCAGTGTCGCCTCGAACGATAACCTTGCCGATTTCGCCTGGCGCATCCCGTTCTGGCTCGGTGGTGTGCTGGTGTTGATCGGGCTCTATGCGCGGCTGCAAAAACCGGTGGCACAGCCAGTCGAACACAAAACGCAGGCACGCATTCCCTTGGTCGCGGCACTGCGGGCACGCCCGAAGGAAATGCTGCTGTGCACCGGGATCGCGTTTGGCTACGTGACCATCGCCTACATCGGCAGCACGTTCTTTTTGTCGTATGCCACCCAACTCGGCTACAGCAGCACGGACGCGCTGATCTTCGACTTTTCGTTGTCGGTGGCCATCGTGGTGACAGCTCCGCTGTTTGCCCTGCTGTCCGACCGGGTCGGCCGACGCAAAGTCATGATCCTCGGCGCAATCATCATGGCCATCGGGTTCTTTGCCTTCTTCCCGTTGGTCGGCATGAAAAGCCTGTGGGTATCGACCCTGGCGTACATCGCGGTCGGTGCATTCATGGGGGCGACCCAGGGGCCGATTCCAGCCTTTCTCGCAGAGCAGTTCCCCCGGGATATGCGCTATTCGGGGATGTCCGCCGCCTACCAGATCGGCGCTGCTCTGGGCGGCGGTACGGCGTCGAGCGTGGCCACGGCGATCCTGATTGCCACCAACCACAATGCAGTCGGGGTTGCAGTGTATGGCTCGGTGGCGCTGGCGATCGTGGCGGTTTGCTCGTTCTTCCTGAGGGAAACGGCACACTTGAGCATGGCGCAGATTGATGAAGTGTCGAGGGATGAGGGCGTGCTGCCCGCAGCAACGACGGTCAGTCGGTCAGGCGCTGCTTGAACACCAACGCCTTCAACCCACACTCGACATCCGCATCCGGAAACTCCGGCGGGTTCTCCAGCCGTTGTTCGAACCGCAGGCTTGGCGCTTCGCGGGTCACGCCGTCGATCAGGAAGTCGGCACCGAACGCCGGGTCGTTCATGCACGCCAGCACGGTACCCTGGGGGCTGAGCAATTCCGGCAATCGGCGCAACACTCGCTGGTAGTCCTTGGTCAGCAAAAAGCTGCCTTTCTGGAACGACGGCGGGTCGATGATCACCAGGTCGTACGGGCCTTTGCCGATCACCTTGCCCCAGGACTTGAACAGGTCGTGGCCGAGGAAACCGACCTTGCTCATGTCGTGGCCGTTGAGCCGGTGGTTGTCACGGCCACGGTTCAAGGCCGGGCTCGACATGTCGAGGTTGACCACGAGGCTCGCGCCGCCTTCGATGGCCGCCACCGAAAAACCGCAGGTGTAGGCGAACAGGTTCAACACCCGCTTGCCCTCGGCATTGGCCCGCACCCAGTCGCGACCGTAGCGCATGTCGAGGAACAGCCCGGTGTTCTGTTTGCGGCCCAGGTCCACCCGGTACTTCAGGCCACCCTCGGTGATGGTCATTTCCTCGATGACGTCCCCCAGCAGCCACTCGGTGGTGCTTTGCAGCAGGTAGCGATGTTGCAGCAACAGGGTGTGGGCGCCGGACTGGGCCCATTGCGCTGACTCGGTGATCGCCATCAGCAACTGCTTCAGGTCTTCCAGCTGCGCCGCTTCCGGTTCCTTGAACAGCGCCACGAGCACGACGCCCTGCAACCAGTCCACGGTCACTTGCTCCAGCCCTGGCCAGCAGCGGCCACGGCCGTGGAACAGGCGGCGGGTTTCGGTGGGGGCTGCCGCGAGGGCGGTCAGCAGGTGCTGGTTGAGAGTGGCGAGGGCTTCAGGGTTCATCGGGTCGGTTCGGTGGCGTGAAAGGGGCAGCATTCTAAACCCAATTGCCCCCTCAACGAACCGTTAGCGCAAGCGTTTACCAGTCCACCGAATAGCTGACGGCCAATCGACGTCCTTCGGCATTCGGGTATGGCGCGGCTGCATTGGCTTGCATGTAGAGCGTTTGATAGTTGCGGTCGCTCAGGTTGTAGATGCCCAGGTCCAGTTTGCCGACCGGTAGCGCCACGCCAGCCAACAGATCGACCGTGGTGTAGCCTTCGATTTTACGACCGTTCCCGTCCTGGAATCCGGCGTCGTAGCTTTCCAGGCGAAGGGCCTGCAATCGCAGGTTGTAGTCGCTCTGCTCATAGGCGATGAAGGCCGTGGTTTTGGCGGGTGAGATGCGGGTGGCCGGCAGGTCGCGCCATTCGCCGTTCTGATGGGTTTCACCTTTGGTCCAGGCATAGGTTCCGCCCAGCGACCAGGCATCGTCCAGGTGATAGGCAAGACTGGTCTCGATGCCACGCACGCGTTCTTTCTGGTCGATAAGACGCTGCGCACGTGTGACGGAATCGTAGTACTGAGTCACGTCGGAACGGTTTTCGAACACGGTGATGTTGCCTTGCAGCGAGTCCCAATCCCCACGCCAGCCCAGTTCGTAACTGTCAACCTTGATGGCCTGGGCGTTGAGGTCCTGGATGTCATAGCTGCCGCGAACATCACGCAGGAAACGCTGGACATCGGGCAACGAGAAACCCTGGCTGAAATTGACGAAAACATCCTGCGCACTGCTGATGTGATAGACCGCGCCAAGGTTGTAGAGGGTGTCTTCGTACTTCAGCGTGCCGCCCGGCAGCACCTCGGTCACCCCCGCTTGCCAGATGCCGCCAAAGGCAATGCTGTCGGCGACGTCGCTGTGAATCCATTCATGCCGTGCACCGCCGCGCAGTGTCCAGTCGCCGATGTCCCAGCTCGACTGGGCAAAGAGCGCGGTGGTGTTGGTTTCGATGTCGGGGCCAAATGCATAGCGCTGACCCGTCGGCGTATAGACCAACCCATCGACGCTGTAGCGGTCGCCGTGCTGGCTGATGCGTTCATTCTCGAAGTCGGCACCCCAGACCAGGCTGCCGGTGGCGCTGCCAATCGAGGGCAACGCACTGTCCACGGCGGTGCGCACGCCATAGACATCGGCCTGGCTTTCGGAGGCGACGACCCCGGCATTGGCGCCCCAGTTGTAAGGGAAGAAACGTGCCTCTTGTTTGCGCCAGTAGCTTTCCACCTGCAATTGCTGGCCGAACAGATCCTGATCGCTGTAATTGAAGTTCACCGCCTGATTATGGGTAAACGGCTGATCACTCAGCTGCAAGCCCTTGACCGCCACTGACTCACCATTGCGAACGCCGGCCACGTAACCGGTGTCTTGCTTGTCCTCGTATTCCTGCAAGGAAAGGCTCAGGCGTCGATCGTCATCCAGATCAAAGCCGAATCTGGCGTGCAGGTCATGGCTTTCGGTGTCCATGTTGCTGCCCTGAAAAGCTTCCTGGGCGATGCGATTACCGTTGCCGTCGAATTGATCGTTGCGTTGCAACAGGTCGGCCGACAGGTACCAGTCGAAGGCTTTCTCACGCCCGGTCACGCTCTGGAAGACATCGTAGGCAAAGCCTTTGCTATTGAAATTGTCGGCGCTGCTGATGCCCACGCGACTGCTCAATGCCAAGGGTTGTCCTTCGTTGCGTTTGGTGATGACGTTGATGATCCCCCCGGAAGCGCCGGCACCGTAAAGGCTGCTGGCGCCTGAGACCACTTCGATGCGCTCGATGCTCGATGGCGCGATGCTGTTGAGTTGGCGTGACACATCGCGACTGGCGTTCTGGGATACACCATCGATCAGCACCAGCACGTTACGTCCGCGTATGGTCTGGCCATAGTTGCTCATGGTCCCGGAGGAGGGCGCCAAACCCGGGACCAGCGTACCGAGAATGTCGGCCACGTTGCGCCCGGCAGCGGACTGTTGCGCAATGTCTTTTTGCGATATCAGCTGCACGGTGCCGGGAATCGAGGCGATGCTGGCTTCGCTGCGGGTGGCGGAAACCACCGTGTCGGACAACGCCAGCGGACCGTTACCCAGTTCCATCGGTGCCGGCGCCGGTTGCAGGATGACGCTGTTGTCCCCGCTGAAGCGCCATTGCAGGCCGCTGTCGCGTAGCACGGCATTGAGCGCCTGTTCAACGTTGTAGTCACCTTGCAGCGACGGCGCCGATTTGCCACGCAGCAGTGCCGCGTCGACACCGATGGAGAGCCCGGTTTGAGTGGCCAGCGCCGTCAGCGCGGTTTCCAGCGGCTGGCTCGCCAGCTCGAAGTGCCAGGTGTCTGTCGCGGTGTCGGCGAAGGCCGGTGCGGCGCAGCTCAAGGCCAGTGCCAGAGCGCTCAGGCGAAAGAGGGAAAAGGTCTGGTTGGTCATTGTTGTTGCCCATGGAATCGACTGTATTAACTCCAATGACCGGGCTGAAATGAAATCGGGCAGTTGTCTTGAAGATTTTTTTCGAGGCTCTTTCCAGAGACTCAGCGTTTGCGCACCTGGATTAGCAATTGGCTGTAACTCTCGACGCGTATCGGCAAGGCCGCCTGCAACAACGCCAGTGCGGCATCGCTGTCTTGTGCCGGCAGCACGCCCGTAAAGCGCAGGGCCTGCAATTGCGCATCCGACACCCAGATAATGCCCCGACGATGCCGTTCAATTTCGGCCAGTACCTCGGGCAATGGCCTGTCATGGAAGATCAGTTGGGCGCGGGGCGACATCGGTGCCTGCGTGCCGGGCGCGATCCAGGTTTGCACCGGCAGGAACTGGGCGAGGGCGATTGCCGCCGGTAACACCAGTGCTGCGCCAATCAGGCGAGTGCGACGAGGCCGGGTTTTCGCGGGCGGTGACAGCGATTGCCACAGTTGCTGGAGTTGTTCGAACAGTTGCGCATGGCGTGCATCCGCGTCCCGCCAGGCGTTAAATTCGGCCAGTTCGGCAGTCGTCGGGTTCTCGTCCAGACGCACCAGCCACAGTGCCGCCTGCTCGCGGATCTGCTCCTGAACAAGGCCGTCAGTCATCGTTCAATCCATCGGGCAGGGCGTCGAACAGACGGGCGTGGCAGTGCGCAAGCGACTTGGCCAGGTACTGCTTGACGCTGCTTTCTGAGACCTTGAGATGCCTGGCGATCTGGGCATAAGAACAGCCATCGACACGCGCCATCAGGAACGCCTGGCGCGGTTTCTCCTCCAGTTCTTCCAGCAAGAGCAGCAGGACTTTACCGAGCAACTGGTTTATCGCATTGATCCGTTCCGGGCCTTGCTGGGTCTGTTGATCAAGCAGGACAGCCATGCTGCGCAGGGTTTCCGCTTCGACCTGGCGGCGATGGTACTGATTGATCAACAGGCGATTGGCCGCCACCAGCAGATAGGCCCGCGGCTCCTGCAACGTCGGCAGCACGTCCAGGCCCAGCAATTTGACGAAGGTGTCATGGGCCACGTCAGCCGCGTTTTCGGGACAACCGAGCTTTTTACGCAGCCAGCCGAAAAGCCAGCCGTGATGCCCACGGTAAAGCTCGGAAAGGGACGAAGCGGACTGGCCCGACACGACGAAACCTCGAATGAAGATAATTCGCAAATGGGAAGTTGTTGCAGTTGCGAATGCTGTCATGTCGCAACGCGCCGTTCAAGTCCGTTGATGACGAGGTTGATTGTCGGGAGGCAGAAAGCGGGGCGCGTGTCCCGAGAGTTATCACGTTTAATTTAACTTTGCGTGAGGATTTGGCGATCTTCCGGCTTCCATACTCGGCTCCAACGAACAACAACAAACGGGAGCCGGACATGTCGCAGACAACTGCTTCACCCAAGGCCAGCCATCCACGCTGGCTGCGGCTGACCCATTGGCTCAACGCCCTGGCGGTGCTGGTGATGGTCACCAGCGGTTGGCGCATCTATAACGCCTCGCCGCTCTACGATTTCAGCTTTCCCAATTCGATCACCCTTGGCGGCTGGCTGGCAGGCGCGCTGCAATGGCACTTCGCGGCGATGTGGTTCCTGGCGATCAACGGTCTGATTTACCTGGCCTTCAACCTGTTCAGCGGGCGCCTGAAGCGGCGTTTCTTCCCGGTGTCGCCCAAAGGCGTGTTGCACGACCTGTGGGCCGCCTCGCGGGGAAAACTCGGGCACGCCGACCTCAATCATTACAACCAGGTGCAGCGTTTTGCATACCTGTTCGTGATGGTCGACATCCTCCTGCTGGTGCTCTCCGGGCTGGTGTTGTGGAAGTCGGTGCAGTTTCCGCTGCTGCGTGAGTTGCTGTTCGGCTACGAGGGCGCACGCCGCGTGCACTTCTTCGCCATGGCATTGCTGGTGGCCTTCGTGGCGGTGCATCTGGTGATGGTCGCACTGGTTCCAAAAACGCTGTGGGCCATGATCGTCGGCCGCAAGGAGCAGGTATGAAAAAGCGCATTCAGGTAGCCGGGCTGGACGAGGATTCGATCCTCACCGATGCCCGCAAGATCCTCGCGCCACAGATCGAGGACCGCTCGCGCCGCTCGTTCCTGTTGCGCGGCCTGACCCTTGGCGGCGTGGCGATGCTGTCCGGCTGCAACATCACTGACAACGACAGTGTTGAGACTGCGCTGTCGTCCATGTCGCGCTTCAACGACCGGGTGCAAGGCTGGCTGTTCAACCCCAACGCGATGGCGCCGACCTATCCCGAATCGATGATCACCCGGCCGTTTCCCTTCAATGCCTTCTACGGCATCGACGAAGCGCCGACGGTGGAGGAGGAGGGCTATCGCCTGGAAGTCACCGGCCTGGTCGCCGACAAGCGCAGCTGGCGCCTCGAAGAGCTAAGGGCCAT
The DNA here is from genome assembly GCF_058794995.1 of Pseudomonas sp. GW823-FHT06E10. Taxonomy (NCBI): domain Bacteria; kingdom Pseudomonadati; phylum Pseudomonadota; class Gammaproteobacteria; order Pseudomonadales; family Pseudomonadaceae; genus Pseudomonas; species Pseudomonas sp. GW823-FHT06E10. The sequence continues at coordinate 332,508 of NZ_JBXAHJ010000003.1, read as the reverse complement.
GGCCCAGACCGAGCAGATCACCCGGCACATTTGCGTCGAAGGCTGGAGCGCGATCGGGCGTTGGGGCGGCGTGCGCTTCAGCGATTTCCTCAAGCGCATCGGCGCCGACACCGATGCCAAATACGTCGGTTTCAAATGCGCCGACGACTACTACACCAGCATCGACATGGCCACCGCGCTGCATGCGCAAACCCTGTTGGCGCTGACCTGGGACGGCGCGGTGCTGCCGCGCGAATACGGCTTCCCGATGAAGCTGCGCATGCCCACCAAGCTTGGCTACAAGAACCCCAAACACATTCAGGCGATTTTCGTCAGCAACACCTACAGCGGCGGCTACTGGGAAGACCAGGGCTACAACTGGTTCGGTGGCAGCTGATGAACGTCCGAAACATTCACCGTCCGCAAACCCGTGCTCCAAGGAGATCCATCATGAAAAAGTTGACCACTGTTGTTCTGTCCATGTGCCTGGCCGTTGGTGCTGCCTCTGTGTTTGCCGCTACTGCTGTTGATAACGGCAGCATGAGCAAGGACAGCATGAGCAAGGACTCGATGTCCAAAGACGCCATGTCCAAGGATGCGATGAAGAAGACCGATTCGATGTCCAGGGACGCCATGTCCAAAGACGGCATGTCCAAGGATGCAATGTCCAAGGACGCGATGAAGAAAGATGCCATGTCCAAGGACAGCATGAGCAAAGACGGCATGTCGCAATAATCAAAGGCAACACAAAACCTGTGGGAGCGAGCTTGCTCGCGATGAGGGCCTGACAGTCGAATCCCTGTTGACTGGCACGCCGCCATCGCGAGCAAGCTCGCTCCCACAGGTTTTCCTATTGTCGATCTGCTGTATCAAAAATGAATTTCCACCGATTCCGCTGCTCATACCTTTTAGGTGGCGGATCAGAACCCGCGAAATCATCGAGGCAATCAGGGAGCGGCACGGTCATGAGTCGAGTACCGACGGCGGGTGGGGATCTTCCTGGCGGGTTGATTCTGGTGGTTGAGGACGACCCGCTGATCCTGGAGTTTCTCTGTGAAATTCTTCAGGAGGAAGGTTTTGTCGTCGAGCCGCAAATCAGCGCGGACGCGGCAGCGATTTATCTGGAACAGCATGCGCCACAGGTGGGCATGCTGCTGACAGACATCACCATGCCCGGCACGCTCAACGGCGCGGACCTGGCCAACCAGTTCGGCGATCGCTGGCCGGACAAGCCGATCATGATCATGTCCGGTTTCGAAACCCCTGAAAGCGCAGGCGTGCGGCACGCGGTCTCGTTCATCAAGAAACCCTGGATGATTGGCGGGCTGCTCGATTGCGTGGACCAGACCTTCAAGTCCAAACGACTCAACTGACCAGCGCGCAGATGCTACATTGCCGGGCAAATCCGTCCGGCACCTGCGAGGTTCTTTTCCTTGTCCGATCACTCTGTATTCAACTCGACTTACCGAGCCTTTCTGTTCGATATGGACGGCACCGTCCTGACGTCCATTGCCGCCGCCGAGCGGGTCTGGACCACCTGGGCCGTGCGCCATGGTGTCGATGTCGACAGCTTCCTGCCGACCATTCACGGTGCCCGCGCCATCGATACCATCAGGCGCCTGGATTTGCCCGGGGTGGATGCCGAGGCCGAAGCCGCGTGGATTACCGAAGCGGAGGTCGTCGACGTCGACGGGGTATTGGAAGTGGCTGGCGCGGCAAAATTCTTGCGGTCCTTGCCAGCCGGCCAATGGGCCATCGTCACTTCCGCCCCGCGGGAACTGGCGTTGCGGAGGATGGCGGCGGCGGGGATACCGGAGCCTGACGTCATGATTACGGCCGAGGACGTCACGGTCGGCAAACCCGATCCGGCGGGGTACAAACTCGCGGCCCGGCGCTTGGGCGTCGAGCCTGAGCAGTGCCTGGTTTTTGAGGACGCCACGGTGGGGATTCTGGCGGCCGAGGCGGCGGGGGCTGACTTGATGATTGTCACGGCGACCCATGAGCAGCCGATCGAGACGTTGCATGCGACGTTGGCGAGTTATGAATCTGTGCGGGTTCTGGTGGATGCCGAAGGTCTGCATCTGCACGCCGTCTAATGTGGGAGCGAGCTTGCTCGCGATAGCAATTTTCCAGTCAAATCAATAGCAAACAGGTAGACGCTATCGCGAGCAAGCTCGCTCCCACAGGGGCCTGCGTTTCTTCAGTAAAGCCCGGGGATCAATCGCCAGGAGCGGGCGCAATAGGCCTCGTATTCGCTGCCGAACTGCGCCCTCAGCAAGGCCTCTTCCGAGTGAATGCGCGCAATCAGCGGGATCAGCGTCAGCGCCACCAATATCAGCCCGACACCAGAACGAAAGGCCAGTGCCCAACCGATGCCGATGACCATCATCCCCAGATAACTGGGGTTGCGCAGGTTGCGGTAGATTCCCTCGGTGACCAGTCGATGGCCCGGCTGAATGGCCACCAGCCCACTGAAGCGCTTGCCCAGCACAAACACCGGCCACAACCGCAGCGCGCCGCCGACGATGAACAACAGCGCCCCAAGCCAGCGCACGCCTTCACCGCCAAAGGTCCAGAAATCGATGCGGTCGGTATAGGCCGGCAGAAAGCCGCTCAGCAACCCGATCACCCCGAAGGCCGGAATGACCCAGCGATTGGCCCGGTCTTCGCGTTCCCCCGAACTCAGGTTGACCTCGGTGAACAGAGACGCGACAGCCATGATCAGGGTGGCCAGGGCAATGACGAGCAGTGAACCGTGGCTGAAATAAGCCGCGAATCCACCGATTCCCCAGATCGCCAGGCCAAGGTAGGCGAGGGTGCTGACCACGGCGAAAAACGCCAGTATGGCCGAGATTTTCATAAGTGACTCACACGCGAAAGTGCCTCCCTTCATTGTAGGAGCTGGCTTGCCAGCGAAGGCGCTTGAAGACTCGACACAGGCTTCAGAGGCAATCGCCAGCAAGCCGGCGCCTACACAAACTCCTCCGCTCTCGCATTGCGCCGAATCACCTGTGGCGGTTGACCGAACACCCGCAGGAACGTTTCGCGCATGCGACGGCGGTCTGTGAACCCGGTTTCCTGGGCGATCTGGTCGAGGGTCAGGCGTCCGCGTTCAAGCATCTGTCGCGCCGCTTCCAGACGCAGGTTCTCGATGGCCTTGGCCGGGGACTGCCCGGTTTCGGCGCGAAATGCCCGGCTGAATTGCCGGGGGCTGAGGTTGGCCACTTGCGCCAGTTGCTCCACCGAAAGAGGCTGGGCGAGGTGTTCCCGGGCGTAGCCGAGCACGGTTTGAATACGATCGGATTTCGGCGCCAGCTCCAGCAGCGCCGAGTGCTGCGACTGGCCGCCGGCGCGGCGGTGGTACATCACCAGTTTCTGCGCCACGGCCCGGGCCAGCTCGGCGCCGTGGTCCTTTTCCACCATGGCCAGGGCGAGGTCGATGCCCGCCGTCATGCCGGCGGAGGTCCAGATCGAACCGTCGATCACATAGATGCGATCAGGCTCGACCTTGATCGCCGGAAACCGTGCCTGCAGTTCCCGGGCGTAGGCCCAGTGGGTGGTGGCCCGCCGTCCGTCGAGCAAGCCGGCCTGGGCCATGACGAACGCCCCGGAGCAGATCGACGCCGTGCGGCGTGCCGAATTGATACTGGCCCGCAGGTAATCCAGCACGGCTTCGGGCGCCTGTTCGATGATCGAGTCGCCGCCGACCACGATCACCGTGTCGAACACGCGCTCGTCGAATGCCTCGGTGCCGACGCTCAAACCGCCGGAGGCACGCAGGGTGTGACCGTTTTCGGACAGCACGCGCACGTCATACAGCGTCTCTGCGGCACTGAAATTGGCGTACTCGAACACCGGCATGGCGGCCAGCGCCATGGACTGGAAACCCTCGAAAACCACGAACGCCACGTTGATCATGGGGCTGCCCTCAAATGCTCATGTCCGAAAAACGTACTTTAAACGTCATTTGAGACAGTCGTAAGTCCCTTTATAACGGTCTGCACCCGGCGAATCTCTCGCCTCACCGTAGAGGAATTGCACCATGGCGCTCTCATCCAAAGGTACTGCACTGATCACCGGCGCTTCTTCGGGCATTGGCGCGGTGTATGCCGATCGTCTCGCCCGGCAGGGTTACGACCTGATTCTGGTGGCGCGCAGCCGGGCCAGGCTCAATGCCCTGGCCAATCATTTGAGCGACCAGACCGGGCGCACCGTGGAAGTGGTTGTCGCGGACCTGAAGAACAAGGCGGATTCGCTGCGGATCGAACAGATCCTGCGCGGCGATGCCAGCATCACCCTGTTGGTCAACAACGCCGGAGTCGGTGGCGTCATGTCGCTGCTAGGAAGTCCCGTGGACGACATGGAAGCGATGATCAACCTCAACGTGACAGCATTGATGCGCCTGGCGTATGCCGTGGTGCCGGGCTTCGTCGCCCGGGGCACTGGCACCGTGATCAATATCGCCTCCATCGTCGCCATCGCCCCGGAAATCCTCAACGGCGTGTACGGCGGTACCAAGGCGTTCGTCTTGAGCCTGAGCCAGTCGATGCAGCATGAACTGGCGGACAAAGGCGTGCGCATCCAGGCTGTGTTGCCGGGGGCAACCGCCACTGATTTCTGGAGCGAGGCCGGCAACCCGGTGGAAAACCTGCCGCAGGAAATCGTGATGTCGGCCGAAGACATGGTCGATGCCGCGCTCGTTGGCCTGGCGGCCGGCGAAGTGGTGACCATTCCCGGCCTGCACGATGCCAGCCAGTGGGACCGTTACGAAGCCCAGCGGCAGACGCTGTCCGGGTTGTTTGGCAACTCCGTGGCGGCGCCGCGCTATCGCTGAGGCGGTCGCCCCGAGGTCGGGTGAACTAAGCTTGGGAGAGAGGACCGTTCACCACCGGCTCGTGCAAGCTCGACGGGCCGGTGGCGTGTAACAGGAGCCCATATGCTTCACATCCGAACGCCTTTGATCCTGCACCCTGGCCTGTCGACCCCGACCCGCCGCATCTGGCTGAAACTGGAAAACCTGCAACCTGGCGGCTCGTTCAAAATACGCGGCATTGGCTTGCTGTGCAGCCGGGCGGCGCAGCAGGGCAAGCGCAAGGTGGTCTGTCCCTCCGGCGGTAACGCGGGACTGGCCACGGCCATGGCCGCTGCATGCCTGGGGCTCAAGGCATGCATCGTGGTGCCGCACACCACCCCTCAGAGTACCCGGGCGCGGATCAGCAATACCGGCGCCGAGGTGATCGTGCACGGCAAGGTCTGGGACGAAGCCAATCAACGGGCGCGGGAACTCGCCCAGGACCCGCGCACTGAATTTGTGCCGGCCTTCGACCACCCGGTGTTGTGGGAAGGGCACAGCACCATGGTCGATGAAATCCTTGAAGACTGCCCGCCAGTGGATGTGCTGGTGACATCGGTGGGCGGCGGTGGCTTGCTGGCGGGGCTGCTCACCGGCCTGATTCGTCATCGGCGCACCGATTGCCGCATCGTTGCCTGCGAAACCGAAGGCGCGGCATCATTCGCCGCGGCGGTGGCGGCCGGGCATCCGGTCAGACTGCCGAAAATCGACACTGTCGCCACGTCCCTGGGCGCCGCACAAGTGGCCACCTGGCCGGTCAAGCACATCGGCGAATTCCCCCATGAGTGCGTGGTGCTCAGTGATGATGAGGCGATCATGGGCGTAGTGCGTTACGCCAATGATTTGCGTCAGCTGGTCGAACCTGCGTGCGGGGTTTCATTGGCGATTGCCTACCTGGATCACCCGGCGATTGCCGACGCCAATGACGTGGTGATCGTGGTGTGCGGCGGGGTGAGTATCAACGCCCAAATCGTGGCCGGGTGGGCACGTTTGTCCACTGGCACGCACGCCAGGTAGGGCTGGAAACGCTATCCCGGTGTCACAAGCCCCACCGCTGGCGATGACGATCTTCAGTGATCGGTGGCAACGCCGTCCTGGACGAGAATGGCGCGGGCCAGGTCTTCGTCGCTTGCATTGTTGAGGGCGGGATTGTCCTGGCGGACCTTTTTCAACAGTGCCTCCAGGTAAGCACCACGAATCGCACCGCCGCTGGCGACGAAGCTGGAAGCGTCATCCCGGGCGGGAATCATGAGTTTGTCGTCTTTGAACGTCGAGTACAGCGAGGCGGAAACCCCGGCGGAAGTGGCGACGTCACCCGCATCCACATCGGCCAGAGCCGAGCCGAAGGGTAAACAAAGTACCAGGGAAGAAATGATAAATATGCGGCGCATGACGGTGTCCTCCGACAGCATGAAGCATAAGGTAAGTACCACATAGTTTAGGATGCGTGACGGTCGCCGAGAGTTCCCTGGCATTAGCGAGGAACGGGGTGAGAGGGAGGCAAGGTCGTTGAACGTCGATATTCAAAGCGTGGTGATCGGGGCCGGCGTGGTCGGCCTGGCGGTGGCCAGGGCCCTGGCCAGGAACGGGCGGGAAGTGCTGGTGGTCGAGGCGAGTGAGGGGATCGGCACGGGCATCAGTTCGCGTAATTCAGAAGTGATTCACGCCGGCATCTATTATCCGGACGGCAGCCTCAAGGCGCGGCTGTGCGTGGAGGGTAAGCAGCGTCTCTACGCCTATTGCGATGAGCACGGTGTCGATTACCGGCGCGTGGGCAAGCTGATAGTGGCCACCGACGAGCAGCAGCACGCGGCTTTGCAGCGCCTGTTGCAGCAGGGGCGTGCCAATGGTGTCGATGACCTGCAATGGCTGGATGGCCCGCAGGCCCGGGAGCTTGAACCGGCGTTGTCCTGCGTCGCGTCGCTGTGGTCGCCGTCTACCGGCATTGTCGACTCCCACGGGCTGATGCTGGCGCTCCAGGGCGATGCCCAGAGGTTCGGCGCCACGCTGGCCTTGCACACGCCGCTGCTGTCTGCCCGTTGCATCGAACAGGGTTTCGAGCTGCACATGGGCGGCAGTCAACCCATGACGCTGTGCTGCCGCGAACTGATCAACTGCGCGGGGCTGTCCGCTCCCGAGGTGGCGAGCAGCATCGTCGGACTGCCTGGGGCATTCATTCCCCGGGCGCATTTGTGCAAGGGCAGTTATTTCAGTTTCAGCGGCCGGGCGCCGTTTCGCCACCTGGTGTATCCGGCTCCGCAGAGCGCGGGACTGGGTGTGCACATGACCCTGGACCTGGGCGGGCAGGCGCGCTTCGGGCCGGATGTTGAATGGGTTGAGCACATTGATTACCTCGTCGAGCCCAATCGGGCCGAGGGGTTTTATCAGGCGATCCGCCGCTATTGGCCGGGGTTGCCGGACAACAGCCTGCAACCGGCCTACAGCGGCATTCGCCCGAAAATCAGCGGGCCGACAGAGCCGAGCGCCGACTTTCTCATCAGCGCTCGCGCCGAACATGGCGTGCCGGGGCTGGTGAATCTGTTCGGCATCGAGTCACCGGGGCTGACCAGTTGCCTGGCGCTCGCCGAGTTGGTGGTGAAACACCTGGACGACCGATGATCAGGGCTGGCGCTGCTTTGTGGCCATCGGGTCTATGCTAGGGGATGCGCTTACTGCCATCGGAGAACTCTGATGATCACCGTACGCACTGCCTGCCTGCTGGCCGATTACAAGCGCTGGGCCAATCAGCGCCTCTTTGACAGCCTCGCGGCGCTCCCTCCGGGCGAAGTCAAAAAAGAACGGGTGTCGGTGTTCAAAAACATGATTGGCACCCTCAATCACGTGTACGTGGTCGATTGCATCTGGCAGGCGCACCTCGAAGGCCGGGGGCATGGCTTCAAGACTTCACACGACCTGCTGCATGCCGATCTGTCCGAACTGCGCATGGCGCAAAAAAACATCGATCGCTGGTACTGCGACTGGAGTGCCCGGCAAACCGATGCCTCCCTGGACAAGCCCCTGGAATTCACCTTTGTCTCAGGCGAAAGCGGCACCATGAGCGCCGGCGCGATGCTGATGCACGTGGTCAACCACGCCAGCTATCACCGTGGCTGGGTGGTGCAGATGTACTTCGAGATTCCGGCCATGCCACCGGTGACCGACATGCCGGTGTACCTGCGCGAGTCCGAACCGGTGCTCCTGCAGTCGATCAATGCCCCGATAGTGGCGCCGCCATGTGCTGTGCAATTTTCGAGCGCAACCAGCGTTCTGCCGGATCGTTATCGTTGACCCCGTTCCAGACCATCGACAGTTCGGACAGGTTGATATCAAACGGTGCATCGTCCGCCCGTAACTGACTGCTGCCTTCGATCAACGCATTGGCCGCGTAATCCGGCACGGTGGCGAGCATGTCGGTGCCCGCCAGCAAGGCCCGCAACCCCGCGAACTGTGGCACCGCCAGCACCACCCGGCGCGAACGGCCGATCCGCGCCAGGTCATTGTCGATGGCACCGCTCAGGTCCCCGGAAAACGACACCAGCGCGTGAGGGCGTTCGCAGAACTCGTCCAGGGTCAACGGGCCGGGGCGGTCATCGCCACGCAGGATCTTCACGCTCAAGTCGCGCAATTTCTTGCGCTTGGCATTGGCCGGCAATTCCGTGGTGTAGCTGATGCCGACGGAAATCTCGCCGCTGGCCAGCATCGATGGCATCAGCAGAAAATTCACTCGGCGCACCACCACGACCACGTTCTGCGCTTCTTCACGAATCTGCTTGAGCAGTGGCGGAAACAGTCCGAATTCGGCGTCGTCGGACAGTCCGATACGAAACACATCGCGGCTGGTGGAGGGTTCGAAATCCTTGGCCCGGCTGACCGCCCCGGAAATGGTGTCCATCGCCGGCTGCAATTCCTTGAGAATCTGCAATGCCCGCAGGGTCGGCTCCAGGGTGCGTCCATTGCGCACCAGCAACGGATCGTCGAACAGATCGCGCAATTTTGCCAGCGATGCGCTGACGGCAGGCTGGCCGAGGAACAGCTTTTCCCCGGCCCGGGTCAGGTTCTTCTCGAACATCAGGGTTTCGAAAATCACCAGCAGGTTCATGTCCACGCGGCGCAGGTCGTTGCGGTTCATGGTGATGGCTCGGTGGGGTTGGGTTTTTTCAGTAAAGCACCAAACCCTGTAGGAGCGAGCTTGCTCGCGATAGCGGTGTGTCAGCTACATAAATGTTGAATGTGCTGCCGCCATCGCGAGCAAGCTCGCTCCTACAGGTACAGCGTTGTATCTCCAGTTTCTGCAGAGCATCGAACCCGTCGTTGATCCAATTCTGGAAAAATGGCCCGTCCGGCGTGGCACGTTAATAAATCAACCAATTGGTGAGTGGTGCATTTTTCATTTAGATGGCTGCAAGGGTTAGTTCAAAAAGTGCGCCTCTCTAATGGACTGTATGCGAGCTTTTAATTCGTCATGGCGAGGGTTTTTTATATTATGAAGTTCATGCCAGTATGCATTTGCGGATTCAGGAGTTGGTAGTTTGGAGTGCGGTATTGATGGGCTGAAGTTTCCTTTGCGAGCTTCAAGTAGGTTTTTCCAATGGATGGGGCCGGGCTGGTCGATGGTTGCTCCGTACTTGTTTATATCTATGTACTCAAGTAATTTGTGTCGTTCGCTTGTGGCGTCGATGTTCTTTAGGGAAGATTTTAAGCCGGGCGGAAGTGGGAGTTTGTCTATGGGGTATGATTTTGATTGAAGATGTTCAGTTGTGATTTTTTGTAGATTTAGTCTGTTGTTTCTAAGGGCTTTCAGTTCTTTTAGGTATTCCATGTTTTGGTAGGTCTCATGCAAACTGGCAAGCGATAATTTATCCATGTCATTGATGGCTTTAATTGCTTGCGTTGTCGAGATTCCCGGTTTTAAATTAAATGTGTGTGGAAGGTAGTCTGCTATTTGAGTAGTTATGGTCCTGGCTGCCGAAGCTAAGATTTTTACTGGCGTGAAATGGCCGGTAGGGTCGCTTCGATTTATCGGGTTTCCCCCACAATACGCATATGCATTAAACCCACCTTTCCCAAAAGGACTCCAACTGTCCGGACTATTAAATCGCATCAACACCGGATTAAAAGCCCGATACCCGTTCCCCAATAAATAATGCCCGGTCACCGGGTCGGGTCGTTCACCATTGAACCCCAAAAGACTAAGCCAGCCATTTTCAGGGTGGCGATGGCCGTAGGGCGAATAGGTGATGGGTTTTGAGTGAAGGTTCGCATCGAGTGTGTTTATAACTGAACGCTGTTGGTCAGTAGCCAGCAAGTGGGCATTGCGTTCATTACCTTCGCGCTGTTGCTGTGCAAGCAGCAAGTCGCCGTGCTGAATGATGGAATGCTGTATCGCGCCCTGTATTTCGGTCGCAAGGCGGCTTTTACAGTAGAAGCGCTGAAGTTGTGGTGTTTGCTGTGGACTACTTTCGATCAACCGGTCGAGGGCATCGTAGCGATACTGGCAGAGTACGGTTTTGTGTGGCGATAGCATGGGTGGGTGCTCCGAGGGACCGAAGTGCAGGCGTTCAGTATTGGCGGTTATGCAACCGGTTGGAACTATCAGAACTGATAGGTAGGCTTTGTGGTGCGTAGGGATTTGTTGACGGTAGCCTGCTTCAATCCCGCTGGGCAGCAGTCGCAAGTTTGGCCCGAGAGATGACCAGGACAGTCAGGAAGTGCGCGCAACCTGTGGGAGCGAGCCTGCTCGCGATAGCGGTGTGTCAGTCACTTAAATGTTGGATGTGCTGCCGCCATCGCGAGCAAGCTCGCTCCCACACGTACGGAGCTTTACTCAGGCGGATCAAGTCGATCCAGCGCCCGGTTCACCGCCAATTCACCCAGCATGATGACCTGTGCAATACCCAGCAGCGTGTTGCGGTGCGAGCCCTCAAGAAAACCCGCCAGATCGTTGGTCATCACATTGGCTGAGGCCAGCGACTCACAGGCGTGGGCCAGCAGGGTTTCGGTGTCGATGTCGGGGTTGATGGTGAACATCGTGGACGGTTTGTGGGGCGTGGCCATGATGTTGGCGGCGGGGTTGAGGTAGTGATTGAGGGCGCGTTCGGCGGCTTCGTGGAATTGCTTTGAGTCGGGGCTTTCGTAGGGGGAGGCGGGATCTGTTACCGGGGGGTTGGGTGTTGGTTTGATCATCGATAGAACTCCAGTACTGTAAAAATTGGAGCCATCACTTTCGCTACCAAACGAAGGGCGGTGGCCATGCACAGGTTGGTAGACCGGAGTACTGGAACCGGCGCCCCCGAAGAGGCCCTGCGCATGACAACCATAAAAGCAGCAACTGCTTGAAGTGGCGCTACGCGCAGTACTCCGGGCTACCAAACCCGATCGCTGTTTTTCAGCGACCGGCTAACGATAATGCCCGGACTCAAGGCGCGTAAGCCGGCGGATTCTGGCGTAACCGTAGGCAATGGCGCAAGGCGTTGTAGCTTTCATCAAGTTACGCTGACAGCCGTTAAACATGTGCTTTAAACAGGCACCGCCATCGCGAGCAGGCTCGCTCCCACACTGGATTCCAGTGAGCAAAAATGCTGCGTACGACATCAATCAACTGTGGGAGCGAGCTTGCTCGCGATAGCGTAGTGTCAGGCGAATCATCATTGCCTGACGGATCGCCATCGCGAGCAAGCTCGCTCCCACAGGTTTTGTGTCAGTTCAGGCAGATTTTTATCAGGCCGGGGGAATCAGACTCTCCCGACAATCAAGCACCAGCCGCGCGCCACCCAGTTCGCTGCTGCCCACTTCCAGGGTAAACCCATGCAGACTGACAATCGCCGCGACGATGGATAGCCCCAGCCCGAAGCCGCTTTTGTGATTGCCCGCCTCGGCGCGATAGAAGCGCTGGAACACCGCTTCACGTTCCGCTTCGGGAATGCCCGGGCCGGAGTCGAGTACTTCGATTCGCGTGTGCCCGCCATCATTGATCCCCCGCAGGATCACTGCGCCGCCGGGCGGGGTGAATTTGATCGAGTTGCTGAGCAGGTTCGCCACCGCTTCGAACATCAGCGCGCGGTCGCCATTAAGGGGCGGCAATGACGCGGGCAGGTGAAGTTGGAACACCAGATCGTCGTCTTCCGCCAGGGGCAGGTAGAACTCATGCAGTTCTTGCAGCAACGCCACCGGGTCCACTTGGACGAAACCGGAGCGACGCTGACGATCTTCCAGCTCGGAGATCCGCAGCAAGCCTCGGAAACGTGCCATCAGCGTATCGGCCTCGGCCAGCACCAGGTCCAGTTGCATGGCCTGCGGCGAGCCTTCGCCGGCTTGTTGCTGCATGCGGTAAAGCTGCGCGCGCAGACGGGTCAGGGGCGTGCGCAGGTCATGGGCGATGTTGTCGCACACGCCCTTGACCTCGTTCATCAAGCGCTCGATGCGTTCGAGCATGGCGTTGACGATGGCGGCGAGCATGTCCAGTTCGTCACGCCGATTGGACAGTGGCAAGCGTCGGCTCAGGTCGCCGGCGACGATGGCCTCGGCACTGGCCTGAATCCCGCGAATGCGCCGCAATGGGCGGCGGCGCAGCAAATACCAGCCGACGATGCCCGGCACGATAGTCAGGGTCACACCCCAGAACAAGGCGTGAAGGATGATCCGGGTCACGGCAAACAACGAACCGTTGTCGCGCACCAGCACCAGCCAGCGGCCGTCGAGGGTGCGGGTCGCCACGGCGTCACAACTGTCGGCGGGCAGCGTCTGCTCGTCGCTGTCGTCGGAGGCATCGCAATCGCGCAGCATGTGGATCTTGCCATCGAGTGGCAAGCCGTTCGGAATGTAGCGCAGGGCGCCGCTGAGGTAATGGTGCCGGGCATCGAACAGGCCGTAGGCGTCGATGCCGCGGATGTCGAAGGTCATGCTGACGGCGAGGGCGTCCACCAGTTGCTCGCCGGAGAAGCGTGAAAACAGGTGCTGGCGTTGCATCAGCGAATGCTTGGCCAGGTTGTCCAGGTAAGCGGAAACCTCGTAGTACATGACCCCCATGAGAATCCCGCTCCAGATCACGAACAGCGAACTGTAGAGCGCCAGCAGACGGCTGCTGGAAGAGCGCCAGCCTTTAGACGGGTTCGGCAATGACATATCCCGAGCCTCGCACGGTCCGAATCAGTGGGGCATTGCCAGGCGGGTCGATCTTCTTGCGCAGACGGCCGATGTGTACGTCGATCAGGTTGGTGCCGGGATCGAAGTGGTAACCCCAGACCTCTTCGAAAATCATCATCCGCGAGAGGATTTGCCCGGTGTTGCGCATCAGGAATTCCAGCAGTTTGTACTCGGTGGGCAACAGCGTCAGCAGCTGACCGTCGCGACTGGCTTCGTGGCTGATCAGGTTCAGTTCCAGATCCGCCACCCGCAAAGTGGTGGCCTGGGCAGTCACGGTGTTCTGCCGGCGCAGCAGGACTTCAACCCGGGCGGCCATTTCATCGGTGGCGAAGGGTTTGGTCAGGTAGTCGTCGCCGCCGGCGCGCAGGCCGCGCACGCGCTCATCGACGTCGGACAGCGCGCTGATCATCAGGATCGGCGTGGCCACGCCCATGGTCCGCAGCGTGGTGACGATCGCCAGGCCATCGAGCTCGGGCAACATGCGGTCGAGGGTGATCAGGTCGTAGTTGCCGCTGACCGCACGCTCCAGCCCTTCGCGGCCATTGTCGACCCAGTCGACGTCCAGGCCGTGGCTACTCAGTTCGGCGACAATCTCCCGGGCGGTCACGGCGTCGTCTTCGATGGTCAAGATGCGGGTCATAGGGCTGGCCTGATAAGCAGTTCAATACGAAGTTGCGAGCATTTTGCCAAGAATTGCCCGCGACTTAATAAATTAACTTTCATCTAGCTCGCGATAGCGGGCTGACAGGCAATTCATGTGTCGACTGACACGACGCCATCGCGAGCAAGCTCGCTCCCACAACGGATTGATGTCGAACACAAAGCCCGCGTACGAAGAAAATTACTGTGGGAGCGAGCCTGCTCGCGATGACGGCAGATCAGGCAAAACGAATCTGTCAGTCAATCGGCGTACTGACAAACACCTCTAGTTCCTCGGCATACTTCGTGAACGCTGCGATCCGCGGAAACTGCGCCGCACTCACCTGGTCCGGCACCACCAGATTGGTGAAGCTCCAGGCCACCGCCAGCGTGATGCCGTCCTGCTCAATCGGACCGTCAGTCTTCAGCGGCTGCTTTTCCAGCTCCCGCTCCAGCGCTGAATAGGCCGCCGTCAGCTGTCCTTCGACCCGCTGCACCCAGGGTTCGAATTGAATCTCTGCCGGCCGCAGGTTGCGCTCGTAGTAAAGCTGCACGGACTTTTCGCTGGCGGCCAACGCCAGGCCGATCAGGCGCAGCGCGCGCAGGCGTTGACCCGGTTCGGCGGGCATCAGGCTTTTTTGGGCCAGGGTTTCCAGGTAGTCGATGATGAGTGTCGAGTCCATCAACACTTCACCGTCATCCAGCACCAGGGTGGGCGCCTTGACCACCGGGTTGATCTGCTGGAATTGTTCGAAGTGGCGGAACACCGAGACCGATTGATGCTCCAGCGTGATTCCCAGGCATTTGGCAGAAATGGCGGCGCGCCGTACATAGGGCGAATCCAGCATACCGATCAGCTTCATGGTCCTTTCCTTTATATGGCCATTTCGGGAGGGACAACCTTAGCTGAGGTTCGCAGCCCTGCAAATGACAGTGAAAAATGCCCGGTCCAGGCCGTTTGTCATCTATATACAGCCGCTCGATTGAATTTCTTGCTATAAACGCACTCCGATTACCGCCTCAAAGCCTGCCGTAGAGCATTTTCAGGGCTTTGTCGGACAAATTCGCTGTCTTTTCAGTTGCTGAGGCCTCAAGTCGGCCTTAGACTGCCGCCCCTCGTAAATTGAGTGCCGGGTGGCGCTTGGAACAAACGGCGCCTTTCCGATGGCCTGCCCAGGCCTGCCGGAACGCTCCCTTATTCGCCTTAATGCACGTTTTTTTATAGAGATATCAATGACAAAGGACAAGTTGCTGGCCATGCCGGCGGATGACTACATGAATGCCGAGCAACATGCTTTTTTCTCCGAGCTGTTGCAGAACATGAAAGTCGAAACCCATGAGCGCATCGAACAGAACCGCATCGCCATCGAAAGCCTGGACACCCCGGCCGATCCGGCAGACGCGGCTTCGGTCGAAGAAGAGCGCACCTGGCTGGTGAATGCGATCGATCGCGATCAGCGCATGCTGCCTCAGTTGGAACAAGCCCTTGAGCGTATCAAGGAAGACAGCTTCGGCTGGTGCGACGACAGCGGCGAGCCGATTGGCCTCAAGCGCCTGCTGATCAGCCCGACCACCAAGTACTGCATCGAAGCTCAGGAACGTCACGAGCAAATCGACAAGCACCAGCGTCAGGCCTGATTCTGTGGGGCAGCCCCGTTAATCCGGGCTGCCTTGAAAAGATCGCAGCCTGCGGCAGCTCCTACGCAATTGAAGTAGGGCGCTGTTGCAGGCTGCGATCTTTGTTTTCTGCCGCCTTCGATTTCCCGGTTCTTCTATTGATCTGCTGCAACGTTCGCGACTAAAGGCTCATGGATAATGGCTTTATGGTGGCGTTTAATGCGAAGACAACAATTAGAAGCTTTACGGGGTGACGATGATGACGCAAGACGGGTCTCTGGTTGCGGCAGTGCCCGCACCCGTGCTGTTGCCGAAAAACCGCTGGCTGATGCCAACGCTGCAAAGCATCGCCCTGATGCTGTTGTTAAGTGGCATGACACTGGGCGACGGGTCGCTCTACCTTGGCCTGCCCCTGGCCATATTGATTATCTGGCTGCCTCGTTTGCGTTCGCGCGCGACCCCGCAGGCGGCTTGCCCCGACAACCCCGATGCCATCGGCGCGTTGACTCGCGATCTTTCCTGCACCACCAGCCATAACGCACTGTCGGCCGCCGGTGTGGCGTTTTCGGTTCGGCAACTGGCGGACAAACTGCAATCGCAGCTCACGTCGGCGGCACAGATCGTCAGCAATGCCGAGGTCATGATCACCACCGAACAGGCCACCTCGACACTCAGTCGCCAGGCGCTCAGTGCCGCCAGCGAGGCCCATCAAAGCGGAGTGGTCGGGCGTACGGAATTGATCGAGTCCATTTCGCGCATGCATCAGCTCAGCCAGCGCGCCAGCAACAGCCGTGAACTGATCGAAGCCTTGAGCCTGCGCAGCGACGATATCCAGCGAGTGACCCTGGTGATTCAATCCATCGCCAGCCAGACCAATCTGCTGGCATTGAACGCTGCGATAGAAGCGGCGCGGGCAGGGGAGCACGGTCGCGGGTTTGCAGTGGTGGCCGACGAGGTTCGCGGGCTCGCCGCACGCACGGCGACCGCCACGGGGGAGGTGGGCGAGATGGTGGCCGACATCCAGCATCGCACGGCGCAGGTGGTGGAGCAGATCCGCCAGCTGTCCAGCGACCTTGACTCCGGTGTGGAGCAGGTAGAGCGGACGGGGCAACATCTGGAGAACATTGCCCGTCTCGCGGCCAGTGTCGAGTCCCAGGTCGGGGAGATCGCCCAAGGGGCAGACACCAACCGCGAACAACTCGACAGCCTGTTTCACGCCATCGAACAGATGCGCAGCGATCTGGTGGTCAGCGACCAGCAGACTCAGCGCCTGGCCCATGCGGCGGTGCAAATGGAAGGGCAAGCCGAAACCATCAGTGAGCGTCTTGCCGAAGTGGGGCTGGATGACTATCACCAGCGGATCTATGACCTGGCCCGAGACGCCGCGAGCCAGATTGCAGCGCGTTTCGAAGCGGATATCGATGCCGGTCGAATCAGTCTCGACGATCTGTTCGACCGTAATTACCAGATCATCCCCAATACCAGCCCGGCCAAGTACCAGACGCGTTTCGACCGTTACACCGATCAGGTTTTGCCAGCGATTCAAGAACCGTTGTTACCGCGTCACGAAGGATTGGTGTTCGCCATCGCCTGCACCCAACAGGGTTATGTGCCGACCCATAACAAGGTGTTCAGCCAGCCGCTGACGGGGGAGGCGCAGGTCGATGCCTTGCAGAACCGGACCAAACGCAAATTCGCTGACCGCACCGGGATTCGCTGCGGCAGCCATCAGAAGGCCGTGCTGCTGCAAACCTATACCCGTGATACCGGAGAGTTGATGCACGATCTTTCGGTGCCGATCATGCTCAAGGGCCGGCATTGGGGTGGTTTGCGCCTGGGTTACAAGCCGGAAAAACCGCGCTAGAAACGCCGTACTGCCGGGTGATTGTTGCAAGTTCTGCAATTAACCTGTGCAGGGTTTTGCTGTTTCCTCGCTGAAAAACTAATTAACATACCTACTAATTAGGTTGCTAATGAAGTTCGGGGGCAGCATGCAAGGCAAAGTTGATGTCGCGGTCATGATCGGCAGCGGAGTACCTGCCAGTCTTCGTTCCATGGGACGCAAGGTTTGCTGGGTAGTGTTGCTCAATGGCGAGCGCCGGGGCACGGCGTTCTCCAGTCGCGACGAAGCGGAGGAGTGCAAGGCTGCCTGGCTGGCGCAATTGAGCGCCGAAAATCCTGGCAGCCTGCATTGAAGTTGTCAGTGGGTCTGATGCATGCGCAGGTTCAGGTCGTCGACCACCCGCGCCCAGTCAGCGTCTTCGCGCAATTGTTCCTTGAGGAAGCCGGCCTGTTGCGGTGACCAGAACTCGGCGTCGATGAGTTTCTTGTCGTCAGGCAGGGAATGGCCTGCAATGAAGTCGTCGATCGCTTTCTGGCTGGAGTCCAGGCCGAGTTGGTCGAACAGGCCTTTCAAGTCATGGGTCGGTGATTCCATCTTCATCTCCTTGCAGGTCATCGGTCGGGTCGAGGGACGAGGCGCACCCTGGATTCGAGGGCGCCGCACCGGTGGAGTTCGATCGCAATGTTCAAGTGCAACAATGAGCATAGACCGCCAACCCGACCATCAGGCTTTCAATGCGCCCGCATCGACCGCGGCCTTGAGTTCCCTGGCCGATTCCTGGGCCGCGATGGCGGCGACATCCGGGGTTTTGAACCAGCGATCCTTTTCGACCTGGTGATACGTCACGGTCTTGAGCGGTGGTTTGGCCCGCATGACAATCACGGCCTGGAACTCACCCTCGACTTCTCTGGCTTCACCCCGGATAAAAAACTCGCCGATATCAAATTCCGTCACGTTGCCGACTTCCCTTGGAAATACATTGTTGTTGTCAACGCACCCGATTTTCTGCGGATCCGTTTTATTGGGCGGGCAGTATGGCAGTAGTTGCCCGTCGACGGCTGAGATAAGTCGACGGGCAGACGAAACGTCGATGGAAGCGAGTGCAGTGGGCTAGTCAACCGTGTGATTCAAGAAACCGGGCGAGGGCACAGGCTTCGTTATGATTGGCTCGGAAACCTCTTACGCAGCCTGTAGAAATATCCTTTATGTGAAAGAAGGCAATGCCCGCCATTACCACCTGAAATCGCGGGCGGGTCGAGGCATCGGGAGCTGGTTCATGGAGGCAGAACCGTGTCGGGTGCGGGGTTGGTGCTGTTTTCGAGTCAGGCACCAAGGGATAGGCAAAGTGGGTCAGCGTGCACATATGAAGTCCTTTTCATTGTTTACCGACGTATGTACGTCGTTTTGGCTAGTCTCCAAGAGCATCGCTGCTCTAGAATCACCCTCACTGGTGGGTGAATGACGTTTATCTAAAGCAATTTTTTGCGGACGATATGTAGGAAAAGTTTTTTTCTTGATGAGATTTTTCCCCGAAGTTGATAGTCCATAATTTTCTGGCAGCAGGAAGGGTGTTTTCCTTCAACCTGTGACGAACGCCAGTCAGGACGACGTGAGTGACGTTCCAGTAGTCTTCTCAAGCTTCGTGATGAATGAGTGCACTGCTCATTCAGGACCTCAACCCGGGTTCTTTGGCTACACCTTCGGCATTGCCGCTTTTTTGGCTGTGCGTTCATTTTTCGCGCACGGCACCATTATTCAGATGTGGGGATGTTTCCTTGGCAGTAAGTAATCTCGATATGCATGCTTTGTTCGTGCTGGGTGATTTGCGTGCAAAGCTGGTCAAGCAGTTTCAGTCACGTTTCGTTTACATCACCGAACAGAACGCAGAAGGCATTTACATTGCCGAAATCGACACCGAGTCAGCCCTGGTTGTGGACGACAAGCCCGGACTCAAGCTCAAGGTCGGCGATCATTTCAGCGCGTCCGTGCTGCCCAGTCGCGAAGGCGGCAAGCTGGACATCAGGTTCCGCGACATCAAGCTGACGGTCTACGGAATAGGCGATTACGCCTTCGTGACCACGGCCGACGGTCAGGGGATCGTGTTCAAGGAAGGTCACAGCGTGGTGATGGTGTTCGCTGCCCATCAACAGTTGCAGGAAGGCCTGACCAAGACCCTCAAGGCCGTGACCGCCAAAGCGGCCAAGTGGCGCAAGGGCGAGCTGGTGACCTTCAAGGCCAGCGAGTGATGACCCTGACCCGCGCCGATTTCCACGAACAGAACCTGGCCAGTGCTCAAGACGAAGCGCGGCGGCTGTTCGGGCAGAAGACCGTTCTGCAGGGAGCCTGGCTGAATTGGGTGGCGTCACAGCTTTACCAACTGCAACCGGCACCCTACGCCAGCATGGTCAGACGAGAGCTGATGCGTTTGCAGGAAACCTGCGAAAACTGACCCATGCACCTCGAAAGCAGGAACCTCTACTACAGTCAATGGACTGAGTATTCAGAGGCTTCGCGGTCTACTGCCAGGCCACCCTGCTATTGCTGTGAACAGCACGAGGTGCAAAAGCATGAACGGATTTCGACGGTTGCTGGCTGCGGTCCTGGCCACTTTCGGTTTGCTGGCGACGCCCGCCCCGGTGTCTGCCGCCCAGGCACCGATCCACTTTGCCGACCTGAACTGGGAAAGCGGCAGCCTGATTACCGATGTCCTGCGCATCATTGTCGAGAAGGGCTACGGGCTGCCGACCGATACGTTGCCGGGCACCACCATCACTCTGGAAACCGCGCTGGCCAACAATGACATCCAGGTCATTGGCGAAGAGTGGGCCGGTCGCAGCCCGGTGTGGGTCAAGGCGGAAGCCGAAGGCAAGGTCGTCAGCCTCGGCGATACGGTCAAGGGGGCTACCGAAGGTTGGTGGGTGCCGGAATATGTGATCAAGGGCGACCCGGCCAAGGGCATCAAGCCGCTGGCGCCGGACCTGCGCAGTGTCAGCGACCTGCCGCGTTACAAAGACGTGTTCAAGGATCCGGAAGCCCCGACCAAGGGACGTTTCCTCAACAGCCCTATCGGCTGGACCTCGGAAGTGGTCAACAAGCAGAAACTCAAGGCGTATGGGCTGGACGACAGCTACGTGAATTTCCGCAGCGGTTCGGGCGCGGCACTGGATGCGGAGATCAGTTCGTCCATTCATCGTGGCAAGCCGGTGCTGTTTTACTACTGGTCGCCCACGCCGTTGCTCGGCCGCTTCAAGCTGATTCAACTCGAAGAGCCACCGTTCGACGCCGAAGCCTGGAAGACCCTGACCGACGCCGACAACCCCAATCCCAAGCCGACCCGTTCCCTGGCCTCCAAGCTGTCGATCGGTGTGTCCACCCCCTTCCAGAAGCAATATCCGCAGATTGCCGAGTTCTTTGCCAAGGTCGACTTTCCGATCGACCCGCTGAACAAGGCACTGGCCGAGATGAGCGAGAAACATACACCGCCGCGCCAGGCGGCAGAGGCGTTCATGAAGGCCCATCCGGACGTCTGGCGGGCCTGGCTGCCCAAGGACGTGGCAGATAAAGTCTCCGCCGCCCTGTAGGCGCTGCCGCAGGTCGGGATCTTTTGATCTTTGTCATGGAAATGCAAAATCAAAACATCGCAGCCTGCGGTAGCTCCTACAATGTTCAGTTCATTTCCCTTTCAAGGATCTCTGAACCATGACCCTGGTGTTGGCTCAATCGCTGGTGACGATCTTCGCCGCGATCAGTCTGGTGCATGTGTATTGGGCGTTGGGTGGCGAGTGGGCGGCGGTGGCGGCGGTCCCGCAAGTCCCGCAGGCGGGCAGCGCGCAACTGCGACCGGCATTTAAACCGCGAGGCTGGATCACGCTGGTGGTGGCCGGGCTGTTGCTGTTGATTGCCGTGTTGGTGTGCTTGCGGGTGGGTTGGTGCCTGCCACCCTTGCATCACTGGTCGTTGCAGTGGGTGCTCAGTGCGATTGCGATCTTGCTGTTTGCCCGGGCCATTGGCGATTCGGATCTGGTGGGCTTTTTCAAAGAGGTCAAAGGCTCGAAATTTGCCCGGCTCGACACCTGGGTTTACTCGCCGTTGTGTGTGGTGCTGGGGGCGGGGTTGTTGGCGGTGGCCTGGGTCTGATCAAGCGACGTTTCTGTAGTGAAAATACTGGCCTCATCGCGAGCAAGCTCGCTCCCACAGGGATTGCGCTGAACCCTGTGGGAGCGAGCTTGCTCGCGATGAGGCAACACAAATCTTTGCTCTAACTACCGCTCTCCGTCCGCCGGCTGCTCACCTCAGCCGGCACATCATCCCCGGCCATGCGTTTACGAAACAGCGCCGCCCGGGCCAACAGCAAGGTGGTCACCGGCACGGTAATCGCCAGCAGGATCGGAATCAGCCAGGCGTGCAATACCGGCGCGGACTTGAGCGCCGAAAAATAGATGATCGAAGCCAGCGCCACGCACCAGGTCCCGAGCGTCGAGGCCAGGGCCGGTGGGTGCATGCGCTGGAAGTAGTCCTTCATGCGCAGCAGGCCCGTGGCGCCGATCAAGGCAAACAGACTGCCGAGCACCAGCAGGATCGCCACCGGGATCTCCACCCACATCGACATTGGCGTATTCATTCGATCACCTCACCACGCAGCAGGAATTTCGCCAGGGCGAACGAGCCGACGAAACCGAACAGGGCGATCAGCAACGCCGCCTCGAAGTAGGTGTCACTGGCATAACGTATACCCAGCGCCAGCATCATCAGCATCGCGACGATGTACAGGTAGTCCAGCGCCAGAACCCGATCCTGGGCCGACGGCCCCTTGAACAGGCGGATCAGGGTCAGGATCATCGCCAGGGAAAAGAAGAACAGGCTCAGCAGGATCGCGTTCGACAGCAAGGGGCTCATTCGAAGATCTCCATCAGCGGACGTTCGTAGGTCGCCTTGAAGTGCTGGATGAACAGCGCCTCATCGTCCAGGTCGAAGACGTGCAACAGCAGAATGCTGCGGTCCAGCGCCAGCTCCGACCAGACTGTACCGGGCACCACCGTGGTGATCATCGACAGCGCGGCCAGGCCGTTGGCGTCACGCAAGTCCAGCGGCACCTTGATGAATTGCGAGCGAGGCGGGCGGCGACCGGCATTGAGCACGCTCCAGGCCACGGCGAGGTTGGACACCAGCACATCGCGCCCGACCACCAGGATCAGGCGCAGGACTACCCAGGGACGACGGATGCGCACCGGCAGCGGACGCAGCCTGCGCATCATCAATGGCGCACAGAATCCCAGCGCGGCACCCAGCAGCAGGTTGCCGGGGCTGATCGACAGGTTCAGCAACAGCCACAGCAGCCACAATGCCAGCGATAGCAGCGGTGCCGGAAACTGGCGCTTCATGGCTGCACCTCCTGCGGGGCCGCTACGGCCGACGGGTTCGGTACGACGCGTGTGTCGAGCACCGCCATCACGTATTGCTGCGGGTTGTACAGGGCTTCGGCGGCGGCCTGGGTGTAGCGCAGCAGCGGATCGGCCTTGAAGGTCAGCGCAATGCTCAGGCCCAGCAGGGCGAAGATCGGTACGCATTCAAGGCGTCGCAACAGGGGCGATGGTCGTTCCGCAGGCGTCCAGAAACGCTGGATGCCCAGGCGCGAGAACGCGATCAGCGATGCCAGCCCAGACACGATCAACAACACCAACAGGCCCCACGCGGCGTTGGAAACCGGTGTGTCGCCGCTGTTGCCCAGGCCTAGCGGATTGAGCAGGGCGCCGATCAACCCGAGTTTGCCGATAAAGCCAGAGAGCGGCGGCATGCCGATGATCAGCAAGGCGCAGGCGATGAAGCTCAGACCGAGAAACGCCATGGTCCAGGGAATCACCTGGCCGACCACGGCTTTCTGGTCGTCGTCGAGGTTGGTGCCTTTGGGCGGATACAGGGATTCCAGTGGCCGCGGCAGCAGTTCGGCTTCATCTTCGAGCAGGACTTCGTTGGCCGAGCGCGAGCGCTCGATCAGCTCGGCCAGCAGGAACAGGGCGCTCAACGCCAGGGTCGAGCTGAACAGATAGAACAGCGCAGCGCCGACCAGGTTCGGCTGGGCGAAGCCGATGGTCGACAACAGAATGCCCGCCGACACCAGGATGCTCAGGCTGGCCATGCGCTCCAGGCGTTGCGCGGCGAGGATCGCAATGGCAGCGCAGACGATGGTCGCCATCCCGCCGTAGATCAGCCAGTCGCCGCCAAAGAACGCCGATGCCCCGGCCTGGGCGGAGAACAGCAGCGTCCACAGGCGCAGCAAGGTGTACACGCCGACCTTGGTCATGATCGCGAACATCGCCGCCACCGGCGCGCTGGCCGAGGAGTAGGCCGGCACCAGCCAGAAGTTCAGCGGCCACATGCCGGCCTTGGCCAGGAACGCGATGGCCAGGATCCCCGCGCCAGCGTGCAGCAAACCGCGATCAGCTTCGGACACCAGCGGGATTTTCACCGCCAGGTCGGCCATGTTCAGCGTGCCGGTGACCCCATAGATCAGCGCCGCGCCAATCAGGAACAGAGACGAGGCCAGCAGGTTGATCGAGATGTAATGCAGCCCCGACGACACCCGAGCCCGGCCAGAACCGTGGAGCATCAAGCCGTAGGACGCGGCCAGCAGCACCTCGAAGAACACGAACAGGTTGAACAGGTCCGCGGTGAGGAACGCGCCGTAAAGGCCCATCAACTGGATCTGGAACAGCGCGTGAAAACTCGAACCGGCGCTGTCCCAGCGGGCCATGGCGAACAGCAGGGCACTGACGCCGATGATGCCGGTCAGCACCAGCATCAGCGCCGACAGGCGATCGACCACCAGTACCAGGCCGAACGGTACTTGCCAGTTGCTCGGCAGATACACACCGATGGAGCCGGGCACGCCGGTGGTCTGTGTCCATTGCAACAACGCCACGGCAATGCCCAGCCCGAGCAGGCTGGAGAACAGATTGATCCTGGCCTTGAGCGGCCGGTGCTTCTCGCCGAGCATCAGCATGATCGCGGCGGTCAGCAGCGGCAGCAGAATGGGTGCGACGATCAGGTGAGTCATCGCCATCATTCTTTGGGCTCCCGGCCATCCACATGGTCGGTGCCGGTCAGGCCCCGGGAAGCCAGCAGCACCACCAGGAACAGCGCGGTCATGGCAAAGCTGATGACGATCGCCGTCAACACCAGTGCCTGCGGCAGCGGGTCGGTGTAGTGCAACAGGTCCTGCGGCACGCCGTCCTTGATGATCGGTTCCTTGCCGATGAACAGGCTGCCCATGCTGAAGATGAACAGATTGACCCCGTAGGACAGCAGGCACAGGCCCATGACCACCTGGAACGTCCGTGGGCGCAGGATCAGCCAGACGCCGGACGCGGCCAGTACGCCGATGGCGATTGCGATGACTTCTTCCATCAGACGGCTCCTTTGGCGGCAACGGATCTGGGCTGGGCGGCGGTTTTGTGGCCGCGCACCGATTGGTGGGCGAGGGCGGTGAGGATCAACAGGGTCGAGCCGACCACCACTCCGTACACACCGATGTCGAAGAACAGCGCGCTGGCCAGGTGAATGTCACCCAGCAGCGGCAACGAGAAATGCCAGGTGTGGGTGGTCAGGAACGGATAGCCGACGACCATCGCGCCCAGGCCCGTGGCCGTGGCAATCATCAGTCCCGTGCCCATCCAGCGCAGTGGCCGCAGGCTCATTTGCGCCTCAACCCACTGCGTGCCGGCGACCATGTATTGCAGGATGAACGCCACCGACATCACCAGCCCGGCGACAAAACCGCCACCCGGTTGATTGTGCCCGCGCATGAACAGGTAGAACGAGACCACCAGCGCCACCGGCAACAGCAGGCGCACCAGCACCGCCGGCACCATCATGAAACCGAGCGCGGTGTCGCTGGCGTGACGCGGGTTGACCAGGTCGGTCACCACATCCGGCGCGAGCAAGCGTTGCTGGGCCGGCAGTTGCAGGCTTTCTTTGGGCGGGCGGAAGCGGCGCAGCAGGGCGAACACGGTCAGGGCCACGGCCACCAGCACGGTGATTTCACCGAGGGTGTCGAAACCACGGAAGTCCACCAGCATCACGTTGACCACGTTGCTGCCGCCGCCTTCAGGCAAGGCGCGACTGAGATAGAACGAGGAAATATCGTTGGGGGTCTGGCGCGTCAGCATGGCGTAGGCCAGCAACGCCATGCCGACACCGACCGAGGTCGACAGCAGCAAGTCGCGGATACGCCGCACCCGCGCCCGGCGCAGGCTGCCCGGCAACGGCGAGACCTCCTCGATCCGTCGTGGCAGCCAGCGCAGGCCCAGCAGGATCAGCACCGTGGTCACCACTTCGACCGCCAGTTGGGTCAGGGCCAGGTCCGGCGCGGAAAACCAGACGAAGGTAACGCAGGTCATCAGGCCGCAGACGCTGACCATGGTCAGGGCCGCGAGACGGTGGTACTTGGCCTGATAGGCCGCGCCAAGGGCGCAGGCGATGGCCAGCAACCACAAGGTGACGAAGACGATCGACCCCGGGATTTTCGGCCGGTCACCCCAGTGAAGGCTGCTGTGCAGCATGGGAATCAACCCGGCCAGCACGGCAGCAAGCACTACCAGGAACAACTGCATCTGCAGGCGCCGGGTACCAATCCGGGGCTCCAGGCGACGGGCCAAGCGCATGATGGCGACCAGTCCGTATTCGAACAGGCGCTTGCCGTCCAGGCGACCGATGACGGGCGGACGGTTGAAGTTTCCGCGCTTGAATTGATTGCGCAGCAGCAGATAGAGCACGGTGCCGCAGGACAAGGCGATCAGGCTCATGATCATCGGTGCGTTCAGGCCGTGCCAGATGGCCAGGCTGTACTCGGGCAGCGTGCCGCCGACCACCGGTTGCGCCGCCGCCGCGAGCAGCGGGCCGACTATCTGGGCCGGGAAAATTCCCACCAGCAGGCAGGCGAACACCAGCAACTCGACCGGCGCGCGCATCCAGCGTGGTGGCTCGTGGGGTGTGTGTGGCAGGTCGGTTGCGGGCGGGCCGAAAAACACGTCCACAGTGAAACGCAGGGAGTAAGCCACGCTGAAGGTACCGGCAATGGTTGCCACGATCGGCAAGCTCAGTTCGATCCAGCGCGTGGCATTGATGAACACGGTTTCGGCGAAGAACATTTCCTTGGACAGGAAGCCATTGAGCAACGGCACGCCGGCCATCGAGGCGCTGGCGACCATGGCCAGGGTGGCGGTAAACGGCATCAGCTTGTACAGGCCGCTGAGTTTGCGGATATCGCGGGTACCGCTTTCGTGGTCGATGATGCCGGCGGCCATGAACAACGAGGCCTTGAAAGTCGCATGGTTGAGGATGTGGAACACCGCGGCGACGGCGGCCAGCGGGCTGTTCAAGCCAAGCAACAGGGTGATCAGGCCCAGGTGGCTGATGGTCGAGTAGGCCAGCAATCCCTTGAGGTCGTTCTGGAACATCGCGCAATACGCCCCGAGCAACAGGGTGCAGGCGCCGGCGCCACTGACGATGTAGAACCATTCTTCACTGCCCGAAAGCGAAGGCCATAGCCGTGCGAGCAGGAAAACCCCGGCCTTGACCATGGTCGCCGAGTGCAGGTACGCCGATACGGGCGTCGGCGCGGCCATGGCGTGGGGCAGCCAGAAATGGAAGGGGAACTGTGCGCTTTTGCTCAAGGCGCCGATCAGGATCAGGGGTAATAGAATCGGGTAGAGGGCATGGGCGCGAATCAGGTCGCCGGCGGCCAGGACCTTGTCCAGGTCATAGCTGCCGACCACATGGCCGAGCAGCATGACCCCCGCCAGCAGGCACAAACCGCCCGCACCGGTCACCATCAGTGCCATGTAGGCGCCGCGCCGGGCATCGGCGCGATGGTGCCAGTAGCCAATCAACAGGAACGAGAAGAGGCTGGTCAGCTCCCAGAAAAACACGATCTGGATCAGGTTGCCGGAGATCACCAGCCCGAGCATGGCGCCCATGAAGGCCAGGAAAAACGCGAAGAATCGCGGCACCGGATCGTTCGGCGACATGTAGTAGCGCGCGTACAGCGAAACCAGGGTGCCGATGCCCAGCACCAGCATGGAGAACAGCCAGGCGAAACCGTCCATGCGCAGGACGAAGTTCAGGCCCAGGCTGGGTAGCCATGAAAACTCTTCGCGAATGACGCCGCCATCGGCGATCTGCGGGTACAGGAAGGCGACCTGAACGGTGCCGATCAGGGCGATCAGGCCAGCCAGCAGGGATTCGGCGTTACGGGCATTGTGCGGCAACACGGCCGCCAAACAGCTGCCTATGAAAGGCAGAAGCAGTAGAACTATCAGGGACATAGGCTTCTAATCTGCGGAAGTTTGTGAAGCATCATACGTGCCAGCTCCCGGATCACCAAACGCCAAGCTGTCGCAGAATCCTACACGGTAGACGGAAACGCCCTGATTCACGTGGTTTCAGAGAGAGGTCGGGGAGCCAGTTCCGGCCTCTCGCGAGCTAGCTCGCTCCCACAGGGTATGAAGGTGTACACACAATCTTGTGTTCAACCCAAGACACTGTGGGAGCGAGCTTGCTCGCGATGGCGGCCTATCCGGCAATGCAAAGTTTGCGACTTATCACTGTGTTTCCCGCTCCAGCTCTTCCTCAGGCGCCGCAGCCTTACCCTTGGTCTTCAACTCACTGACAATCACCGCCGCCACAATCAACCCGGCCCCGACCAAGGCAATCGCCGGCAAGCGTTCCCCGGCAATGCGCCCGACAATCCCGGCCCATACCGGCTCACCGGCATAGATCAGCGTGGCGCGGGTCGGTGACACGCTTTTCTGTGCCCAGTTCATCGCCACCTGAATCGCCGCGCTCGCCGCCCCGAGCCCCAGCGCGCTGCACAACAGCAACCAGGAGAAGTCCGGAATCGTCTCGTTGGTCGGCACCACCATCAGGAACGACAGCACCGAAGTGACCGCCAGTTGCACCACCGTCACCCGGCGCACATCGACCTGGCCGGCATAGGTGCTGATCAGGATGATCTCGGCCGCAATGGCCACGGCGCTGATCAAGGTGGCGATTTCACCGGGACTGAAATTGAACGACGCACCTGACGGCCCGGACAGCAGCATCAACCCGGTAAAGGCCAGCATGATGCCGATGCTCGGCATCAACCCCGGACGCCGCCCCAGCACCAGCCATTGCAGCAACGGCACAAACGGGACGTACAGCGCGGTAATGAATGCCGATTGGCTGCTGGGAATGCTCTGCAACCCGACCGTCTGCAAGCCATAGCCGAGCATGATCGCCACGCCGATGAACGACCCGGCCTTGAGTTCGAACAGGGTCAGGTCGCGCAGGTGACGCCAGGAAAACAGGGCGACGATGCTCGCGGCGGCGGCAAAGCGCAGGCCGACGAAAAACATCGGGCCGCTGACGGTCATCGCATGCTGTACCAGCAGGAAGGTACCGCCCCAGACCATCGTGATCAGTACCAGCACGCATTCGGCCTTGCTGAACCTTGTAAAACGGGAGGAAGCCTTTGGGGAATTCACCGACGTCATGACCTTGCACGCTACTGGAGGGGGACGCACAATGCGTCGAATGTTGCGCAGTATACTGCCCAACCCCACTCAGTGAGCAATATAGTGCACAAAGATTCTACCCAGCGGGCTTCGGTCCTCCAGCACGTCAGTCAAAACGTCCGTCGTTTACGTCATGCCGCCGACCTGAGCCAGACCGCGCTGGCCGAAAAGTCCGGAGTCAGCCGTCGAATGCTGGTGGCGATCGAGGCAGGGGAAAAGAACGTCAGCCTGACCACCCTCGACCGGGTGGCCGAAGCCCTGGACGTTGCCTTCAGTGATTTGATCCAGGCCCCCGACGCCCGCGATCCCAGCCGTATCAATGAGCTGGCCTGGACCGGCACGATCCCTGGCAGCAGGGCGGTGTTGCTTTCCAAGGCCCAGGCCAGTCGTGAAGTCGAGCAGTGGGAATGGTGCCTGCAACCGGGCGAGGTGTATCCGTCGGAGCCGGACGCCGATGGCTGGAGCGAGCAGATTTATGTCTTCGAAGGGTGCCTGACCGTTATGCTCGGCGACCAGCCACAGCATATCGCGGCGGGTGAATTCTTTATGTTTGCCAGCAACCAGCCACACTGTTATCGCAACGACGGGGTGGTAGCGGCGAAGTTTGTACGTAATGTGGTGATCTGAACAGGGAGTGCATGGATGGGCCAGACCTTGAACAATGACGCCGACATCCTGATTGTCGGTGGCGGCCTCAGTGGCGCGATGTTGGCGGCGCAGTTGATGCGTTTGCCGGGCCGGCGCCGGGTGCTGGTGATCGAGCCCCGGGCCGGGTTGGGGCGGGGTGAAGCCTATAGCGCGGTGGAACTGGGTCATACGCTCAACGGCAATGCGGCGCGGATGAGTGTTGACCCGGACAACGCCGACGACCTGACCCAATGGCTGACCGAGTACATCAAGGCGGGCGGCTGGCCGGAATCGGATCAGCAGCATGTGCCGATCAGCGAGTTGTTTCCGCCTCGGGGCGTTTTCGGCCTGTACGCCCGGCAGCGCCTGGCAGAAGCGCAGGCGGTGGGCGCCTTGGTCGGTTCGACGGTCGAGCATGTGCAGGCCGAAGTGGTCGATTTGCAAACCGATGCAGACGCCGTGCGCTTGACCTTGAGCGATGGCCGATGCTTGCAGGGCGCTTTTGCGGTGCTGGCCACCGGGATGTTTCCCGCCGCGCGCACCCCGCAAACCCGGTCCAGCGGCTTGAATGCGGCCGCTCTCGATCCGTGGGACGTGGCGGCGATGCGGCAACTCGATCCGCAATCGACGGTCATGATCATCGGCTCGGGCCTGACCATGGTCGATGCCGTGGTGTCCCTGGAACAGGCCGGGCATCGTGGGCCGATCGAAGTGTTTTCCCGCCATGGGCTGCTGCCCCATGTGCGTCGCCAGCCACCGGCCTGGGTGGATTTTCTCGCGCAGGATCAGAGCATCCGCACACCTCGCCAGTTGATGCGCGAACTGCGTCGGCACTGCCGGGACGCCATCGCCCAAGGTATCGACTGGCAGGCGCCGCTGGACACGGTGCGGGCACACATCGGCCGCTTGTGGCATCAGGCGACCGACGTGCAGCGTCGGCAGTTCGTGCGGCATGTGCGGCCGTGGTGGGAAAGCCATCATCACCGCTCGCCACCCTTGAGTGCCGAGCTGGTTGAGCGCTTGTATAAAGAAGGGCGGTTACGTATTCACGCAGCCTCTTACCAGGGCCTCGAGCCATCGCTGAATGGCGAGGTGAGTATTCGCCTTCGACGGCGGGGCGAGGCGCAGACCTGTGTGGTCAGTGGTGTCGCCCTGATCAACTCCAGCGGTATCGAATACGACTGGCGCCGGGTCGCGCGACCGCTGCCCCGGCAACTGCTCGCCCGAGGCCTGGTCCGGCCCGGGCCGTTGGCCTTGGGCATCGCGGCAGAGGTCGATGGTGCGGTTCTGAACGCCGAGGGTCAGCCCGCCAGCCGGTTGTTTGCCATGGGTCCGCCGTTGCGCGGTATGTGGTGGGAAAGTACCGCCGTCACCGATGTGGCGAGCCAGGCCAAGGCGTTGGCCGAGCGGCTGTCGATCAGGTTGGGGGGCTGAGTACATATCCGTTGCTGCGGTAATGGCGGCTGGCGGTTTCGCCCTTACGGCGAGTCCCTTTTGGCAAACGCCCCAAAAGGAACCAAAAGGTCTCGCCCCTTACGTACGGCCCCTCGCTTAGGCTCGGCGTTCCTTCGCTCCGGTATTCATCCGGGGGCATCGCCCTCCGGTTGGCTTCGCTGGCACCTACATGCGATGTGTTCGACTGCGTCGAACGGCGCTGCGCGCCAATCCCCGGATGAACACCTCCACTCAGCCTTCCGAGGGGGCGGGTGGATCAAGATCAAAAGCTGCAGGCGAGCTAACGCTCGGCCTGATGAGTGGTGAAGAGCGTGGTGTACGCCGCTCTGTCTTTGCTCTTCTGTGGGAGCGAGCTTGCTCGCGATGGCGGCCTGCCAGCCGACCGAAATCTTTCAGATGTACTGAGTACCTGTGGGAGCGAGCTTGCTCGCGATGGTGGTCTGCCAGCCGACCGAGATCTTTCAGATGTACTGAATACCTGTGGGAGTGAGCCTGGTCCGGGCACCGCTCCAGTGATGGCAACCAGACTACCGCTGGATTGCTCCCATCAATGCACCCGGCAAAAAACCGCGGCCCCCCACCCGAGGTCGCGGTTTTCCATAGGGTTGAAGCCGGCCCCATCAACCTGCGTGGCTAATGGGGCGCGGGCTCAGTTGGCGATCACCGGCACCGTGCGTACGGAGCCTTGGGACGAGGTGATCGTGGCGGTCGGGTTCGCCGACGGAACGACCGTGGTGGTGTTGTTCACGGTCAACCGCCAGCGTCCATTCGCCGGTACGGCGGTGGTGCCCAGGGTGACCAGCCCGGTCGCAGTGGTGACCTTGATGGTGATGGTGTTGCCGGTGGTCACCGATGAGGTGCCGGCAAAGTCCCAGGTGAAGCGGTTGTTGGAGCGGGCTCTCACCGTTGCGGTGGTCACGGCGAAGGTTTCCGCAGCAGGCCGTGGCGAGACCTGCACCGTGACTGTGGCTGGCGACGTCGATTGGGCGCCGAAGCTGTCCCGGACAAAGTAGGTGAAGGTCGTGGTGAAGGCCGTGGTGACGGTGGCCGGTGGGGTGTAGGTGAGCACCGTGCCGTTACTGCTGACGGTGCCGCGACCTGCCAGCGGTTGAGTGAAGCCGGCGACGGCTAGCGGCACATTGCCTTCAGGATCGGTGTCGTTGGCCAGCACGTTGATTGGAATCGCCACACCCAGTGTCGTGACGGCATCGGCGACGGCCACCGGAGGCCGGTTAGGCGCCACGGTCATGCTCACGGTTGCCGCTGTCGTCGAGGCCAGGCCTTTGACGTCCTGGGCCTTGTAGGTGAAGGTCGTGGTCAACGGCGCGTTGACGACAGCAGGAGGGGTGTAGACCACCGCCGTAGTGCCGCTCAATGCCACCGTGCCCTGGCTGGCGGCCGGTTGGGTCAGCGCGGTAATGCTCAGCGGCGTATTGCCGTCCGGGTCCCTGTCGTTGGCCAGCAGGTTAAGGGTGATCGGCACGCCGAAGCTGGTGCTGCCGGTATCGGCGACGGAGATCGGTGCCTGGTTCGCGCCGGTGTCCGGTGCAGTGCCGACGACTACGACCGGCTCGATGTCACTGCCGCCGGCAGCGGATTTGACCGTCACGGTTGCAGGGGGTTGGGTCAAGTCAGCCACCGTCAGGCGTTGCAGGATTCCGGTTTTCGACAGCCGCCCGTAACCCTGGGCGACCATGTCCGGTACCACCACTTCGTCTGTGGAAGTGGCCTCGATCAGCAGACTGTGGTTGCTCCAGCTGTAACGGGCGGTCTGGATTTTCACCACGTCCGATAGCTTGCTCGACACCGCAGTCGGGCGGGTGGTCCCGGCGGGGTTGGTGGCGGTGACCACCACGACCGGCGGCACCGTTGCGTTGGCCAGCAGATTCTGGGCGAAGAACACGCCGTTGTTATCGCTCACCATGTTGGTCTGGCAAGGTGACACAGGCGGGCCGGGGACCAGGGCGATGCTTTCGCGAAAGCACAGGGTCGAACCGTTGGCGGCTTTGGCAAACACTTCGACCCGGGTGGTGTTGCTGCCCGTGCCGGCTATGCGGCGGTAAGTGGCACGGGTCATGTCCACCGCGGTCTGCGCGCGGTTGTCGAGCACCTTGCCGGACAGGGTGAAGAGGTTGGTCTGGATGGTCCCGGCCGGACCCTGGATGCGCACGAAGTTGGTGTTGTTGGGGCTGCCGGTCACGGCTTCGGTGAGGTTGGGGTCGCCGACGAAGGTTTCGATGGCGCCGGTGTCCGGGTTCACCTCGGTGTAGGGGCCGTTGACGCTGCGCAGGAACGGCCCGATCGCACCGTTGACCGCACCGCTGAAAACCCCCGGCGCACCGATGCCGACGTCCCGGGTGATGTTGATCGCCCGGCGCCCGGTGGTGGTGACGTTGACCGTTTCCACGCCATAGGGGTGGGTGATGGTGTAGGTCCCGGCAACGGGAATGTTCACCCGCAGACGAATCCGCGCGAAGCTGATCTGGTCGCCATCGAGCGGGTTGCCACCGGCAAATGCAGCCTCGATCCCGGCGACATAGACGTCCATGCCATAGCCGGCGGTGTTGTTGGGGATGCTGGTCTCGGCAAGGAACCAGAAGGCTTCGTCTGGCCAGTTATCCGGGAACACCATTGGCAGGGTGTCGTCGAAAATGCCCGGTGTCGGCAGCAGGGTGCACATGTAGGCCGGTGGCACGCTGGCTGCCACCCGCGAGCTGGCGGCGCGGGACTGGCACAGCTCCATCGACAGTTGATTCTTGTCCTGATACCAGATCGGGAATTTCCCGGTGGCAAAGGTGTAAGGACCGGGATCGACGGCGGCGAGTTGCGCGAAAGCACTGCCGGTCAGCGACAGAGTCAGTCCCAGGGCGTTGAGCGCCAGGCGTGGCCATTTGTTCATGATGCCTCCTGATGAGGATCCGGGCATGTGGGCGTTCATTGCACGATGACCACTTCTTCGGTATCGCTGCCGCCATTGGAGGACGACACACGAACCTGGGCTGGCGGAATCGGCGAGATGCCGGTGGCCAGGCTTTTCACGGCGCCATCACCACTCAGGGCGCCGATGGCGATACCGGTGCCGGAGGTGGCGGTGAGCACCGGTGGCGACGTTTCATCGCTGGTCGAAGCCACGATGGTGATTTGCCCGGTGCTCAGGCTGTACTCGGCGCGTGAGATCGTCACCAGGTCGGTCAACGGCATGGGCAATATGGTCGGCGCGCTGCTGGCGATGGCCAGGTGGTTGTCGGCGGTCACCTGCAAGGTGCTCGGCAACGTCGGATTGTTCGGCGACTGTGCATACCAGTGGCCGGTGGTATTGGCTTCGGTGAAGTTCAGCAGCGGATTGTTGCTGTCCAGGGTCACGGTGGCGGGTGGCGGCGGGGCCATCACGAACACGTCCTGCTGGGCCACCGGGGCGCTGGTGCCGGCCTGTCGCGAGTAGGTGCTGCGCTCGGCGATCACCGGGGTCGGACGGACCACCGACGACAACTTGCCGGAAACAGCGAAGAGGTTGGTGCGCAAGTCCAGGCCATTGGGGCCCTCGATGCGCACGTAGTTGGTGTTGAACGGGCTGCCGGTGACGGCTTCGGTGAGGTTCGGATCG
Organism: Pseudomonas sp. GW823-FHT06E10; assembly: GCF_058794995.1. NCBI lineage: Bacteria > Pseudomonadati > Pseudomonadota > Gammaproteobacteria > Pseudomonadales > Pseudomonadaceae > Pseudomonas > Pseudomonas sp. GW823-FHT06E10. The sequence goes on along the minus strand of NZ_JBXAHJ010000003.1, from coordinate 298,198 downwards.
CCGACGAATTGTTCGGCCTGGCCCGTGCTCGGGTTGGTCTCGGTGTAGGGGCCATTGACGCTGCGCAGGAACGGCCCGACGTCGCCCTTGAGCGCGCCGTTGTAGGTTTTTGGCGCGCCGATGCCAATATCCCGGGTCATGTTGATCGCCCGACGGCCGGGGGTCTCGACGTTGAACACTTCGACGCCGTAAGGGTGGGTGATGACATAAGTGCCGGCGGTGGCCACGTCGATGCGAACACGGATACGGGCGAAGCTGATCTGGTCGCCCTCCAGTGGATCCCCACCACTGAAGGCTGCTTCGAGCGCCGAGACATAGGTCAGGTCGATGCCTCGGGCGGCATCGACGATGGTTGTTTCGCCTGTTGCCCAGAACGCTTCGTCGGGGAAATTGGTCGGGAAGACCAACGGTTGCGTGTCATCGAAAATGCCGGGATTAGGGATCAGCGAGCACATGTAAGTCGGGGCGCCCGGCGCGCTGGCAACCCTGGAACTGACAGCCTTTGATAAACACAGGTCAAGGGTTCGGCCGTGGCTGTCTTGATACCAGGCGGCGAAATTGCCATTGGCTGGCAGGTAGGGGCCGGGGTCTACGGCAAACAGCGCGGCCTGGGCAATACCTTGGGCTAGAGCAGTCACAACCAGGGCGGACGCGGTTTTGCACAGTAACGGGTGCATGAGTGTTCCCTCTGTCGAAGTACCTGCCCCTTGGGGATGGGGCAGTTGGCAGGGAGTTCGGCAACTTCCATACCAATCGGCGAAAACGCCCGTGAGACGCCCGCAGTAAAGGTGTTGGCGCGGTCGCAGGCGGCAGGCCGGGAAGTTATGGCACGGGCAGCTATCCCCGACTTTGGGGGTGACGGGGCCGCGGGGCGGGTGGGGTATCGCAGTCCCCAGGCTCGGTCAAACGGCCATGGCTGGGCTATAAACCTATAGGGGGTTTCCGGGAACCGTGTCCATGACCACAATCGCCAAAGTACTTGCGACCGACAGCGAAGTTCGCTTGAACACGCGCAAGGAGCCCTTCAATCTGCTGCGCTGGTTTTCACTGGTCAGCATGCTGGTGATCGGCACGGTGGCGGTGGCGCTGGGGGCGGTATCCACGCGCTTCGTGATTACCGAAAGCGTGCAGCGCGATGCGCTATTGACCTCACAATTCATTCAGGCGATTGCCTCGGCCGAAGTGCACCATGTGTCGATTCCCAACGTCAGGACCATGGGCGAGTTGCTCGACCCACGAAAAGACATGGACTTTCCTGATGTCGACCCTCTGTCCCGTGCCAATGCCCGTGGTGAATTCCTCGACCATATCGCAAACTTGCCGGACGTGATTCTGGTCAACATCTACGCCCTCGACCGCATGGTGATCTGGTCGACCAACCCGGCCTTGATGGGCATTACGATCCATGGCAATGAAGACCTCGATCGGGCATTCAACTCGAAAATTTCCGTGTCGACCGCTTACCACGGTGTGGATAGATCCCGCATGGAGCAGAAGTTCCTGGAACCACCCAAATACGCCTTCATCGAAAACTACATTCCCTTGTTCGACGCCGATGGCAGCACCGTCACGGCGATGGTCGAGATCTACAAGGAACCCCAGGACCTGATCAACCGCATGGAGCGCGGCCTGGTGCTGATCTGGCTGGCAACCGCCCTGGGCGGCGGTCTCATTTACCTGGGGCTGTACTGGATCGTGCGGCGGGCGGCGATCCTGCTGGCGACGCAGCAGAAGCAATTGATCACCAACGAAACCTTTGTGGCTCTGGGGGAGGTGTCCTCGGCGGTCGCCCACAGTCTGCGCAATCCGTTGGCGAACATCCGTTCAAGCGCCGAGCTGGCGATAGAGTTCGACAGCGGTCCGGCACACGGGAACATCAACGACATCATTGGTCAGGTCGATCGCATGTCGAAATGGGTACGGGAGTTGCTCCAGTCCCTGCGACCGCTCAATGACGAGGCCGAACCTGTGAACCTGGTGGCGGCCCTGCATGACAGCCTGATGGCTTACGAGCATCAGATCAACAAGGCCAAGGTCAACGTGGTGTTCGAGCCGGACCAGACGCCCATGGTGCTGAGCCAGCACGTACAACTGACCCAGCTCCTCAGCAGCCTGCTGTCCAATGCGGTGGAAGCCATGGACGGCGGCGGCACCCTGACCATCCAGATCGAACCGCGCGATGCCCAGCACGTCAGTGTGAGGGTGAGCGATACCGGCAAAGGCATGAGCGAAGAAGAGCGCACTATGGCCTTCCGGCCGTTCTTCACCACCAAACAGGGCGGGCTGGGAGTCGGGCTGGTGCTGGTCGAGCGGATCATGGAGCGATTTGGCGGTGCGGTGACCCTCGACAGCAGTGAAGGCGAGGGCACCACTGTGCGCCTGTCCTTTGTTCTGGCCCCCTGAAAACGGGGATGATCTACCCCCAATAACGGGTATTAATCCCCGGTCATTTGCCCGGTCGTTGCACATTGATTTTGATAAATCACTGTTTTGTCGAGTGTTAGTACGTTTTTATAAAAAAACACATGATTGGCGAGGTCCTTGCAAAACCACCATAACCCCCCTTCACCACATCGAGGCGGCTGGTGATGGAAAAAAAAGAGATGCATTCACCACGCTCGCGAGCCCTGGGCATGCACCTGGTGCTGATGCTGGTGACCGGTTTGCTGGCCAGCCAGTTGCTGGTCGCCAGCCAGCCGACGTCGACGCCTGCACCTGCTCCGGCATCCACTGCCGAACCCGCTGTCGTTGAAGCCGTCACCCCGTGGGGTGCCGACTATTTCCCCAACACCCTGCTGACCGACCAGGACGGACAGCAGCTGCGTTTTTTCGATGACTTGATCAAAGACAAGGTGGTGGTGATCAACTTCATCTTCACCTCGTGCAGTGACTCCTGCCCCCTGGAAACCGCGCGCATGCGCCAGGTGCAGAAACTGCTGGGGGATCGGGTCGGCAAGGACATCTTCTTCTACTCCATCAGCATCGACCCCTTGAGTGATACCCCCGAGGTGCTCAAGGCCTATGCGCAACGCTTCCAGGTCGGGCCCGGGTGGAAATTCCTCACCGGGGAATTCGCCGACGTCACTGACCTGCGCAAAAAACTGGGGCTGTTCATCGAAGGCGTCGATAACGGGCGCAACAAGGACCACAACCTGAGCCTGATCGTCGGCAACCAGGCAACGGGCCGCTGGATGAAAGCCTCGCCGTTCGAAAACCCGTGGATTCTGGCCGACCAACTGGCCAATACCCTGCATAACTGGAAACAGCCAAGTGTGGAGGAAAGCTACGTCGAGGCCCCCGAAATCCGTCCGCCGAGCAATGGCGAAGAGCTGTTTCGCACCCGCTGCGCGTCTTGCCACAGCCTCGGTCCGCTGGACGGGCAGGGCATCGGCCTGCGCAGCATCGGCCCGGACCTGATCGGCGTGACCTATCAGCGCGATCCGGCCTGGCTCAACCGCTGGATCCGCGAACCTGACCGCATGCTCGCGGAAAAGGACCCGATTGCGATGGAGCTGTTCGAGCGCTACAACAGGATCTCGATGCCCAACTTGCGGCTGGATGCGCGTTCCGCCCAGTCCCTCATCGATTTCCTGAAAGAAGAAACCGACCGTCAACATCCGCCAGCGGCGCCATTGGCCAGTGGTAACGAAGAGCCTGAACAACATCATTCGGTCGCGCACCCCGAGACACCCCGGTTGCAATAGTGTCAAAAAAATTACGCGGGCCAGTCGGTGGCTATCAATGCCACCTACACTGATCCTGAAAGCGGCTGAACAGGCTCGATTTCAAGTACCCAGGACACAGCCATGCAGATACTCGAACAACAAAAAGTAGCTGCGCCGCAGAATCCGGCAGCACAACGCAAGGGGTGGCGACCGCAGTTCAATTTGCTGCGCTGGTTCTCCCTGGCGAGCTTTCTGATCATCGCTGTGGTGGCGCTGGGGCTGGGTTACATCTCCACCCGCTTTGTTGTCGATGAAAGTATCGAGCGTGATTCGATGCTGACCGCGCAGTTCATCCAGTCCATTGGCGAGGCCGAAATCCGGCATGCCGGCATTGCCCCGGGGCGAACCATGGGTGAAATGCTCGACCCGCGCATGGACGATGCCTACCCCGACGTCAACCCCGTATCCCGGGCCGCCGCGCGCGTTGAGTTTCTTGACCATGTGAAGCATCTGCCGGACATCCTGCTGGCGACGGTGTACTCCCTGGACCGCACCGTGGTCTGGTCGACCAACCCCGAGTTGATCGGCGTGCGTATCGAAGGCGACTTTGAGCTGGACGAATCCTTCGAAATGAAATCGCCGGTGTCCACCAGTTACCACGAAATCGATGAGGAGCGTCCCGAGCAGCGCTTGCTGCGCGAACCGGAGTACCTGTTCGTCGAGAACTACATTCCGATGTTCAACGCCGACAGAAGCAAAGTGATTGCCATGGTGGAAATCTACAAGGAGCCGGTGGATCTGGTGGCGCGCATCCAGCGTGGCTTCAAGGCAATCTGGCTGGCCACGCTGATCGGCGGGGCAGCCATTTACCTGGGGCTGTTCTGGATCGTGCGACGCGCGGCGACGCTGTTGCAGAGCCAGCAGAAACAACTGATCGCCAACGAGACCTTTGTCGCCCTTGGCGAGATGTCCTCGGCGGTCGCCCACAGCTTGCGCAACCCGCTGGCCAATATCCGTTCCAGCGCCGAACTGGCCCAGGACATAGCCAGCCAGACCGCACAGAAAAACATCGGCGACATCATCAGTCAGGTCGACCGCATGTCGCGTTGGGTCCGTGAATTGCTGGTGTCGTTGCGGCCGATGAATGACGACTGTGAAACGGTCGACCTGGTGCTGGCCCTCGAAGACACCCTGAGTGCCTTTGAGTCCCTGATCAAGCGTTCGGACGTTGAAGTGCGCTTCTCCCCTGTCAGCGTGCCACCGGTCGTCAGCCAGCAGGTGCTGCTCACGCAAATACTCAATAGCCTGTTTGCTAATGCACTGGAAGCCATGCCCAAGGGTGGCGTGCTGACGATCGAGATCGATTCCTCGGTGTCCGGCGACGTGAGAATGACATTGACCGACACCGGCAAGGGCATGTCCAAACAACAGCAGCAAATGGTCTTCAAGCCGTTTTTTACCACCAAACAAGGTGGATTGGGTGTGGGCCTGGCCCTGGTCAAACGAATAATGGAGCGTTTTGACGGCTCGGTCGAACTGACCAGCCGGGAGCAGGAAGGAACCCGTGTTTGTCTCAATTTCAAAGTGGCAACGGGAGGGGTATATGGAGCACAGCATTCTGCTGGTCGAGGATGACGAAATCCTCGCCGAGAATATTCAGACTTACCTGGAGCGCAAGGACTTCGAGGTGACCGTCTGCCACTCGGCTGAAGATGCACTGGAGCAATTGGGTTCTTTCGCGCCTGACGTGGTACTGACCGACAACTCGTTGCCGGGCATGAGTGGTCACGACCTGATCCAGAAGCTGCGCATCAGCGCTCCGGATCTGAAAGTGATCATGATGACCGGCTACGGCAATGTCGAAGACGCCGTGGTGGCGATGAAAGAGGGCGCCTTTCACTACGTCACCAAACCGGTGGCCCTGCCAGAGCTCAAGTTGCTGCTGGACAAGGCCCTGGCCACTGACCGCATGGAGCGTACGCTGTCGTTTTACCAGGAGCGCGAGGCCCAGAAGTCGGGAGTGCAGGCACTGATTGGCGAGTCGGCACCGATGGCGTACCTCAAGGGCACCATCACCCAGTTGCTCGACGCCGAACGGCGCATGGCCAACAGCGATCTGCCGCCGGTGCTGGTGGAAGGCGAGACGGGCACCGGCAAGGAACTGGTGGCCCGGGCCTTGCACTTCGATGGCCCGCGCGCCAAAGGCCCATTCATTGAATTCAACTGTGCTTCGATCCCGTCCAATCTGGTGGAGTCGGAACTGTTCGGCCACGAGAAGGGCGCCTTCACCGACGCCAAGGATCGTCGCATGGGGCTGGTGGAAGCGGCCGATGGCGGCACGCTGTTCCTCGATGAAATCGGTGAGATGGACTTGCTGCTGCAAGCCAAGCTGCTGAAACTACTGGAAGACCGGACCATTCGCCGGGTCGGTTCAGTGAAGGAGCGCAAGGTCGACCTGCGGGTGATCAGCGCCACCAACTGCAATCTCGAACAGATGGTCCAGCAAGGCAAATTCCGTCGTGACCTGTTCTTCCGCCTGCGCATCATTTCCATCAAGGTGCCGCGACTGTATACCCGTGGCGCCGATATCCTGCTGCTGGCCCGGCACTTCCTGGGGCTACATGGCAAACGCTACGGCAAGCCGAACCTGCATTTCAGCAACCAGGCCGAAGAATTGCTGCTCAGCTACAGCTGGCCGGGCAACGTGCGTGAATTGCGCAACATGCTGGAGCAAACCGTGTTGCTGGCGCAAAGCGACACTATCGCCGCCCATCAGTTGAACGTCTGCCTGAGCCTGATGGATGAGCCACCGATGTTTCATCACGAGCCGTCACACTTCAGCGAACCGCGTCCGTCCTTCAGCGGCAGCGACTCCATGAACCTGCCGGAAGTGGAGCGCGACATGGTGCGCAAGATGCTCGACAAGACCGACTGGAACGTCACCAAGTCGGCACGCCTGCTGGGTCTGAGCCGTGACATGTTGCGCTACCGGATCGAAAAACTCGGCCTCGCCCGTCCGGACAAGCGCCAGTGGTAAGGCTCACTGCAACACCGGGCCCTGCCTCAGACAGGACAGCATGCAGCTGGGGTTCTCGACTTCCTGGTTCACGTACACACCACGCTCCGGATCGTAGGAGCGGATAAACACCCGAACCGTGGCGTCGGCCACTGTCGGCAGGCGCGAATCGGAAAACACGTGCTCACTTGAAACCGGAATGAATTCCCTGGGCGCGGTCGGGATGTACGAACCCGGTGGCACAATGTTCATCGACGGTGGTACGGGGTGCGCGAAGGGTTGGTCGGCGCCGTAATAGTTGAATTCGCTGCTGTAGTTGGTGGTCGGCATGTCGTCCGCGTGGACGACAGCGGTTGCGCCCAGGCAGACGGCGAGCAAAAGCGTCAGGTCGGTCTTTTTCATGGCAACACCTGCTAAATCGGTTTAACCACATTCCTCCCAAGGTCTTTAACTATAGCTGGCGCCGTGCACAGCCGTCGCTGCCGCGCGGATTACAAGTTCGCAACACCTGCCAGGATGGGGTTGATCTAGACTTCGCCGGTCAAATCGACGACCCGGACCCTGGAGCGTGCAATGGAACTGCCGACAAAAGAACAAGCCATCGCCAGTAACCGCGAGGCATGGAATGACTCCGCTCGTCACCACAAGGACTCCAGCGAATGGCAAGCCTTGTTGAAGGGCGTGGAACACGCGGATTTTTCCTGCCTGGACGACACCCTGACCGCCTTGCTGACCCAGACAGGTATCGACGGCAAGGACGTGGTGCAACTAGGCTGCAACAACGGTCGTGAAAGCCTGTCGCTGTTCGCCATGGGCGCGCACAGCGTGGTGGGCGTCGACCAGTCTGAAGCCTTTCTCGGGCAGGCACGGGAACTGGCGTCCCGATCGCCCCACGCGCCGCAATTCATCGAAGCGGACATTCACCACTTGCCGGCCGGACTGCAGGAGCGCTTTGACCTGGCGCTGATCACCATCGGGGTCTTGAACTGGATGCCGGACATCGGCGAATTCTTCCGCCATGTGGCGCGCACGCTGAAGCCGGGTGGGGCGCTGGTGGTGTACGAAACCCATCCGTTCCTGGAAATGTTCGACCCCGAGGCAGCCGATCCTTTTCGCCCGGCCAGCTCATACTTCCGCCGCGAACCGTTCGTGCAGCACGAACCGATCGTCTACGAAGGCAGGATCGAACAGCCGGCCGCGCCGTCCTACTGGTTCGTCCACACCCTGGGCGACCTCTTCAGCGCCGCCATTGCGGCAGGGCTGCAGATCCGTCACTTCAGGGAATACCCACACTCCAACCGCGAAGAGCTCTATGACCGCTATCAGCAGCAGGCAGCGCAGTTGCCGTTGTGTTTTACGTGGGTGGTGGTGAAACCAGCCACATGACGCGGAAAAATCAGTTATAGATTTGAGTGATTGACGGTGTGTCCTGGTTGCGCGCAGAGATCTATGCCCAGGGCATGAATGACCTTCAGGACCGTATCGAAACGAGGTTTTGCTCCCGGCGCGAAGGCCTTGTAGAGGCTTTCGCGACCCATTCCAGAGTCTTTGGCTATCTGTGTCATGCCACGGGCTTTCACCACATAGCCGATAGCGCGCAGAAACTCCTCATTGTCACCGTCTGCCAGTACCTGAGAGAGATACTCGCTAATGGCTTCATCACTGTCGAGCAGCGCCGCCATGTCGAAAGTCGTCAAAGTCTGGCTCATGGTTAAACCTCCTTTGCCATTTTTTTTGCGCGTTTGATATCGGCGGTTTGAGATGACTTGTCACCTCCGGCCAGCAGGACAATGACGGCACCGCCTCGCATCGTAAAGTAAACCCGGTATCCGGCACCTACGTCCACGCGCATTTCAGAAACGCCATCACCGACAGGCTTGTAGTCGCCAAGATTACCCGCAGATGCGCGGTCAATGCGACGAGCGATAGCTAGCCTGGCTCGCAAGTCGCGAACCGAGGCGTGCCATGCTGCGAAAGTAGCGGTTTGCTGGACAAGATAATTCATTGCTCGAATGTATCCAAATGGATACGGATGAGCAGTCAGACATTTCCGCGATCAGAGGGTTTTTTCCGAGGAAGATGTAGGCAACCCCATCGCGAGCAGGCTCTCTCCAACAAGTGCGGGGTGAGCTATTCCAGAACGGCCTGCGCACGGCGAGGTGCGGCGTCTCCCGCAGCGGTATAGGCCACCCGCGGCACACCCGGCAAACGCTGTTCCAGCAACGCGCTCAATGACTCTCCCGGTTCCAGGTAGGCATCGCCGAAGTCGGCGCCGAGCTGGTTCGGGTGGGCGACGATTTCCAGCAATCCATCGGGTGGCGGCTCGGCGTTGCGCAGATCCACCGGGGTGCACACGTAGTCGGCGGTGGCACCGGCCAGATTGCTCAGGCGACGGTTGAGCAGGTCCTTGAACACGCGCTTGGGCAGGCTGAGGTTTTGCCCCAGATTGCGCGCCAGACGCACCGGCACCCCCTGGCGGGCGGCGAAGCGCGCGACGATCTCGCCGATCGGCCAGATATTGTGCACGTGTTGATGGGAGTCCAGGTGGGTGGGGCGCAGGCCGTTGTCCAGGCAGCGCTGCCACTGGGCTTCGAGTTCTTCCAGTACGGCGTTGCGATCCCGGCGCCCGAGCCAGAGGTGGGTGCGGGGCAGGTTGAGGTCGAACACGCCGGCCCCGTCGCAAAACGTCGGGCGCTGCGCAATGCTCTGGCTCAACGGACGGCCGTAGGTCAGGTTGAAGTGCAGGCCGATTCGGCCTTCGAGCAATGGATGCCGGGCCAGGACGCAGGCCGCTTCGAACGCCGGCATGTTGGCCATGGCGGTGGCGGAGCTGATGAGCCCGGCCTGGAACGCGCCAAGGATCACCGCGTTTTCGCAGGCACTGAGGCCGAAATCGTCAGCGTTGACTATCACTTGCCGAGGCATGTGCACCCTCCTTGAGTTTTTCCGTAGGCGCAGGCGTGTGGACCGCGGGTGTTGCGACTGCGGCCGCCGCGCGTCGGGTGCGCCATTGCTGCAATCGGGGTTTGAAGCGTTGCCAGACCCGCAAGGCCAGCCCCAGCACCAGACCGCCTGGACGCCAGGAGTAAAAACTCCAGCGCCAGTGTTCCAGTTGCCCGGTCATGCGTTCGTGCAGTTGATGGCTGGAGTTTTCCAGGCTGACCCGCGACGCATCGATCCAGCACCAGTTGTCTTCCAGGCCCCAGCGAATCCACTCTTCGAGCAGCACCCGGCCGCTGCCAAGGTCGGCATATTGCGGCAGGAACGCCAGATTGTAGTCGTACAATCGACCCTGTTCCAGCAAGCCAAGGCGATAGCTGATGCAGCGCCCCTCCAGCTCCAGCACCACCACGCGCACCAGGCCTCGGGCCGCCAGGGCGGTGAAGGCGCGGTCCATCCACTGGCGATGGCGCGCATCGGAAAAGATCCCGACGCCTTCATCGCCTTTCCAGCTCACCGCTTCGACCTCACTGATTTCCTGCAACAGCGGCCCCATGGTCAGGGCGTCGGGAGTAATCCGCCGCACCTGGGCACCGCACGCGGCGATGCGTTTGCGTGCGCGGCGCAGTTTGTAGCGCGGGTCGCCGGAGACCTCCTGATGGTCGGCCTCGCTGATCAGGTGCACCGGTACTCGACAGCTCAGGCGATGTTCGGCGGTCGAACTCAGCGCCTGCCACGGTGTCAGGGCCTGTACCTGGGCCGTGGAACCGGCCAGTTCGTTGAGTTGCAGCACGGCATGGGGCAGGCGTTGACGGATCAACGTCAGCGCCTTGCGTAAATTGTCGTCGTCCAGCCTCGTCAGCAGTGCGAGGCGGTCGGCGAGGGGATAGCCCAAATGATGCAGGACCCGAAACGGCAAACGCGCAAAGCGCTCCATGGACGCCACCAGCGGCAGGCACAGCGCCAGTTCGTCACCCTGCCAGCCGAGCAGCACGTGCAACTGCTCGCCGGGTTTGAGTGCCAGTTCCGAGGCGTATAGCCAGGCCAGGGTGTTGAACGGCGTGTGGTCCGTTACGCGCTGGCGCAACGCTTCGTAAGCCTCTACCGGAAAGTCGTGGGTGCACAGCGAAGTGCGCCATTCGAATCGTGCAGACATAAGATCAGCTCGCCTCGGCTGGAACAGGAGAGGGTGCCGGTTTGCGCAAGGCATCCAGGCGTGAACCGCTGTAGCGGGTTTCGCGGAACAAGCGCCAGCCGAACAGGTGGTAGATGTTCATGATCCGCCCTTGCTCGCGATACCCCATGCGGATGTGCAGCTTGAGCGCGGGAATGTTGTGGGACTCGCAGATATCCACCACTTTGTTGCAGCCCTGATCAGCCATGGCTTTCCACAGGTTCAGCTGGAAATCGACCGACAGCGTGGTGCCCCGGTAGGCAGGAATCTGCTCGAGAGCGAACTCGAAGAACTCGCCTGGCTTCACCGGAAACATGCAGCCGTAGTAATGACGGTCGAGATAATCGCGTGTGCTGCCCCAGATAAAGGCCACGGTATCGCCGTTTTCATCCAGGTACATGTGCCCGGTGTACCCTTCGGACGCCAACTCGGCCATGGTGCCCACGCGATCACCGAAGTGCCTGGCGAACGCTACGGCGTTTTGTGGGGTGATGGTTTCCAGTCGCAGCGGTGAATAGGGCCGAAGCTTGTGTGGCGGTACCGGGCTCACCAGGTCGCGTTCCATCCACAACAGTTCTTCGTGGAAAAACACGTAGTGTTTCCACAACTTGCCGACGGTGGCGCGCAGGCCTTTTTGCTTGATGTGATCGCTGAGCTTTTTCAGAGCATTCATGTTTTTGACTCCCGACGGTGTTGGCCGTGAGTGGCGTGACTCAATGCGCGACGAATCGTCCACGCGGTAAAAAATCAATGGCGTTCATGAGGTGCTCCAGCTGAGGGAAAACAGGGTTTCTCCTGGTAAATCGAAGCTGATGCGACCCTCCAGGCATTTGAAGGATGCGTCGCGACTGCGGTTGTCGGCGCCGAAATAGCGCAATGATCCATGGGGCAATGGACATTGCGCGCCAGCCAGGCTCACACGCTGCAAGCGTGATCCTTTATTGACGCCCAGCAGGTTGCGTTGGTGCCCGGCAGACATGGCCAGCACGTCAACCTCGAAGGCGTCGTTCTCCAGGCGCATGACATCGCGTAGCCAATGCTGGCGGATAAATTGCTGCGCCAGGCCCACGGGCTTGAGCTCGAACTCATCCTTGCCGAGCACGCGCAACATACCCTTGGGATACTCAGGTTCGTCGGCAGCCTGGAACCAGCCGAGCATATCGAGCAAGCCGTCCTGGGAAGCATTGATGATGACCGAGGCCCACCATAACGAGGCGTAGTGGGTTTCCTGATCGTAAGGGCTGAGGCTGGCCCCGCTGGACATGTTGGTCTGGTCCAGCAACAAGGCTTTGCGCGGTCGTCCCTGGGCGTCGAACCCCACCAGCTCTGCCGCTTTGCGTACGCTATCGCGGTAGACACGGGTCGCCAGCAGGTCGCGGACCATCCATTCGTGCCAGGCCAGCGCATCGATCTTGTCGCCGGACTCGGCCAGCAGGCGTCGGGCCCAGTCGATGCCGCGCTTGTCGGCGGCATGGTCGACGAACGGACCATTGACGAACCGGGAGCTGGCCGGCATGGCGATGCGTACGCCGGCTTTGGCGTTATCCGGGTTGCTGCGCACTTGCCAGGCCATGCTGTTGAAGATGCGCTTGTAGCTGGCGTAGTCCGGGTAGTTGAGGTTCGGTTCGTCGGCAAAACCGATGTAGTGTGTGCCCTTGCCGCCGAGTGCGCGTGTGGCGGCGAGCCAGGCGTCGAGGCCGGCGTTGCTGGTGGTGTCGGCGCGCAGGTAGGCCAGGCGCTGTCTGCCGGCCAGCAGGGTGATGTCCTGAGTGATGCCCAAGCGATCCTGATACAGCCGGCGGAACACGTCTTCGTAATGCGGCCGCGTCGCCATGATGTCGACCAGGCTGTAATAGGTTCCGGCCTGTGGTTGCAGGGCATCGAGCACGGCGAAACCGGAATCCGGCAGTTGCGCATAGGGCAGGGCGATACCCAGGTTCGGGGTCTTGCCGAGCACGTCGTTGTGCAGCGTCAGCCGTGTCTGGCCTTCGTCTTCGCGCAAGGGCTTGAGCTGTTGCGGGTTCTGGGCGAACAGGTTGGCCGTGCCATCGAGCCAGAATGCGACCTTGCCACTACCGCGCAGGTGCAGGCGCCAGACTTGATCGGTAGTTGCAACGGGCAACTCGACTTTGTCGAACTGCCAATAGACGGGGTACGGCTTTAGAGAAAGTGAAAGTTGTTGGCCGTCACTCACGCGTTGCGCTTGCAACGCGCCGACGCCGCCGTGGAATTTACCGGCCAGCACCGCGTGCTCACCGGCCGCGACCTTGAAATACAACTCGTCACCGTCCCGGGGCTCGGCGCTGAAATGCACCTTGGCCGGGGCGAACAGTGCGACGGTGCGGTCGTCGTGCTCAACCGTATAACGGCGGAAGCTGTAGCCAGGAATTTCCAGTCGATAACTGGCGGCGTCCGGCGCCAGGTTCCAGCGTTGACTACCGCGGGGCTCATTGGCGGCAATCAGTCGTTCGCTCTGGAGTTTGCCCCGGCCGTCGAGCAAGTAGAGGTGTTCTTCGTTGGCTTCAGCCTGCCACACCGGGGTCCAGAGCACGGTCAGGGTGTCGGGGCGGTCCGTTTGCAGGTACAGGCTGCCGTCGCGGATATCGGCCCAACGCATGGGCGCAGCTTCGGCGCTCAGCCCGAGTCCAAGACTCACCAGCAATAACAGGTGTTTCATGCCGATTTCCGTTGCAGCATCAGCAGCATCGGCGCGATGTCGCCGGGCAGGACGATGAGCGTTTGCCAGACCGGCACGTGGCTCAACCGGCAATACACCACCAACAGCGCCAGGGTCACGGCCAGGTACGCGATAGAGGACGCCGCTGCTGCGCCGACGATGCCGTAGGTCGGGATCAGCAGCACATTGAGCGCCAGGTTGAGCAGGGCGCTGAGGCCCATCAACAACGAAATCGTGCCGGGCCGGTTTTTGCCCAGCAGGTCCAGGCGCAGAATGCTCGCATAGCACAGGCCCAACAGGCCTGGCAGCAGCGCCAGCAACGCCGGGTATGCAGGCTGGTAGGCCTCGCCAAACAGCGTCACGATCAACCATTCACCCACCACAGCCATGCTCAGGCAAGCGCCGATCATCACCGTAGCGGTCAAGCGCAAGGCCAGTGGCGTGACTTTTTCGATGCCTTCTTCCTGTTGCAGCAGGCGCTTCATCAGCGGTGTGGTCACTGCTTCCGGAACGATCAGCAGCAACTCGGCGGCTGCGCTGGCCATGGCGTAGTGACCCAGTGCCGTGGTGCCGAGCAGGGCGCCGATGATCAGGTAGTCGGAGCGCAGGATCACTTGCTGGAACAGCAGGTCCGGATGGCTACGGGCGCTGTAGCGCAGCAATTCGTTTTGACAGGCGCGGTCCCATTGCAGGCTCAACGGATGCTCACGCTTGAGCCAGACCCAACCGGCCAGCACCACCAGGCTGATCCCCGTCAGCCAACTGATCAACGCCGCTTCCAGGGCCGCGCTTTTCCACATCCAGAACAGGGCAAGGAACATCAGCAGCGGCGCCAGCGACTCGATCAGGCGCAAGGCATTGAAGGCGACCACGCCGCCCGAGGCGTTGTGCAGGGTCAGCAAACCGCTTTTGAGCACGGTCAGCGGCACCGCCAGCAGCAACAGCCAGGCGAGCAGGCCCAATTGCGTAGTGATCTCCAGTTCACTGCCGAACTCGCGGGTCAGCGCCACCACCGCCAAGGTCAGCAACGCCGCCAGCAGACAACCGAACAGCAGCACCTGGCTGAGCAGCAAGCCCATCGGTCGTTGCTTGGCCGCCTGATAGCCTACCGCTGAATTCAAGCCGCCGCTGGTGGCCGCGCTGATCAGGTCGGGCAGGGCGCTGAGCAAGGCAAACAACCCCCGTTCGCTGGGGCCGAGAATTCGCGCCAGCAACACGTTGCGCAGCAAGCGCAGGGCGATCATCGCCAGTTTGGTGCCCATGCTCAGGGCCAGGTGCTTGAGGTAGTTGTTGCCGCTCATGGGCGTGCACCACGGTAGATGCGCCAGGACAGCAACCCGGGATTGCGTGCGGTACGCTGGCTGACGCCGAAGCGTGGCAGGGCCAGTGGATCTTCGGCCCCTCGATAAATGCCGGTGCCGGTACCCAGGGCAAACGGGAAGTCATGCCTGGCCACCTGTTGGCGCACCCGCGCATCGTTGTCGCCATTGGGGTAGCAGTAAACCGGCAATGGCTGGTTGCAGCCGTGGAGCAGCGCCTGGCGACTGCGGCTCAGCTCTTCATCCAGGCGTTGATCGTCGAGACCGGTGAGGATGGCATGGCTGGCACCGTGGGGGCCGAAGCGTACCAGGCCGGATGCTTCCAGGTGGCGCACTTGCTGCCAGTCCAGCGCCTGGGGCAACGACTCGTGCGGGCAGTCGTCGGTCAGGCGATTGAGGTCCAGCGGCGACAGGGTTTTCAGGCTCTGCAAAAAGTTCAGCAACGCCAGGCTGCGGCGTTGCCGATCCGGGTCATCGCACCGTGTCGGCAACGGGCGCCCCAGGTGCTGCAAGCGTTCGATCAGTTTCTGCCGTGCCTGTTCGCCATGGCTGTTCCACAGGGTTTCGCCGATGCTTTCCCACCAGAACCGCTGGCGGCTGCCAATGAAGTCGGTGGACAGAAAGATGCTCGCCGGCACCTGGTGTTTTTGCAGCAGCGGGAAGGCATTCAGCGCGTTGTCGCGCCAGCCGTCGTCGAAGGTCAGCGCCACTTTCGGTCGCTCCGAGCGCGCACCCGGTTGCAGAATGTCCATCAGTGGCACGCAGTCGAAGTGTTTTTTCAACCACACCAGCAAATGTTCAAACGCTTTTGGCCCGACGCACAGTTCATTGCGGTGGGGCAGTTCGGCGGCCTGGTCGCTGGCCAGCACCCGGTGCAACATCAGGATCACACCGGCGCCGTGCAGTTGCTTGCGCCCCACCGGGGAGTTGAGGTACAGCCAGCCACTGGTGCGTTTCAACAGTTGTTTGATCGCCACGGCACGCACCTCTCATCGATTTTGCTCGGGATTCCATTGGGCGTAACGCTGACCGCGCAGGAACTGCCACAGGCCGATGCTCATCCCGGCAAGGGTCACCAGGAGGAACGCGGCCAGGCGAAAGGGTTTGGGCAAGCGGTGTTGCGAATCCAGCAGGCCGGCAATGGCCATCGTGTAACCGAGCAGTTGTGCGATCAGGCTCAGGCGATAAAAGCCGTGATCCTCCCACAGCCAGAAATTGCTCAGCAGCAACGGCAGCAACAGGATCGGCGCCAGCCGCCGGATCAGCTTGTGGCTGATCAAGGCAATCGCATACAGGCCGTGGGTCAGCGGATTCAGCAACTCCCGGCGCTGGGCCAGGCTTTGCAGGCCACCCACCGTGACCCGCTGACGGCGACGGAATTGCTTGTCGGCTTCGTCCACACCCTGGTCGATTACCCGGGCCTGGGGCACGTAGACAATCCGCTTGAACGCGACCGGCGCGCAGGTGCTGATAAAAAAATCGTCGTTGACCTCCGCCGGAACGTTCTGGAACAACTCGCGGCGCAAGGCGAGCAATGCGCCGTCGGCGGAGACCATGCAGCCGGTGCGATTTTCCACGTAGCGCAGCCAGCCTTCATAGTGCCGATACAGGCTGTCGCCAACGCTCAAACCCTTGCCGGTCACCGGGATCACCATGTGCCCGGCGCAGCCACCGACCTGCGGGTCGTTGAGCGGCGCGAGCAAATGGCCGAGGGTGTCGGTGGACCACTGGTTGTCGGCGTCGGTGAACACCAGGATCGCGCCGCTGCTGATCGCGACCCCGGCATTGAGCGTCGCCGCCTTGCCCTGGCGGGGCAGATCGAGCACGGTGATGCGCGGGTCCTCGACCCGGTGCGCGCAGGCCACTGTGTCATCGGTCGAGCCGTCACTGGCGAGGATGATTTGCAGTGAGCGGGCCTGATAATCCTGAGCCAGCACAGTGCGCAGTTTTTCTTCGATATGCCGCGCTTCGTTGTGCGCGGCAATCACGATGCTCACGTCCATCGGTTGTGCCGGTCCTTGGCGCGGTGCCGGGTAAAACGGTGCCAGCAACGTCAATAACAGGGGATAACCGAGGTAGGCGTAAACCGGTAGCAACAGGCACAACCAGAAAATGAATTCAGCCACGGGCGGGCCTCCTGGCATTCCAATGACAAAGGCTGAGGATGAGCCCGGCGCCCGCCAGGTGCAGGCGTACCCAGTGCAGGCCCCAGAGTTGCAGGGTCAGGAGCGTGTCGCGGTGCCTGGCGCTCTGACGCAGGCTCAGTGCCAGGGCGGGCAGGACGGTCAGCAGCAGCATCAGCAGCGAATGATGGGGGAACCCGTCGAACAGGGCGGAAATGGCCATGAAATCGATCAACCAGGCGGCAATCGACAGCAGCGGAAAACGCAGCAAGCGCAGGCTCGGGCCATGGGTGCGCAGAAGTTGCAGATGACTGCCCTGACGCCACAATTCCTTGCCCATCCATTCCCGCCAACTGCTTTCGTAACCCCAATGCAGCGCCACGCTTTGGTTGACCGCGACTAGTTTCGCGCCCGCGTCGACCAGGCGCATGGTCAGTTCCTTGTCCTCGCCGGTGCGCAGTTGTTCATTGAAACCACCGACCTTGTCGAACCAGCGACGGCGCATCAGCAGGTTGCAAGTGGGCAGCCATTGCACGACATGCAGCGGCTGCGTATCGGGACGCAAGGTGCGCCGCTGCCAGGCGTCGGCGTACCACGGCGCTTCGGCCGGGGTGTGCAGGTCAAGGCCGATGACATCGGCCTGGCCGCCGGACTCGAGGTCGAACAACAGCTTGAGCCAGTTCTCGGGCATCTCGACGTCAGCATCGATAAAGGCCAGCCATTCGCCGCTGGTGATCGCCGCTCCGCGATTGCGCAATGCACCGATGAGCAGGCCGGGCAGGACCAGCACCTGGGCGCCGAACTGTCGGGCAATGTCCGGGCCCTGGTCATCGGAGCCGTTGTCGACCACGATCAACTCGCATTCGACGTTGGCCGCCTCGGCGGCATGTCGTGCCGCTTGCAGGGTCCGGGCGATGTGCCGGGCCTCGTTGTACATCGGGATGATGATGCTGATGCGGTTCATGCCCTGACCTCCGTCGGCGGGGGTTCTTCGGCTTTAGTGCGCAGCACGCTGGTCAACGCGAGCATGATCCACAGGTACTTGTGATTCGGTGCGCTGAGGAACATCAGGAACAACGTCAACGACAGAAAGCTCATGCTCAGGTGGGTCATCAGATCAGCCTGATGCCCAGTTCCTCGCAATAGCCAGGCGCGGCGGGCGCGGATCAGGTTGTACAAACCCAGGGCGAGCATGCCGACGAACATCAGGCCGGCGGGAATCCCCAGTTCACTGAAGATCTCCAGGTAGGTGTTGTGGGCGCGACGGTACAGGTCATCGGTCTTGCCGGTCATGGCAAAGGTCTTGGCATAACCGGTGGTAGCGTAGTGCAGCGGGAACGTGCCGGGGCCGGTGCCAAGCAAGGGGTTCTCGGCGATCATGGCGCTGCCGACCACAATGTAGGAGGCACGACGGCCCAGTGACGGGTCCTGACTCTTGGCCCCGGAGCTGAGGATGCTCAGCGACTGGATGCGTTCCACGTAACCGGCCGGCATCGCATAGAGCCCCAGCGAAATCACAATCGCCAGGCCGAGCATGGCAAAGCCCAGGTAGCGTGGACGAATATGTGGCAACTGCGCGCGGTAGTGCCACGCGCCGATCAACAGGCTGAGGAGCAACACCACCAGCCCCGAACGGGATTCGGTCTTGGTCATGCCGCCCAGCAGCAAGAGGGTACAGCCCCCCCAGAACAACCGGTGCAACCGGTTCGGGCTGCGGACCACCAGCAACAGCGCCATGGGTACGGCGAAGGCGATCATCAGGGCAAAGTCGTTCGGGTCATTGAGCATCCCGGATGCACGGCCATCGTCCTGGTATTTGGCAGAGAACATCGCCATGGCGCAGGTCGCCGCGACACTGATGGCAACCAGTTTGGCGAACATGTCGAGGTTCAACTCACGCCCGACCAGCAGGGTGATGACAAACAGAATCAGGCCGACGCTCAATTCGCGCAGGTGGCCCAGGGAGAAGCCCATGTCGTCGGTGTTCAACAGGCTCAGCAGGTACAGCACCATAAACCCGACCAGGAAACGCCAGATATTGCTGCGCAGGCGCTCGCTCGGCAGTTGGTGAGTCGCCAGTTGCAGCATCAGGATCAGCGCCAGCGAAGCCCCGAGGAATTTGGAGCCCGACAGTGAGCTGTCCTTGAACAGACCTTCGAAAGGCAGGATGGCGACAATGCCCAACAGGCCCCAGGCCGGCTTGCGGTACAGCACCGCGACACCCACCAGGCCCAGTACCGCTCCCGGCGCCAGATACGGATAAGGGCTGGCCAGCAAACCGAGGCAGACCAGGCCGAGCAAACTGACGATCGAGAGCGGAACAATCACGGGTGTGCCTCTCGTGCAGTCCGGATGTAAAGCTGCGACCAGCGTTCGGCCAGGACCTTGAGGTCGTAGCGATCCCGTTGCGTACGTTTTGCGTTGTCGATCAACTCCCCGGCCAGGGCCGGGTCACCCAGCAGCGTGCCGATCTGGCGGGCGAGGGCGGTACTGTCGGTGGGCGTGGCCAGCAGGCCGTTGTGGCGGTCCTGCAAGACATCGGGAATCCCGCCGACGCCGAAGGCCACCACCGGCACTCCGGCCTGCATCGCTTCGAGCAGAATCATGGGCGTGCCTTCGGTGCGCGAGCTGATCACCAACGCATCGAGTTGCCGCCACCAGGCACGCATATCGGTCTGGTAGCCCGGCAGTGTGATGCGCGCCTGCAAGCCTGCCTCGTCGATCCGCGTCTGCAGGCTTTCGCGCTCCGGCCCGTCGCCGAGCATCACTGCATCAAGTTGCGGGTACTGCTGACACAACGGGATCAGCGCATCGAGAAACAGGTCAGGGCCTTTTTCGCTACTCAGGCGCCCGACGTAACCAGCCAGCCAGCGTTGATGCTCGCCACTGTGCGGCAGCAAATCGTGGGCCGCTGGCAGGCCGTTGGGGATCACCTGCAGTTTGTCCGCGCGCACATTGGCCTGACGGTGCAGCGCGGCAATGCTTTCGGCGACACACACCACCCGGTTCACCGAGGCCGTGCGGCACAGTTGCAGGCTCAGCCAGGTGTAGAACTTCTGCTTGCGACTGCGCGGGGTGAAGCCGTGCTGGGTGATCACCAGTGGCAGGCGCAACAGCGTAGCGCCGATCCAGCCGAACAACAGGCCCTTGAAGTTGTGCGTATTGATCAGTGGCCGCTGGTTCCGTCGCTGGCGCAAATGCCCCAGCAACGCGACCAGGCCTGCACAGCCGAGGCAATCGACACCGGCCTCGCGAAATCGCGCGATCAGTTCT
Source organism: Pseudomonas sp. GW823-FHT06E10 (assembly GCF_058794995.1). Classification (NCBI taxonomy): domain Bacteria; kingdom Pseudomonadati; phylum Pseudomonadota; class Gammaproteobacteria; order Pseudomonadales; family Pseudomonadaceae; genus Pseudomonas; species Pseudomonas sp. GW823-FHT06E10. The sequence continues at coordinate 278,011 of NZ_JBXAHJ010000003.1, read as the reverse complement.
GGCGGCGCATCGAGAAACAGCACCTGGTGCTGCCCCGGTGTCGCCAGGCAATGATCCAGCAGCATCCGCTCGGCCCCATAGAAGCCGCCGCTGCTGAGCAAATGAATGATCGGCAGGTCGTGGGTGGTGCCGAGCGGCGCGTTCAATTGCGCACCCAATGTACGAGGGCCGGTACGCTCCAGCTCTTGTGCGGATTGTTTGGCAGGGTGCTTTGATCATTGATCACCAGCAGCACCGGCAAGCCCAGTTCATGGGTGATTTGCGCAGGGTGCTTGAAGCGGTGGTCGAAGAACTCACGCACATAGACCAGGGCAATCGCCAGCAGCAAACCGGTGAACACTCCGAACGGAATGATCAGCATCGGCTTGGGGAACGCCGCTTCGGTCGGCTCGAACGGCGGGCTGAGTACCCGTGCGTTGGACAGGTCGTTGTCCAGTGCGCGCGCGGTGCTGCTTTCGGCGAAGCGCTGGGCATAGGTGGCGAACGCCTTGTGCAGCGCGTTGATTTCGGTGTCCATCTGCCGCAGCTTGCTCCGGGTTTCCTGCAACTGGTGGATACGATTCTTGAACTCGGCAATGCGCGCGGTTTTCTGCTCGATGACCGAGCTGATCGTCGCCAGGTCGCTGGTGCGCTCCTGAATCCGGTTGCTGACAATCTTCAGGAATTGCCCACGGGCCCGGATGATTTGCTCGCGGGTCATTTGCATCGGCTCACTGCCGGGCTGAAAGACCGCCAGGTCGTCCATATAGCGGCTGACCAGGGTCGTCAGTTGCTCACCCAGTTGCTTGATCTCGCGGTCTTCGAAAGCGACGCTGTCGACCGTGGTGGTGAAGGTGTAGGGGAAGGTGTAGTCGGTGAATCTGGCGTTGTTGGCGGTCGCCAGGCTGGTTTTCAGGTAATCGAGCCAGCGCTGGCTTTGCAGCAGTCGGTCCTGATACAGGTTGAGCGCCTGCTCCTCGGTGTTGATCGCGTTGAGGCGGAACGTGATTTCTTCCTTGGGGTCGGACGAACCGATGCTTTCGAGCAAGGCCAGGCGATTGGCTTCCAGGCCATCGAGACGCACCTGGTACTGCAACTTCTTGGTTTCGTAGAAGCTCTGCGGCAGGTCGATCGATTGCATTTCCTGGCGGCTGACCAGGTAGTTCTGCAGCAGGGCGGTGACGAACCGGGTGCCCTGGGCCGGGTCAGGGAAGCGGTAGACGATCGAGATCACGTTGGAGCCGGGCAAGGTTTCCACCTTCAGGGCAGAGGACGCTTGCTGCGTGAGGGCATCGAGCACGGTGTCGCGTACCGGATCGGTCTGCAGTCCGAGCAGGTTGCGAACCGGGTTGGTCACGTGTTCGCGAACGGGATTGGTGACAAACCGTTTGAACGGCTGCACCAGCAGTTTGTTGAAGGCGCTCACGGGTAGCGTGTACTCACCCTTTTCGCGCAACTCGCTGATGGTCTGGCGGATCAAGGCCGGCGAACGCAGGATGTTGCTCTCGGTCTCCATGTCCGCCAGCGACGGTGGAATGAAGGAAGCGTTTTCCTGATTGAGGGTGCTGGTGGCATCCCCCTGGGAGATTTTCTTGGACTGCACGATCACCTGGGCGGTGATATCGAAACTCTGCTTGAGCAACAGCGGCAAGACCACGGCGATCACGGCAAAGACCAGGAAAACTCGCTTCACCAGCTGCTTGTTGGCGAAGAAGATCCTGAAGAACTCATGCAGGTAGTTTTCCTTTGGATTCATTGGCCACCTGAGAGTTAGTTGCTGTTGTCGTCTTTGTTGTCGACGCGGTAGCTGAAGCTGAGGCCCATGCCCTGGAACAACACGACGTCCGCCAGTTGCCGCGCGAGCTCACCGGCGCTGGCCAGTTTGGTCTTGGGCACGTACAGCATGTCGTCCGCTTGCAGGTAGGCGATCTGGGTGGCGTCGCCGGACAAGGCTTTTTCCACGTCGTAACGATGCGCGACCACCTGGTTGCCGTTGCGCCGCATGATCATTACCGAGTCCAGGCGTGCCTTGACGTTGGAACCGCGGGCCAAGGTCAGGGCTTCGAGCACCGACACCGGGCGGCGGATAGGGTAGGAGCCCGGCTGGCCGACTTCACCCAGTACATAGATTTCGTTGCCGGCGGTGGCCTTGAGCAGCACGTCCACGGTCATGCGCCCCGGCAGGGTGGCGTAGCGTTTATTGAGGTAGGCCTCCAGCTGGTTGATGGTCATGCCTTGCAGCGGTACGGCACCGATTTCCGGGAAGCTGGCGTAGCCGTCGGTGCCCACGGTGATTTCCCGACTCATGCCGGTGCCGGGGTGGTTGAGCACGGACTTGAGGTTCCACTCATTGGCCAGCGGGCTCACTACCATCACTGACAGCTGATTGCGGTTGGGCTGGAACAGCTGTTTGCGATCGTAGGCGCGCTGAATCGCGTCCCGTGCTTCATCGCGGGTCAGGCCCTCGATTTTCACCGTGGTGTGGGCCCCCGGCAGTTCGATGGTGCCATCGGGCAGCACCAACTGGTTGCCGTTGAACTGGCTGGCGGCGGTGAAGTTCAGCGCGATCGTGTCCCCGGACTGCACGCGATAGGCAGCCGAGCCACTGGTGCTGATGTGGAAGATCACGTCCAGCACATCCTGTGGGCGCAGGGTCTGCTCGACCTTGGGCACGTCAGTGGCCTGGGCGTTCGCCGGTGGGGCCGTGAGGATTTGCACCGGCATGCTTTGGGATTCGTCGGAGGAAGTGCTGGAGCAACCTGCAAGGGGCAGCAAAAGCAGGACAAGCATCTTGGCGTTCATGGCGTCATCCTTGTCTGACTGCTCACAGGTTTCTGTACAGCCATTCGGGCATGTAGTACTTGCGTCGGTTGAACACGCTGCCGACCAGCTTCGCTCCCGCCTGGCTCAAGCGCTGGGCCGCGGCCTGGGCCACCTCCCAGCGGGTGTCTTCCGAGCGCACGACCAGGACCACGCCGTCCACCTGGGTGCTGATGACCAGGGTGTCGGAGGCCGAATACACCGCGTCGCCGTCGATCACCACGAAGCGGTACCGGATGCCGAGTTGATCGAGCAGCGGGCTCAGGCGCTCGGGTGTCAGGTGTTCGTTGCCACGGGAGTAGCGGCCGAATGGCAGAACGTGAAAGGGCAGGCTGGAGACGTCCACCACGCAGTCCTGCAACAAGGGCGGGCTCTGGGTGTTGAACAACAAGTCGCGAAACCCCCGTTCCTTGCTCAGCCCCAACTGTTGCGTGAGGTTGGTCGCCGACTGGCTGGCATCCACCAGCAGCACCAGGCCGCTGCTCATCTTCGCCAGTTGACTGGCCAGCGCCAGGGCGCTGGTGGTGGTGCCTGCGCCGGGGTTGGCGGCGGTCAGGAAAAGGATCCGCAGGTTCTGGTCGAGCACGGTCGATGTCAGATTGGACTCGCTCGGGCTGGCAATGCTGAGGCTTTTAGCCGTTGAGCCGTCCATTTAACTCGCTCCGTGTCCGCTGAAAACTTTTAAAGGGGTTTTCAACAGAATCCTCAAATCAAGCAGCGGGCTCTGCTGGGAGATGTAGGTGAGATCCAACTCAACGCGCTGGTCGAAATCGATATTGCTGCGCCCGGAGATTTGCCACAGGCCGGTCATGCCGGGGTAGATGCTCAGGCGCACAAGGTGTTTGTTCTTGTAGCGGTAGGCATTGAACGAAGTCGGCCTGGGGCCTACCAGGCGCATGTCGCCGGTCACCACGTTGAACAGGTTCGGCAGCTCATCGAGACTGGTGCGCCGCAGGAAGCCGCCGATACCGGTGATGCGCGGGTCCTTGTCGATCTTGAAATCGATGGCGTCGGTGCCGTGCTTGTTCAGGTGCCGCAGGGACTCCTTGAGTTCCTCGGCGTTGGTGACCATGGTGCGGAATTTGTACATGCCGAACATGCGGCCGCGGTAACCGGTGCGCTTTTGCACGAACATCACCGGCCCCGGGCTGGTGAGTTTGATGGCCAGCGCCAGCCCCAGCAGCACCGGGGAAATCAGCACCAGGATCAGCAGCGCGCCGAAGCAGGCCAGGACGCGGTTGGTGCGCGACAGGGTCCATGGCCGGCCACCTTCGCGACCGGTTATCCAGCCACAACCCTGCATGTGGATCGCGGCATCCATGCGCATGCGCTGTTCGGGGTCCAGGCGCTTTTCTCTACGCAAATTGCCAAGTGGCACACTTTTTTCGTGTTCAGACATAAATTCTCCGCAGAGTTCAGCCGTGTGCGGTATGGGGGACGCAGTCAGTAGTAAGAGCGGAACCAGGCAACGAAGCGCCTCAGTCCCTCGTCCAGTTCGATACGCGGTTGGAAATCGGTAGCGCGGGCCAGCTCACTGGCATCGGCGCAGGTGTTGAGGACATCGCCGGGTTGCAGGGGCAGCAGTTCGATCCGGACTTTTTGCCCCATGTGTTTTTCCAGCAATGCCAGATAGTCCTTGAGCTCTACCGGGTGCTGGCCGCCGATGTTGAAAATCCGCCAGGGTGCCATGCTCGTGGCCGGGTCTGGCTGTTCGCGGTCCCATTGAGCGTTGGCTTGCGGTGGGCGGTCGATCAGGCGTGTGATGCTCTCGATAATGTCGTCGATGTAGGTGAAGTCCCGCTGGTGCTTGCCGTAGTTGAACAGCTTCAGTGGCCGTTCTTCGGCGATGGCCCGGGCGAACTGGATCGGCGACATGTCAGGCCGTCCCCAGGGGCCGTACACCGTGAAAAAGCGCAGCCCGGTGCAGGGAATACCGAACAGGTGGCTGTAACTGTGGGCCATCAATTCGTTGGACTTCTTGGTCGCGGCGTACAGCGACAGCGGATGATCCACACCATCGTGCACCGAGTACGGTGTGTGCTGGTTGGCGCCATACACCGAACTGGACGAAGCGTAGATCAAGTGTTTGACCGGGTGGTTGCGGCAGCTTTCGAGGATGTTCAGGAACCCGCTCAAGTTGCTGTCCAGGTAGGCCCGGGGATTTTCCAGGGAATAACGCACCCCGGCCTGGGCCGCGAGGTGGATCACGATCTCCGGTTTTTCCCTGGCAAACAGTGCCTCGATGGCCGGTGTATCGGCCAGGTCAACCATTGAGAGCGGGAAAGGGCGTGCCTGCTCCTGCACCCAACGGACGCGATCGTGCTTGAGTTGCGGATCGTAGTAGCTGTTGAAGTTGTCGAGGCCGAACACCTGGTGTCCATCGCGCAACAGTCGCAGCACGCAATGGGCACCAATGAAGCCGGCTGCTCCGGTGACGAGAATCTTCATGGACGGACGGCCTCGGGCGTGATGCGGCGCAAGCCGATGCCACTGTAATGCAGGCCGGCGGCCGCCACCTGTTCCGGGCTGTACAGGTTGCGTCCGTCCACGATCACCCGTTTTCGCAGTTTGCTCGCCAGCCTGTCGAAGTCGACCACGCGAAAGTTCTTCCACTCGGTGCAGATCACCAGGGCATCGGCGTCTTCGAGTGTGTCATCGCGGGTGGCGCACAGATGCAGGTCGTCGCGGTAGCCGTAAATACGCCGGCATTCGGACATGGCTTCCGGGTCGTAGGCTTGCACGCTCGCACCTTCGGCCCAGAGCGCCTCCATCAGATTGCGGCTCGGTGCTTCGCGCATGTCATCGGTGTTGGGTTTGAACGCCAGGCCCCACACGGCGATGGACTTGCCGGCCAGTCCACCGGGAAATTGCGCCTTGAGTTTGCTGAACAGGATATGCCGCTGGTGGTCGTTGACGTCGGTCACGCTACGCAGCAACTTCAGTGACATTCCGGCGCGTTCGGCGGTGTGCAGCAGAGCGCGCAGGTCCTTGGGGAAGCAGGAACCGCCGAAGCCGCAACCGGGGTAGATGAAGTGGTAACCGATGCGCGGGTCCGAACCGATGCCTTTGCGCACGGCTTCGATATCTGCTCCCAGTAACTCGGTGAGGTTGGCCAGTTCGTTCATGAAACTGATGCGCGTGGCCAGCATCGCGTTCGCTGCGTACTTGGTCAACTCGGCGCTGCGGTTGTCCATGAACATCAATTTGTCGTGGTTGCGGCAGAACGGCGCGTAGAGCTCGCTCATCTGGCTGCGGGCTTCATCGTCAGCGGTACCGACGATGATCCGGTCCGGGCGCATGCAATCGGCCAGGGCACTGCCTTCCTTGAGAAACTCCGGGTTGGACACCACCCGTATCTTCAGCGAACCTTTGCCGCTGCGCTGCAACTCTTCAATGGCAGTGGCACTGACCTGGTCCGCCGTGCCTACCGGCACCGTGGATTTGATGATCAGGGTGCGGTCGGCCTTCATGAAACTGGCAATCTGCCGGGCCACGTTCAGCACATGGCTGAGGTCGGCCGAACCGTCTTCGTCGGCGGGCGTACCAACGGCGATGAAGATCAGCTCGGCGTGCTCTACCGCATCGCTGGCCTGGGTGGTGAAGAGCAGGCGACCAGCCTTGATGTTTTCTTCAAGGGTGCCGCAAAGCCCCGGCTCACTGATCGGTGGCACGGCCTGTTGCAGTTGTCGGATCTTGTTCGGATCGATGTCGACACACAGGACGCGATGTCCGACATCGGCCAATGCAGCTGCTTGTATCAGGCCAACATAGCCCGTACCAAATACGCTCACGTCCATATCAGCGTGCCTCGTAAAACGGTGGAGAGTTGCAAAACAAGACTGTCAAAAGGGGGTATAGACCAGCCTCGGCAAACCGTGTCAGCGAACCAGTATGTTAAAGGGGCAAGACGCCCCCAAATGTGGGGCTATTGCCATCACTATTGGGTTTCACCCCTCCCGATTTTGACTGTTTGGCGAAAATCCAAAGAAAGCAACAGCCTGCCGCAAGCCTTGAAATACAAGGGTTGTAGCTGCTTGGGGGTGTCAGGTTTGAGCCACCGGTTTAATGACGACTGTTCACCGCGTCTGACAGTTCTTACGCACAGATGGCGCAATGCGAATGTTAAAAAATGTCCAACAATCTATTGAGCAAGTGCCTGTCGAGTCATAGCAAATTCAATGATGCTGTCTTTGTCAGCCAGCCGCCTGTGAGCGGCTACGGGCGTTCATTCAATGGGCCGCCTAGGGTTCGCACGCGTGTGGTTTTTTATCGACCTTGCCGGGTTCGCCAGGCACCCGGTGCGCACCCCAGCCACCGCAGGCAGGCACGATTGAAGCTTTGCACATCGCTGTAGCCCAGGCGGTCGGAAATCTCCACCAGCTCCAGGTCCGTTCCCTGCAAAAAGTCTTCGGCCCGGTAGCGACGGTATTCGTCGAGCAACTCTGAAAAACTCCAGCCCAACGCCTTCAAGCGTCGGGCGGCGGTGCGCTCGAGCACGTGCTGGGTGGTACAGAATTGCTGCCAGTTGGCTTCGGCGAGGTTGCCGATCAAATGGTCGCAGACTTGCTCCAGCAAGGTCGGTTCGCTGTTGCGTCGGGTCTGCTCCAGCAGCTCGATCAGCGTGTGTTCCAGTTCATGATTGCCCGGCGTCAACGGGATGACGAACAGCTGTGGATCGAGGTGGATCGAGTGCTGCGCCTGCCCCCATTGCACCGGTGCGCGAAAGGCTTGTTGATGTTCCTGCGCATTGGTCGTGCAAGCGCCGACCAGCCCGACGCCCAGAACCGGATCACGCTCCAGGCCGCTGGCGAGGAATTTGCGTCGCAACATGCTGCACAGGCTGATGAGAATGTAATCGGCGGTTGCCGCGCTGGTTTTCACACTGCCGCAATCGAGCAGGTGCAATTGGACGCTGTCGTCGCCGCGCACGATCCGCGCCTGGAAGTGCCCGTTGAAAAACGGAAAGAAACGCACGAAATACTGGCAGGCGCTGTCCAGTGAGTCAGCCACGTCGAACAGGTACGTCAGGCCATTGGTAGCGGTGGAAACGAAACGCCGGCCAGCCGCCAGGCCGATCAGCGGGTCGCCGGTCTGCTCCAGGGCAAACGCCCAGAAGCGCCGCGACATGAACAGCGGAATGCGCATGAACGGCGTGCGCAACTCGAACAGGCTGCGACGAAACAGGCCTTCGATACTGTCCCGGTCCACGCCACGGGCCAGCAACTCTTCGATGGCCGGCAGCAGAGTCGGCGCATAGAACGCATTGGGTATCGATTGATCGCGCAGTGGCTGATCGCTTTTTGTCATGTAGGGCTCACAGCTTGTTCCGCAACACTGGTTAGGCTGCCCGACGTTAAGCGATTTGCCGGAGCAAGACCATGCTTGATTTACGCCAGCTCGATTTGAACCTGTTGCTTGCCTTCGATGCGATTTATCAGCAGCGCAGCGTCACCCGTGCGGCCGAGGTGATGTGCCTGTCGCAACCGGCCATGAGCAATGCGTTGCGTCGCCTGCGCGAGTTGTGCGGCGACCCGCTGTTCATCAAGAGTCGCCTGGGGGTGACGCCGACACTGGTCGCCCATCGTCTGGCCGACTACGTGCGTGCAGCGCTGGAGTCACTGCGCGATGGCTTGCGCATGATTCCCGCCGCGCGGCAGAACAATCCACTGCTGCGCGTCAGTTGTCTGGATTGCCTGCAACCGGTGTTGCTCGATGCCTTGCTCGAGTCGCCCCACGCCGATTGGCAGGTGCGTTATTTCCAGCCCCGGCGCCGCGACGCCTTGCAGGACCTGGCCAGCGGCAAGCTGGATATCCTGATCGACCTCGACCAACCGCTGGCCGGGCTTGCCGGCCTGCACAAACAGGCATTGCCCGCCGACCATTATGTGTTCGCCTATGGCGCCGCGCTCAAGGAGCCGCCGCGCACCCTGCAGGAGTATCTGGAGCAGCCGCAGATCCAGGTGTCGAGCCGCCGCGACGGGCTCAGCCCGGTGGACTTGCAGCTTGGCTTGAAAGGCCTGCGCCGGAATGTGGCGATGAGCACCCAAAGCACCCTGGCCGCGAAGCTGATCGCCGATCGCCAGCCGTTCGGCATCAGCCTGCCAAGCCGGGTCGCCAACGTGCTGGGCCTGCAACACGTGCCGCTGCCCCTGGACGAACCCGTGGAATTGAAACTGGCGCTGTACATCGAGTCGCGCTATCGCTTCGAGCGCAGCCGCGAGGAGGCGATGCACTGCCTGCTGCGCGCCCTCGGTGAGCCCCGGGCCTTGCAGTCGCTGGCGCGGCGTGCGTGATCTACCCCTGTAGGAGCGAGCTTGCTCGCGATGGAGTGTCATTCACCGCTGTGTCGACTGATACACCATCGCGAGCAAGCTCGCTCCTACAGGGATTTGTGTGTGTTTCAGATGCGCCTAGTTCGACGCCAGCAAACGTTGGTCGACCGTCAGCACAGCATCGACCATCGCCAGCGCGGCCGGTGTCAGGGAATGCCCGGCACGGCTGACGATGCCGTAATGCAATTGCAGGCCGGGATCCTCCTTGGGCACGTCGGTAAACTCCAGCAGCCGGATCAGGCCCTGGTCCACCAGTTCGGCCAAGGCCTCCATGGTGGCTATACCCACCGCATCGGAGCGCATCACCACGCGGCGGATCGCATCGAATTGCGCGCACTCCACGCTCGGGTTGAAGTCCGCCTCGCCCTGCACGTCGGCGAGGATCTTGCGGATCATCGGCGGTATTCGCGTGCCGACCACCGCGTAGTCGAGCAGGGCGCGCAGGGACAGGTTCTGCTGCTGCACCAAGGGATGTCCGACACGGCAAAAGAACCGCCCACGTCGAGGGCGCAACAGCTGAACCTGGTATTGCGGGTCGCCAGTGAAGTACCGCGCGTCGGCCACGAGGAATTCGATCTGCTGTTCGCGAAGCCAGACCGCCAGTTGCTCCCAGTCGCCCTGGTGGAAGCTGATGCGGATCGCCGGGTGAGCCTGGATGAATTCCGCCAGCGCCTCGGGCACCAGCACCTGGGCCGGGTACGGGCCACAGCCGAAGTGCAACTCGCCACCGGTCAGGCCGTTGTATTGCGTCAGTTCGTTTTGCAGGGCCTGGCTGCCGGCGAGCAGGCGCCGGGCATGTTGCAGTACCAGTTCACCCTGGCCAGTCAGACGGAATTCGCGGCTGCTGCGTTCTACCAGCGCGCAGTCGAGGTCGCGCTCCAGGGTCTGGATGCTGCGACTGAAGGCGGGTTGGCTGAGGTTGATCGCCTCGGCGGCACGGCCGAAGTTGCGGTAATCGGCCAAGGCGACAAGGTGGCGGAGTTGTCGTAGGTCCATCATGCGTCTCCTGCATTTGTCGGATACTTTTAATGCATTGGATCGATATCACAGGGGCTGGCATAAGTACACGCCTGTCTTCTCGCCGTAACCTGCCATGACCAGCCAACCGTTCATTTCCAGCGCCTTCACCCGTACCATTCTCAGCCATGCCCGGCAGTCCGGACTGTGCCAGGACCAACTGCTGCAACGGGCCGGCATCTGCCAGTCGTTGCTCGAAGGGCAGGACCTGCACGTGCCCGCGCACCTGGTCGAACGCCTGTGGAATGAATGCGAACGTGCGGGCGCCGGGGTGTCGTTTGGCTGCGAACTGGTCAATGGCATGGCGACTACCACGTTACGGGGTTTGAACATTCTGCTGGACTCCGCCGCGACCCTTCGCGCGAGCCTGGCGTGTTTCACTGATTTCCTGCCGCGCGTGACCAACTACGTAGTGGCGGAACTGGAGGAGGGTGACGGGCAGGCTCGCTTGCATTTGCGCAGTGTTGACCAGCCGCCGCATTTTTTTGGTCTCGATGCGGCGACCCTGACGTTGGTGCGCAACATCGCCCGACGTTTGGGGCGCGCGCCGGCCGAGGTGTTCGTTGCGGTCCACTTGACGCCGCAACAGGCTGCCGGGAAGTGGCTGCGTAGCATGGGTGTCGAGGTGCTGGAGGGTTCACATCCGTGTCTGAGCCTGCCAGCGGCCAGTCTCGATGAGCCTTTGCTGGGGGCCAATGGGTTTTTGCATCAGAGCATGTTGCGGCACTGGCAGACTGCTGCGGCGCAACACAACCGTAGCGATAGCCTGGAGTTGGCGCGGCACTGGTTGACGGCGGGGGATCAGCCGATTGAGCGGATTGCCGAGCGGTTGGGGTATCGGCAGCCGAGCAATTTCATTCGGGCGTTTCGCAAGCAGTTCGGGATTACGCCTAAGCAGTTTCGCCTTGGTTTGTAGTCTTGGTTGAGTGCATATCCGTTATTTAGGTAACGGCGGCCTATGGTTTCGCCCTTACGGCGAGTCCCTTTTGGCAAACGCCCCAAAAGGAACCAAAAGGTCTCGCCCCGAACGTACGGCCCCTCGCTGAGGCTCGGGGTTCCTTCGCTCCGGCATTCATCCGGGGGCATCGCCCTCCGGTTGGCTTCGCTGGCACCTACATGCGATGTGTTCGACTGCGTCGAACGGCGCTGCGCGCCAATCCCCGGATAAACACCTCCGCTCAGCCTTCCGAGGGGGCGGGTGGATCAAGATCAAGAGCTGCAGGCGAGCTAACGCTCGGCCTGATGAGTGGTGAAGAGCGTGGTGTACGCCGCTCTGTCTTTGCTCTTCTGTGGGAGCGAGCTTGCTCGCGAAGGCGGCCTCACAGTCGACCGAAATCTTGCGGATGTACTCAGTACCTGTGGGAGCGAGCTTGCTCGCGATAGCGGCCTGCCAGCCGACCAGGTACATCACAGACGAACGACCCCAGCAAACAGGCCGGCCGGTAGGCCGCCTCGGGCGCTGTTGCGGTACACGCCCCCTCGTGAGGCCGAGCGGAGGTTCTGCGCAGTGGGCAACCCGGCATGGATGCCGGGTTAGCCGCCGCCGGCCATGGATGGCCGATGGCGGCGGGCCCACGGAGCAGGACCGGAGCGAGGGCATGCCGAGCCACGGCGAGGCACCGAACGTAAGGGGCAGAGCGCTTTGGTTACTTTCGCGCTCTTCGAAAGTGACCCGCCGTCAGGGCGGAACCAATAGTGGCCGTTACCGCAGAAACGGATATGTACACCCTCAAAAATCCATGTCGCCGGCCACGCAACCACCCCGATGATTATTTTTTGTCGGCCATCGCTTGCGTGTCGGGGCCGATAGTTGGGCACCGTGTCCGGGCTGAGCAAACCTGACCGGAGCCTAATAATGATAAAAAAACGCTCGGCCACAGCCGGAGTCCGCCAACGGCTTCACCGGCTTGGCCACACTCGCCCGCAACCCCTTGCGCTGGCGATTTTTGCCGTACTGACGGGGCCAACCTACGCCACCACATTTGACCTCAACGAAGACTGGAGCCTGTCGACCAAGACCAGCCTGAGCCTGGGCAGCAGCTGGTCGACACAAAACCCCGACAAGAGCCTGATGACCCGCGCCAACGCCCTGCAGGCCCAGGGCGTAAATGCCAATGGCACCAGCGTCAGCGCCGACGACAACCGGCTGAACTTCAAGAAGGGCGACCCCATCTCGCAACTCTTCAAGGGGCTCACCGATATCAGTCTCGATGGCCAGGGCCAGGGCGCGTTCATTCGCTTCAAGTACTGGTACGACCATGCCTATGAAACCGGCAATGGCCGCTTCAAGGATTTCGACGATTCGGGCTGGGACGACCTGTCAAAATTCAAGGGCTTCGAGGTGCTCGATGCCTACGTCTGGAAAGACTTCCAGGTGGCCGAACATCCGCTGAACGTAAAGGTCGGTAACCAGGTGTTGTCCTGGGGCGAAGCGCTGCTGATCCAGAACGGCATCAACGTGATCAACCCGTTGGACATCTCGGCGTTCAACCGTCCCGGTGTGGAGATCAAGGAAGGCCAGTTGCCGGTGGAGATGGTCTCCTTCAGCTTCGGCCTGACCGACACCACCAACCTCGAAGGTTTTTACCAGTACAACTGGCGCCCCAGCGTACTCGACGGTTGCGGCACCTTCTTCGCCAGCAGTGATGTGATCCAGCCGGGTTGCGGGCCGCTGTACCTGAGCCAGGTGCAGACCGATCAACAGATGCAGGCCGCTGGTTTGTTCGCTACGTCCCGGGGCAACGAATCGCCGTCCGACAACGGCCAGTTCGGCTTCGCCTTGCGCCAGATGATCCCGGCGCTCAACGATGCGGAAGCGGCGATCTACTACATCAACTATCACTCGCGGTTGCCGTACTTCACCATTAACGCCAGGAACACCGCCTTGCCCGGTACCTTCCCCGGTGGTATCCAGGGGCCGAGCTATGCGGCGGCCTTCCCGGAAAACATTCGCCTGTACGGCATCAGCCTCAACGGCGTCGAGCCTGTCACCGGGATCTCCCTGGCCGGTGAGTTGAGCTACCGGCCGAACATGCCGATCGCGATCAACGCGCCCGACGTCAACGTTGCGGTGATTTCCGGACCGGGGGGCAGTTCCTGGTTGCAGTTGCCGCCCGGCTTCAGCACCACCAATGGCAGCCAGTTCGATGCGTGGGAGCGCAAGGGCGTCTGGCAGTTGACCGGTTCGGCCACCCAGGCCATCGACAACGTGCTGGGCGCCACGCGCCTGAGCCTGTTCGGTGAGGCCGGTGTCGTGCACATCGACGATCTGGGGGACGAGCGCCTGGGCCGTAACGCCGCGTTCGGCCGCAGCGCCCCGCGCAACGGCACGCTGTGCAACACGGTGGCTTCAGGTGTGACCAACCAATACTGCACCGACAAGGGCTTTGCCACCGATTGGTCGTGGGGGTATCGCCTGCGCGCCAGCCTCGAATACAGCGATGTGTTGCCAGGCATCAACCTGATTCCGGCCGTCAACTGGCGGCATGACGTCTCGGGCTATTCCTACGATCCGCAAGGGCCGTTCCAGGAAGGCCAGCAAGCGCTGGGCGTGAGCCTGACCGGCGTCTACATGAACGATTACAGCGTGGAACTGGCCTACAACACGTTCTTCGGTTCCAACGACTACAGCACCCTCGACGACCGCGATTTTGCATCCGTCAGCTTCAAGGCAGACTTCTAAGGAGAACCGTTATGCGTATGCAATTGTGCGTGCTGGCCCTGGCCTGCACCGTCGGCCTGGCCCAGGCCAAAGGCACCGATTCGGCGGCACTGGGCAAGACCCTGACCCCCATGGGCTCGGAAATGGCGGCCAATGCCGACGGTAGCATTCCGGCCTGGACCGGTGGTCTGGCGAGCAACGCCGGCACCGTCGACAGTAAGGGCGGCTACAGCGATCCGTATGCCGCCGAGAAGCCGTTGTTCACCGTCACAGCGCAGAACCTGACGCAATACCAGAAGTTTCTCAGCCCCGGGCAAATCGCGTTGTTCAAGCGTTTTCCCGACACCTACAAGATGAACATCTACCCGAGCCATCGCAGCGCCAACCTGCCCAAGGAGGTACTGGCGGTCAGTCGTGAGAACGTCGCCAAGACCAGCATGGCCGACGGCGGCAACGGCTTGCACGACTATGCCAGGGGCATTCCGTTTCCGTTGCCCACCGAAGGCCTGGAGGTGATGTGGAACCACATGACCCGTTATCGCGGTGGCAGTTACGAGCGCATCAGCAGCGCCGCACTGGTGCGTGAAAATGGCGCCACCAGCTACGTGCGCAACCAGTCTTTGATCAACTTTGCCGACACCGTGGGCGGGCTGGAACCGGGCTCGAACATCCTGTTCATGTTCAAGAGCCGGGTGCTGGAACCGGCGCGTCTGTCCGGTGAGGCGGTGCTGGTGCACGAGCCGATCGACCAGGTCGCCGAGCCGCGTTCGGCCTGGCAATACCTGCCAGGGCAACGTCGCGTGCGCCGTGCGCCGATGATCGCCTACGACAACAGCGCCCGTTACAGCAACGGCCTGATCACCGCCGACAACATCGACGGCTACAACGGCGCGCCGGACCGTTTCGACTGGAAACTGGTGGGCAAGCAAGAGCTGTTCATCCCTTACAACAGCTACAAGATCGGCAGCCGCGACCTCAAGTACGACACCGTGATCAAGCCCAACCACGTCAATCAGGACCTGGCCCGCTACGAGAAGCACCGCGTGTGGGTGGTCGAAGCGACCCTCAAGCCCGGTGCCCGGCACATCTACGCCAAACGTCGCTTCTATGTGGACGAAGACAGCTGGCAGATCGCCCAGTCGGACCAGTACGACAGCCGCGGTGAACTGTGGCGCAGCGGTGAACTGCACGCGATCCAGCAGTACGACCACGGCTTCACCTACAACGTGCTGGAAACTTCGTACGACCTGATCTCCGGACGCTACTACGCCGGTGGCCTGGCCAACGAAGAGACCGAGCCGATGCGCGTGGGCTTCGCCGCCAAGACCGACGACTACACCCCGTCGGACCTGCGGCGTTGGGCCAAGTAAACCGGGAGGCACCGTAAATCCCTTGTGGGAGCGAGCTTGCTCGCGATGGCGGCGTGTCAGACGACATCAATGTTGGATGTTCCGGCTTCATCGCGAGCAAGCTCGCTCCCACAGGGATCAGTGTGTGTTGATATTTATCTACCAGGAGATCTGCCATGCGCTACTGGATATCCGCTCTGGCCCTGGGCGCGAGCCTGGGTACTGTTCACGCCGCAACCCTCGACCAACAGCAAGCCAAAGACCTGGCGCAGGAGGCCTACGTGTTCGCCTACGCCACCGTCGAACACGACAAAGTGCTCAGCGCCATCGCCGCGAAACTGCCGTTCAACCGTCTCTACAGCGAACCGCGCCTGCTCGGCCCGCAAGACAACAAAGTGGTGTCGCCCAACAACGACACCTTCTATTCCCGTGCCTTGCTGGACTTGCGCAGCGAACCTGTGGTGCTTGACGTACCGGCCGTGCAAGGTCGCTACTACAGTTTCCAGCTGGTGGACATGCGCACCGACAACCTCGACTACATCGGCACTCGCGCCACGGGTGACAAGGCGGGGCGCTACCTGATTGTCGGGCCGGACTGGAAGGGGCCCGCGCCATCGGGGTTCAGCGCGGTGATTCGCTCACCGAGCCGGCTGGTCTTCCTGTTGGGACGGACCGAGGTCAAGGGCGAAGCGGATCAGAAAGACGCCGCGCAAGTGCTGAGGGGCTACGCCTTGCAACCGCTGTCCAAAGTCAATGGCAGCGCGCCCCCTGAACCCCTGGCACCGCTGCAACTGCCAGCGTACACGGACACCAGGCACGGGCCGGCGCAGGTGTTGTTCAGCACCTTCAACGCGCTGGCCCCCTTGCATCAATGGACCGCCGGCGAACAAAAGAAACTGGCCCGTTTCGCCGCCATCGGGGTGAAGCCGGGGGCCGGATTCCAGGCCCCGGCGGACTTGAACGAAGCCGTCGCACAGGGCGCCGAAGCCGGTCGCGAACAGGTCCGCGCAGCCTCCAGCCAACTATCGGTGGAACAGCAGGGCTGGTTGCCGTCGCCGCCCAACGTCGGCAAGTTTGGTGACGATGACCTGACCCGTGCCGCAGTCGCCTGGCGCTACATCTACGCCAACGATGCGGTGGAAGCGCTGTACCCGATGGCGTTGCACGATGCAAAGGGGCAGGAGCTCAACGGCCAACACGCCTATCGCCTGCATTTTCCCGCCGGGCAATTGCCGCCGGTGAATGCGTTCTGGTCGCTGACCCTGTATGACGGCAAAACCCAGTTGCTGGTGGCCAATCCGATCCAGCGTTACGCCCTGGGCGACCGCAGCCCTGGTCTACAATACGATGCCGACGGCGGCTTGACCCTGATCCTGCAAGCCGATGCGCCCAAGGCTGCGCCGCAGGGCAACTGGCTGCCGACGCCGCAAGGTCCGTTCAACCTGCTGTTGCGCCTGTACCTGCCCAAGGGCGGGGCATTGGACGGGAGTTATCAGTTGCCGACGATTGCGAGGATCGAATCATGAACCTGATTTTCAGTCGCCGCCGGTTGCTGGGCGGCATGGGGGTGTTGGGAGCAAGTCTGATGTTTCCACGCCGGCTGCTGGCCGGTGATTCCGATGACCCTCGACAGATTGCCAAAGAGGCGTGGATTTACGCGTACCCCATGCTCATGCATTACCAGACCATGGAAAAACAGGCGCTCAACCCGGACGTGCCGGAGTACGTCGGCGGCTTCAACCGCTTTCGCCATTACAGCGAGTTGTTTACCCCGAACAACCGCGACATCGTCACGCCGAACAACGACACGCCGTACTCCTGGGCGTGGCTTGACCTGCGCAGCGAGCCGCAGGTGTTGAGTGTGCCGGCCGTGCCTGACGACCGCTATTACGTGCTTCAACTGGTCGACCAGTACACCCACAACTTTGCCTATGTCGGCGTGCTCAGCACCGGTCGCGATGCGGGGAATTACCTGATCGCCGGACCCCACTGGCAAGGCCCGACACCGGACGGCGTCAAGGCTGTGCTGCGCAGTGAAACCGAAATCGTCATGGTGCTTGGGAGAACGGGCCTGAAAAACGCCGGGGACCTGCCGGCGGTGCGTGCCTTGCAGCAGCAATACGGTTTGCGTTCGTTGCATGAATACATCGGCAGTGCGCCGCCTGTGGCTGCGCCAGCCATTGACTGGCGCCCCTGGGACAGCAAGACCGGGTTGGGGCTGGAGTTTATCCCGGCGCTGAACCAGATCCTCAGCCTGTGCCCCACGCAACCGTCCGAACAAGCCTTGCGCGCGCGCTTTGCACGGATCGGCATCGTGCCCGCCCAGGGTTTCGACCCGGTGACGTTGCCGCCAGCAACGCGCCAGGCACTGCTCGCCGGGATTCAAGACGCCCAGGTGCAACTGCAAACCGCGGTGAGCCAGGTACGCACCACCCTCGGGCTGTTCGGCACTCGCGAAGCGCTGAACGGCAATTACCTCAACCGTGCTGTCGCGGCGAATGTCGGCATCTACGGCAACAGCGTGGAAGAGGCCTTCTACACTGGCACTCGCCTGGATAATCAGGGGCAACCTTTGCAGGGTGGGCGAAGCTATCGCCTGCGTTTCGCACCGGATCAATTGCCGCCGGCCAGCGAGTTCTGGTCGCTGACGCTGTATGACTTGCCGGACCGGCAACTGGTGGCCAACCCGATCAATCGCTACTGCCTGAGCAGCCGGGATCAGTTGCAGGAAGATGCGGATGGTGGGTTGACGTTGATCCTGCAGAACGTCGCTCCGCCGGAGCAGAGCAACTGGTTGCCGACGCCTGCAAGCGGAGCGTTCACCCTGGTCCTGCGCCTGTATGGACCTGGGCAGCAGGTGGTCAATCAACGCTGGCGAATGCCGGTGGTTGAAGTGGTGTCTGCCTGAACCGCATCGCGAGCAAGCTCGCTCCCACAGAGGATCTGTGTCGTTCACAAATGCTGTGAACAACCCGGCCCCCTGTGGGAGCGAGCTTGCTCGCGATGGCGACCTGACAGTCAATCAGGTACTCACAGACGAACGAACCCGGCAAACAGGCCGGCCGGTAGGCCGCCTCGGGCGCTGTTGCGGTGCACGCCCCCTCGTGAGGCCGAGTGGAGGTTCTGCGCAGTGGGCAACCCGGCATGGATGCCGGGTTAGCCGCCCCCGGCCATGGATGGCCGATGGCGGCGGGCCCACGGAGCAGGACCGGAGCGAGGGCATGCCGAGCCTAGGCGAGGCACCGAACGTCAGGGGCAAGAGCCCTTGGTTACTTGGGGCCGGGCGGCGCTCCGCTTTTCCAAGTGACCCGCCGTAAGGGCGGAACCCTGAGTGGCCGTGACCGCAGCAAGGGATATGTACACCCACAAAACAATCATCGCCTGACACAAAGCCATCGCGAGCAAGCTCGCTCCCACAGGGGATCGGGTTGTTCACAGCATTTGTGAATGGCACAGATCCAGTGTAGGAGCGAGCCTGCTCGCGATGAAGGCGACGCGGTTTCCCGCGTCATCCGGTCAAGGCGTGACGATATTGAACTGCGGCGCAAACGTATCGAGGCTGCTCATCAACTCCCCAAGCTTCTTGCCATTGCCTTGCAACTTGATCAGACCTTTCTGGATTGCCGTCGGAATATCCAGCTGCTTGAGGCTGATCTGTTCCAGGGTGGCCTTGCTCATGGTCACGCTGGCATCCGCCTGAGCATTGAGCCCTGCACGGTGGGTCAGCACGCCATTGCGCAGGGTCAGGTTGAAGTCCTTGCTCAGGTCATCGAAGGTCCAGTTCAGGGTCAGGTCATGGCCTACGGCCTTTTCACTGTCCAGGCGCACCGCCAGGAAGTCGAAGAACATCTGCGGGCTCATCGCCCGCACCATGTCCACCGATACCGAAGTGCCCGCATGGGGTGGCACGCCGTTGCGCAGTTCCATGGCACCGGTCAGGTACATGTTGCGCCAGGTGGCGTTTTCACTTTGATAGCCCATTTGCTCCAACGCCTGGGCCTGGGCTTTGCGGGCGTCACCGTTGTCCGGGTTGGCGAACAGCACCTGATTGCCCAGTTGCGCGGCCCAGCGGTATTCACCCTTGGCCATCGCCGCCTGCATTTTCTCAAGCACTGCCGTTTCGCCGCCCATGGCCTCGACCGAACGCTTGGCCGTTTCTACCGGCGGCAGCGGATTGAGGTTGGCCGGGTTACCGTCATAGAAACCCATGTAGCGCTGATACACCGCCCGGGTGTTGAAACTCAGTGAGCCGTAGTAGCCACGGGTGTACCACTTCTGGTCGAGGTTGCCGGGCAGTTTCTTGATCGAATCGGCGATTTCCAGCGGCGTCAGGCCCTGGTTCAGCAGGTGCAGGGTGCGGTCATTGAGGAAGGCGTACATGTCGCGCTGGTCGGCGAGGAAGGTGCGGATGCGTTCGCCACCCCAGGTCGGCCAGTTGTGCTGGGCGAACAACACGTCGCTCTTGTCGCCGTAACGCGCCAGGCTGGCGTCGAGGTACTCGGCCCAGGCCTTGGCGTCACGCACTTGCGCGCCGCGGGGGGTAAGGATGTTGTGCATCATTTGCGTGGCGTTTTCCGCCATGCACAAGGCGCGCAATTGCGGCAGGTACAGGTTCATCTCTGCCGGCGCCTCGGTGCCCGGGGTCAACTGGAACTCTACCTCGAGACCGGCGATGGTGCGGGTTTGCAGTTCCTTGTCGATCAGGTCGGTGGGCGGGATCAGGGTGACAGTGCCGCCGCTCGGTGTGCTCTTGCCCAGGCCGGCGTCGACCTGGCCTTTTTCGCCACGGGGCAGCAGGCTGCCGAACTGGAACTGTGCGCGGCGGCTCATGGCATTGCCGGCGTAGACGTTCTCGCTCATCACGTGTTCCATGAACCCGACGGGGGCGAACACCTTGACCTTGCCGGCCTTGACGTCGGCTTCGTCGATGACCCCGCGCACGCCACCGAAGTGGTCGACGTGGGTGTGGCTGTAGATCACCGCCACCACCGGTTTGCGCGGACGGTTCTGGTAGTACAGGTCCAGTGCCGCCTTGGCGGTTTCGGCCATGGTCAGCGGGTCGATGATGATCAGCCCGTCGTCGCCTTCGATGATGGTCATGTTGGCCAGGTCGAGGCCGCGCACCTGATACAGCCGTGGGCTGACTTCGAACAATCCGGCATGGGCGCTGAGTTGGGCCAGGCGCCAGAGGCTCGGGTTGACCGACTCCGGGGCCTGGTCTTTGGCGAGGAAGTCATAGGCCTGGATATCCCAGATGACCTTGCCCGAGGCGTCCTTGACCTGGCCCTTGAACGGCGCGATCAGACCCTTGGTGACCGACTCGTAGTCGGTGCGGTCGGTGAAGGGCAGTTGTTGCAGCACGGCGGCGTTACTGGCCGTGGTTTGCGGGCTGGCTGCGACCGGTTCATCGGCGGCGACCACCGATTGCGCAAGGCAGGCAGTGATCAGGCAAGCGAGCAGCCCACGAGGGCTCAAGGTGAAACGAGGCATGGCGTCTCCGTTTTTTATCGTTATGGTTAGACCAGCTTCGAGGGTAGGGCGGGGCGCGGGCGGGGCGATCATCAGCAACGGACAAAAAACATTCAGGACCGCTATCCTTGAGCCACGCCTATCCAGCAGGTTGACCCATGCTTGAAGTCCATGGTGTTTTCAAAAGCTACGCCACGCCGCAGGGGCCGCTGCCGGTGCTGCAAGGCGTCGACCTGACGCTCAGGCCCGGCAGCAGCCTGGCGCTGATGGGCGAGTCGGGCAGTGGCAAAAGCACCTTGCTGCACCTGATCGCCGGGCTGGACAAGGTCGATCGCGGCAGCATCCGCAGTGGCGCACATCGCCTGGAACAGATGAATGAAGGGCAACTGGCGAACTGGCGCCGTACGGAAATCGGCCTGGTGTTCCAGCAGTTCAACCTGATCGGCAGCCTGCGGGTCGAAGACAACCTGGCGATTCAGGCGCGGCTGGCGGGGCGTCATGACCCACGCTGGCAGGCGCACCTGGTGCGACGCCTGGGCCTGGGCGAGCTGCTGCGGCGCTACCCCGAGCAGCTGTCCGGCGGCCAGCAGCAACGGGTCGCGCTGGGCCGGGCGCTGGCGTCGCGTCCGCCATTGTTGCTGGCCGACGAGCCCACCGGCAGCCTCGATGAAACCACCGGTGCCGAGGTGTTGCAGTTGCTGCTGGAATTGCTCGACGACAGCCCCACCAGCCTGTTGATGGTCACCCACAGTCCCGGCGTCGCGGCACGGCTGGCGGAAAAAGCCCTGCTGTGCGGCGGTCGCCTGGCCGCTGCGGGCGAGCGCTGACATGCGCATCTTTGGCGAAACCCTGCGCGCACTGCTCAGCCACTGGCGGCAGCATCCGGTGCAGTTTTTCAGTGTGCTGACCGGGTTGTGGCTGGCCACCAGTCTGTTGACGGGCGTCCAGGCACTCAACAGCCAGGCCCGCGACAGCTATGCCCGCGCCAGTCAGTTGATCGGCGGCGAACCTCAGGCCAGCCTCGGTGCGCCCGGTGGCGGCACGTTCCCCCAGCAATGGTTTATCGATCTGCGGCGCGCGGGGTGGCCGGTGTCACCGGTGCTGCAAGGCCGGGTCACGCTCAAGGAGCATGAAGAGCAGCGCTTGCAGTTGATGGGCATCGAGCCGGTGTCGCTGCCGACGGGCGCAGCGGTGGTCGGGCAGGCCTTGGCGATTGAACAGGTGGTCGGCTTTTTCAGTCCGCCGGGCAGCACCTGGATATCGTCGCAGACCTTGCAGGCACTGGGTTTGCGCGAGGGTGACCGGCCACTGAACCTGGTGGGCGTGGCCCTGCCGCCGCTGCATGTGCAGGCCGATATGGCGCCCGGCGTGCTGCTGGTGGACATCGGTTTTGCCCAGCAGATTCTGGGGTTGCCGGAGCAACTGTCGCGGCTGCTGTTACCGAAGGATTTCACCGCGCCGTTGCCGGAGCCGTTCAAGGGCCAGTTGCAACTCAAGCGCGCCGGCGAAGAAAACAACCTGAGGCGCCTGACCGAAAGCTTTCACCTGAACCTCGATGCCCTGGGGGTGCTGTCGTTCGTGGTCGGCCTGTTTATCGTGCATGCCGCCATCGGGCTGGCGCTGGAGCAACGGCGAAGCTTGCTCCGAACCCTGCGTGCCTGCGGTGTGAGTGCGCGGATGCTGATGGCCTGTCTTGCCGTCGAATTGGGTGGATTGGCCCTGATCGGTGGTGTGGCCGGGGTGGTCAGCGGCTACCTGCTGGCCGGCGTGCTGTTACCCGATGTCGCCGCCAGCCTGCGTGGCTTGTATGGCGCCGAAGTGGCGGGGCAGTTGAGCCTTGGTCTGTCGTGGTGGTTCAGTGGTATCGGCTTGAGTCTGATCGGCGCGTTGCTGGCCGGGGCCAACAGCCTGCTGCGGGCGGCGCGTCTGCCATTGCTGGCGCTGGCTGATCCGCAGGCCTGGCATCAAGCCCATGCGCACTGGTTGCGACGCCAGGGTTGGGTGGCGGCCATGGCCGGGATGATCGCGTTGCTGGCGTTGATCCTCGGCGACAGCCTGATCAGTGGCTTCGTATTGATGGCGGCGCTGTTGATCGGTGCCGCGCTGGCCTTGCCGGTGGTGCTCAGCGCGCTGCTCAGTCTCGTTTCGCAGCGCAGTCGCTCGGTGCTCGGCCAGTGGTTTGTTGCCGATTGCCGCCAGCAACTGCCGGCGTTGAGCCTGGCCTTGATGGCGCTGCTGTTGGCCATGGCGGCGAACATCGGTGCCGGCAGCATGACCGCAGGGTTTCGCCAGACCTTCAGCAACTGGCTTGAGCAGCGGCTGACGGCCGAGCTTTACCTCAATCCACAAAACCCGGCCCAGGCTCGGGAGCTGCACAGCTGGCTCAACCAGCAGCCGCAACTGGCGGCCGTGCTGCCCAACTGGCAGGTTTCGATTCAATTGCAGGGCTGGCCGACGGACCTGTCCGGGATCATCGACCATCCGACCTATCGCCAGCACTGGCCACTGCTCGAAGCCTTGGGCGACAACCCTTGGGAGCGACTGGCCAAGGACGATGCGGTGATGCTCAGCGAACAACTGGCCCGGCGCCTGCGAGTGCAACTGGGCGATCACCTGACGCTGCCGACGCCCACCGGCCCGTGGTCGCCACGGATCGTCGGGATCTACGCCGACTACGGCAATCCCAAGGGCCACATTCTGGTGAACATCCGCCACCTGTTGCGCGGTTGGCCGCAACTGACTCCGAACCGCTTCAACCTGCGCATCGAGCCGGCGTCGATCCCGGTGTTCGTCGCGGCATTGCAGGCGCGATTTACCCTGGACGACAGCCGCATCGTCGATCAGGCGCGGCTCAAGGGCTGGTCCACGCAAGTCTTCGAGCGCACCTTTGCTGCCACCGCCGCACTCAACAGCCTGACGCTGTGCGTGGCGGGGGTGGCGCTGTTCATCAGCCTGTTGACCCAAAGCCAGAGCCGTCTCGGGCAACTGGCGCCATTGTGGGCGTTGGGCGTGACGCGTCGGCATTTGATGTTGCTCAACCTCGGGCAAACCTGGCTGCTGGCGATATTGACCCTGGTGCTGGCGTTGCCGCTGGGCATCGCCCTGGCGTGGTGCCTGGACGCGGTGATCAACGTGCAGGCCTTTGGCTGGCGACTGCCGTTGCGAGTGTTTCCATTGCAACTGTTGCAATTGATGGGGCTGGCGCTGGTGGCGACGTTACTGGCCTCGGCCTGGCCGTTGTACCGTTTGTACCGCACACAACCGGCGGACCTGCTGCGGACGTTTGCCCATGAAGATTAAAGTCGGCGTGTTGCTCCTGGCGCTGCTGGCGAGCGGTTGCGATCAACCGGCACCGGTGGAAAAAGGCTTTGCCGGGTTGGGCAACCAGGCCGCTGCGTTCACCCCGGTGGTGCCCGGTCGGGTGTTCAGCTTCCCGGCGGATCACGGCCCGCACGACGGCTTTCGCATCGAATGGTGGTACGTCACGGCCAACCTGAAGGACGATCAGGGGCATGAG
Source organism: Pseudomonas sp. GW823-FHT06E10 (assembly GCF_058794995.1). Lineage (NCBI taxonomy): Bacteria > Pseudomonadati > Pseudomonadota > Gammaproteobacteria > Pseudomonadales > Pseudomonadaceae > Pseudomonas > Pseudomonas sp. GW823-FHT06E10. Next base: position 253,867 of record NZ_JBXAHJ010000003.1, on the reverse strand, counting down.
TTTGGCGCGCAATGGACCTTGTTCCGCAGTGCCTTGAAAGCCGCCCCCGAGGTGCTGGGCTGGCAGAATCAGACGATCTGGCTCGGCCACGCGGCGGTGACATCGGCGACGGCGCATCACGCGGCCGAACGTTATGCCCGTGGCGGCGTCGGTCAAGCCGGTGTCAGCGTCGCGCCGTTCAACGCGTGGATCGATGACTGGCAATTGAGTAGCCAGACGACTGCCGACGACCCGTTGGCCGACCTGCAGCTCAGTGCCAGCGACCGGCGTTTCAGCTATCGGCTGCGGTTGACTTCGACAGGTCCGCTGGTGCTTCAGGGGGACCGGGGCTTCAGCCAGAAATCCGAACAGGGTCAGGCCTCTTATTACTACAGCCAGCCGTTTTTCCGGGCCAGCGGCACCCTGGACATCGACGGCAAGACCTTTCAGGTCAGTGGCCCGGCCTGGCTCGACCGGGAATGGAGCAGCCAGCCCCTGACGAGCAACCAGACCGGTTGGGACTGGCTCTCCCTGCATCTGGACAGCGGCGAGCAGGTGATGCTGTATCGCATGCGGCAAAAGGACGGCGAGCCTTACCTCACCGGCACCTGGATCGACGCCCGGGGCCAGACACAATTGCTGCACGCCCGCGACATCAGTCTCACGCCGCAAGACACCGCCCGGGTTGCCGGGCGTGAGATGCCCATTCGCTGGTCGATCAAAATCCCTGCAAGACACCTCGATATAACCATTGCCGCGCTCAATCCCCAGGCCTGGATGGACTTGCGCATTCCGTACTGGGAAGGCCCGGTGCGCCTCAGTGGCAGCCATGCAGGGCAGGGCTATCTGGAAATGACCGGGTACTAGGCGCTCGTGTCAGGAAAATCACCGCTGCGGCGCGACCACTCGCTGAACAGCGTCTATGCTCACTCGCACACATGGCGTTGAGCCCGGTTTCAACGCCGTCTGTTGCCATCTATCACAGGGAATGTTCTGCCTATGAAACGCCACGCACTGAGCAAAGCCATCACCCTCGCAACCTTGCTGTCTGTCGCCAGTTTTGGCGCGGTTGCCGCCGAACTCCCGTTGTCCGAAGTTGTGGTGGTTGACCAGGTCACCACCAAAGTCGTTTCGGTAGATACCGCGAACCATTCCGTGGTCCTTAAAGGCCCGCAGGGTAATGAGTTCCCTGTGCAGTTGACCGACAAGGCGAAAAACCTCGACAACCTCAAGGCGGGCGATACGGTCGACATCAGGGTTACCAGCGCCGTTGCAGCCTTCCTCGACACCGATGTCGACAAAGGCCTGCCCGGCACCGCCGAAGCCACCGGCGAAATGCGCACAGCGCCAGGTAGCCCCAACCCCGGCGGCGAAGCGTACCGTCAGGTGAAAGTGCAGCTGAAAATCACCAGCATTGACCTGAAGAAAAACCAGGTGACCTTCGAAAACCCGGAAGGCAAGTCCAAGACCGTCGACGTCAAACGACCTGAAGTCCAGGCCAAACTCAAGGACTTGAAAGTCGGACAAAGCGTCAACGTGGTTTATACCGACATATTGACGGTGACCAGCAAGCACTAATATTGAGTATTGGTGTTATACGGGCCGATTGTTTTTGTGCAAGTTTTGTATAGAAATAATCAGCTCGTAATGGTCGAACTGGTGAGTTTGAGATGCCGTGTTGCATAGTATTTAAATCGACATCTTGTTAAACATTGTGTCGATAAATTTCATTTTTGCGTACGGACATATTAATCCGCTTCTACTAAAATACGTTCCGTTCGCCCAGTGTCAGGGCTCTTTACCAGTGCATGGATTGCCGAGGCCATTGCACTGGGCGAACACTTTATTTGCTGTATAGAACGTTTCGGATATAAAAAAACGGGCGACCTGTAGGTCGCCCGTTTTTATTGAGTTGTGACAAATCATTCAATCATGTTTTTTATTGACTTGACGCAACATCGGCCAACGCGGCGAAACACTGTTCGATCGAACGCCGCTGGCTCTCGGCGTACAGTTCCAGCTCATCGATCGTCGAACGCCCCAGGGCCTGTTCGAACGCTTGCTGGTTGGCATGGGCGCCGTAACGGGTTTGCGCCGCGTCCCCCAGGTTTGACTGAAAAATCCCCGCCGCGCTGACGGGCAGGAAGTCTTCGTACACCAAGGGTTCTACCCGCAGGTAACCGTCGCTGAGCAGGTCTTCCAGGGGCGCGTTTTTCAGGTCGCCCGCCGCCAGGCCCTTTTCCGTCACGAAGTAGCGAAAGTAAGCCAGGCCCTGTTGGCGCATGCCTTCCCAGGTGTCAGGGAACTCGCTGAAATGCTGCGCCATGAGGGCGTTATAGCGCGCAGCGTTGGCTTCGTTGGGGAAGTCCTTGAGTTCGTCCCGCGCGGCATTGAGCAAACGGTCGTAGAGTGCGCGGCCTTTGGGCGTGAGGGCGGCACCGCGTTGTTCGATCTCGCCGAACCGGGCACTGTGGCTGCCGCGAGCCTCGCTTTGATCGGTGAAGGCAATCGGCTCGTCCAGAGCCTTGAAGCTGGTCTGGCGCAGCAGGATCGGGCACTGGCGGCGAGGCGGGCCTTCGATCACCGCTTTGGGGGTGATGCCATGGGCTGGCATCTGCGCCTGGACGATGTCGATGTCCAGGGTCCGTGGTGTCAGGTGGTTGATGTGCGGGCCCTTGAACGCCACCACGTCGGCGATCAGACGATGCTGGGCGCTGAGCTGTTGATACTGTTCGGCGGTGACGGTGGCGCTGTGGTGCCAGCGAAACGTTTCCAGTGCCTGCTCGACGAAGTCCAGGGCTTGCTGCTCGGTCAGGCCACCCCGGGATTCGGCGAGTTCGATGAGCGTGAGGGCCGTGGGGGTGAAGATCGAACGCTGGTCGAGCATCGACTGGGCGAACGCTCGCAGCTCCAGGTCTTCGATCAATTCCAGGCGCAATAGCGACGTGAACACCCGGAACGGGCTGACCTGCAACGACGCTTCATGCACCGCGCGAAACGCCGTGGAATGCACCGGCACGCCGGCCGGTGTCAGGTCGTAGTAACCCACCGGTTGCATGCCCATCACCGCGAACAGGCGGGCGAGGGTCGCCAGTTCATCGGCCGTACCAACGCGAATCGCCCCATGACGTTCCAGGTCCAGGCGTTCGATTTCGCCGGTGCTGGTGAGCTGCCGCAGGATTTGCGCATCGTTGTCCAGCACGTGACGGTTAGTCTGTTCCACCAGTTCCATCAACGCGCCGTACAACGGCACTTCCTCGCGGTACATGTCGGACATCGCTTTGGAGAAGCGTTGGCGGATCAGGTCAGGGCTGACGAAGTTCGGGTGGTTCATGAACAGGATTCCTGGCGCGGTGACGTAAAGGATGGACGAAAGATCGCAGCCTTCAGCGACGCCGACAAACGAAGTTTCTGACGAACTTCATTCTGTTAAGGACTACATACCTAATGCAGTCGTTGATCCTGTGGGCTCTCCGAGCGCAGCGATGCCAAAAACTCGCGATACAGGCGCGCCGAACCGTATGGCGCTTCCACCATGGGCATGTGCCCGATGGCGTCCCAGATATGCACGCGCAGGTCGGCGATGCCCTTGCTCCAGACCGCCACGCTGCTGACGTCGATCAGCCGGTCCTTGCGCCCCCACAGCAACAGCGCCGGGGCGGTGATGTCAGGCAGGTGCGGTTCCATCGGCGGGCTGGCACGGAATTCGCGGAAGATTTCCTCCAGTTCTTCGCGGGACTGTTCATAGCGCTGGGCGACGGCATCGAGCACCAGCTTCGGTACCCAGGGTGGCGAAGCCATGGTCATGGCGTAGAAACGCCGGAATTCTTCGCGCGAGTGAATCAGAAACGGATTGTGGCCCTTGGCCAAATGCCGCTCAAGGTCACTGGGCTCGGGGGCGGTGACCCCGGCCGGGTCGACCAGGGCCACGGACACAATGCGTTCCGGGTAAGTGGCCGCGAGCCACGCCGCCATGTAGCCGCCCATGGAGTTGCCGATGACATGGACTTTCTCCACCCCGCAAACGTCCAGCAGCTGGATCATGCGTTTGGCCTGCAGCGGGATGTCGTAGCCGCCGCCCGCCTTGAAGCCGGTTTCGCCATGGCCGGCGATGTCCGGGATGATCACCCGATGGCTGCCGACAAAGTGCCGGGCGAAACGCAGCCAGAGGTTTTTGTCGGCGCTGAAGCCATGGAGCATCAACACACTGCTGGTGGCCTCGTACGGCCCGCCTTGCCAGGTCGAGACGGTCATTTCGGGGATGGGCACGACGATCTTGTGCAGCCGGTACAACTTGGCCTCGGCCGCCATGCTCAAGTCATAGAGCCAGTAGCCGATGGCCGGGTAGGTCAGCCAGCTCCAGGCAACGAACACTGCGAGAACGACGAACAACAAAAGCATCACGCGTCTCCCTTCTATCTGCTCAGGACAAAATGTGATCGGCGGGTTTCAGCGCTCGGGTCAAGCGATGAAAGCTGAAGCTGAATCCCGGAAACATGGCAATCACATGACCGCTCTTGCTTTGATACCAACTGTGGCAACCACCGGATTTCCACACGGTGCGTTCCATTTCCCGGTGGATCATTTCAGTGTAGGTACGTTCCGCCTCATGGCGAACTTCGATGCTGCGTAAACCTTGAGTCTTCAAGGTGCGAATGCAATCGAGGATGTAATTCATCTGGGATTCGATGATGAACAGTGCCGAGGTGTGACCGATCCCGGTGTTCGGTCCAGTGACGATGAACAGGTTGGGAAAGTCGGGCAGGGCGGTGCCGAGGTAGGCCCGTGGGTACTGCGCCCAGACTTCCTTGAGACGGGTGCCTTTTTTGCCCGTTACCGGGTAAGAAATCACCCCGTCGGTGGCATCGTAGCCAGTGGACCAGACGATCAGGTCCAGGTCGATGTGCTGGCCGTCCAGTGTCACGATACCGGTCTCGTCGATGGACGCGATGCCTTGCTCGCGGCTGTGCAGCGTCACGTTGTCGCGCGCCAGTGCCGGGTACAGCGTGCTGGACAGAATCACCCGTTTGCAGCCGATGGTGTAGTCCGGCGTCAGTTGGCGCCGCAGTTCGGCATCCGGCACCTGGCGTTTGAGAAAACGCAGGGCCTGGCGCTGGACCATGTGCACCGCCGGTTTCGAATACTTGAAGGCAATCACCCGGGTTTCGAATTGCCAGTAGATCCCCCAGCGCAGCAGCTTGTAGGCCGGCTTGAACCCCAGCAGCCAGCGCTGGAAACGGCCAAAGCTGCGGTCAGCCCGGGGCAGGACCCAGTGGGGCGTGCGCTGGAATACATGCAAGTGCCCGACGTCCGGGGCGATGGCCGGAATGACCTGGGCCGCACTGGCGCCGCTGCCGACGATGGCCACGCGTTTTTGCCGGTAGTCGTAGTGATGATCCCAGTTGTTGGTGTGAAACGCTTTACCTTGAAAACGCTCCTGTCCGTCGAAGCGCGGAACAACCGGTTGACTCAGCGGCCCGGTCGCGTTGATCAGGAACTGTGCGCAAAACGTGCCTTTGCCGGTGGTGTACACCGTCCAGCGTTTGTGGGCGTCGTCCCATTCGACGCGCTCGACATTGGCGCCCAGTTCCACTTTGTCCCGCAGGCCGAAGTGCTCCACCACGTGGCGGGTGTAACGGTGCAGTTCGGCCTGTTCGGCGAACATTTGCGTCCAGCGATACGGCGCAAAAGACAGGGAGTACAGCGGCGAGGGCACGTCGACTGCCGCGCCGGGGTAGGTGTTCTGGCACCAGGTGCCGCCGAAGAAATCACGCCGCTCCAGCAGGCGAAAATCGTCGATGTCGGCCTTGAGCAAATTGATTGCTGCACATTGGCCGCCAAACCCGCTGCCGATGATCAATACTTGAAAGGTCTGCATGGGCCTCCTCTTATGGTCATTGATCAACCCCTTCTTTCATGTATAGCCGTTAATGGGGGGAGGCTTTTGCTTTTATGTGAGCCTGATGTCGCGATTTTCAGCCCGTTAGTCGGTGATGGCTATTTAATGCCACCCTGATAGACTCCAGCGCATAGGCACAGGCTGTAATCGCATTCCGTGGAGTGGCAAAGAGGTCCTATGGCAAAAGCGGGAGGAAAGGGATCTTCATTGGCCAGGAGGCTCTATACATCGCGGATCCTGGGGTTGGCCCTGGGGCTGGTGTGTGTGAGCGCGGCAATGTATCCACTCGATCCTGCACCTTGGGTCTGGGGCTTCATGTGGTTCAATGGCCTGGTCTGGCCGCACCTGGCTTACCAATGGGCGCGCCGGGCCAAGACGCCCTATCATGCCGAACACCGCAATCTGCTGATCGATGCCTTTCTCGGCGGCTTCTGGATTGCCGCGATGCAATTCAATCCACTGCCCAGCGCGACCACCATTTCCATGATGGCCATGAACAACGTGGCCATAGGCGGCTCGCGCTTTCTACTGGCCGGGACAGCCTCGCAAATCCTGGGCGTGGGCGTTGGCATGCTGATTTTCGCCCCGGCGTTCATTCCTGCCACCAGCGCGGTGCAGCTCTATGCCTGTTTGCCGTTGCTGTGCCTGTATCCGCTGGCGCTGGGCTGGATCTGCTTCCGCCAGGCTCATACTCTGGGCTGTCAGAAGCGTGAACTGCTGGCACTGAGCCGCACCGACAGCCTGACAGGCCTGCTGAACCATGGCACCTGGAAGGACCAACTGGAGATCGAGTTCCAGCGTTGCAATAGCCAGCAAAAAGGCGGAGCGATCGCCCTGATCGACATCGACCATTTCAAAGCCATCAACGACACCTACGGCCATGTTGCCGGCGACATCGTCTTGCGTCAGTTGAGCAAAATGCTCAAGCAGAACCTGCGAGCGACCGATGTGGCAGGGCGCTACGGCGGCGACGAGTTCTGCGTGATCCTTCCGGACCTGCCCCTGAACCGCGCCGCTGCCATCATGGATGCCCTGCGCGCTCGCTTCGCCATCTTGGGCTACGAGCAGAACCCGGCGCTGAAAGTCAGCCTGAGCATTGGCCTGGCGTCATTCAACCCAGCCCATGCCGACGCGATGCTTTGGCTCAATGATGCCGATCATGCGTTGTACGAAGCCAAGACCACCGGGCGTAATCGGGTGATCTGCTGCGGTAACGGGAAACCCCATCGCGAACTGCTCGACTCGGTGTGACCCTTCACCGCAAAACCTGTGGGAGCGAGCCTGCTCGCGATGGCGGCGTGTCAGGCGGCAGGGATGTTGGCTGTGATGGCCTCATCGCGAGCAAGCTCGCTCCCACGGGATTCCGGGTGAATACAAGATTTGTGTTCAACAGAAATCCACTGTGGGAGCGAGCTTGCTCGCGATGGCGGCGTGTCAGGCGGCAGGGATGTTGGATGTGATGGCCTCATCGCGAGCAAGCTCGCTCCCACAGGGACTCCGGGTGAAAACAAGATTTGTGTTCAACAGAAATCCACTGTGGGAGCGAGCTTGCTCGCGATGGCGGCGGGTCGGTTTAAACCGTCATTCCTTCACGCTCATGAACTCCTCCGCGAAGCGGATGTATTCCTCGGGTTGCGTATAGGTGTGCGTCAGCTCGGTGGCGCTCAGGTCCGACGTCTGGGTGAGGATCTGGCGTTGTTCGCGCAGGCTGTCGTAGGTCGCCTTGATCGCGGCGAAGTACGCGCCATGGCCGTCGATGGTCACGCGCACACCCAGTTCGGCCAGGCGTTTGTCATCGCGCAGCAGCGGGTTGCCATAGGTCACCAGCATCAGCGGCACGCTCAGGTGCTCGGCGATCTGCTCCAGATGGTCGAAGTCCTTGATGCCCACCATGCAGATCCCGTCGGCGCCGGCGCTCTGGTATTGCCGGGTGCGGCTGATGATTTCCTGCACCGGCAGAATCCCGGCATGGGTGCGGGCGATGATTGCCATTTCCGAATCGCAGCGGGCTTCGAGCGCCGCGCGGATCTTGCCGACGCCTTCGGCGACCGTGATCAGGTCGGTGGATTTACGGCCGAACTGCGCGGGCAGCAGGGTGTCTTCGATGGTCAGCGCAGCCACGCCCGCACGTTCGAGTTCGACGATGGTGCGCATGACGTTGAGCGCGTTGCCGTAGCCGTGGTCGGCGTCGGCAATCACCGGCAACTGGGCGACACGGCCGATGCGGGTGGCCTGTTCAGCGAATTCGCTGAGGGTGATCAAGGCAAAGTCGGGGGCGCCCAGCACTTGCAGCGATGCGACCGAACCCCCGAGGATCCCGACTTCGAAGCCCAGGTCGGCGGCGATGCGGGCCGACATCGGGTCGAAAACCGAGGCCGTGTGGTAGCAGGTGTTGGAGGCGAACAGTTGGCGAAAATTGCGGCGCAAATCTTGATGGGAAAGCCTGGACATATGAGTTCCACCAATGGAATGGAAGGGCTTGAGCAAAAGTGTCAACGCCGAAGAAATAAAAGGCTATCACGCGCGCAAGGGGAGAATGATGACGAATTTGCTGGGTCAGGCCGATTGACATCGCCGCGATGGAACTGATAGGTCACGCCGCCACGGCCTGTTGCCGCTGGTCAAGCAGCGGCACGGCGCGCACCGAGTCTCCGGGTTGCAGTTGCAAGCGCTTGGCGGTCAGGCGATCAACCACCAGGCTGTTGCCCACCTGTCGGGCCGGGGCGCAGGTAATGCGACAGTTTTCCCGGCGGCGGTTGTGAATCAGCCAGAGGGGCGCTTTATCGTCCGGCGAGCCGATGGCCAGTGACAGCTGTCGGCTGTCGCGCACGGTGCGGATTCCGGAAACCGGGGCTTCGATGACCGGCCCGCCGTCAAAAATATCGATGTAGCCCTGGTGGGCAAAGCCCTCGGCGCTGAGGATTTTCAGGGCCGGCTCGGTATTGGGGTGGGCCTTGCCGATCACCGCCTGGGCCTGTTCGGTGAGCAGGCAGGTGTACAGCGGCTGGCGCGGCATCAGTTCGGCGATGAACGATTTGTTGCCCAGCCCGGACAAGTGATCGGCGTGGCTGAAATCCATCTTGAAAAAGTGCCGGCCGAGGCTGTCCCAGAACGGCGAGCCACCTCGTTCATCAGCGCTACCGCGTAATTCGGCGATGAGCCGGTTGCCGAACAGCTGGGTAAACTCGGCCACAAACAACAAGCGCCCGAGGGAAAGCAAACGGCCGTTGCTGCCCTGGCGCTGATCGGGGCGCAGGTACAACGAGCAGACTTCCGATTGCCCGGTCAATTCATTGCTCAGGAACAGGGTCTGGATCTGGCGCTGGATACCCAGGTCCGCCGAAGCGCTGACCGTCAGTCCGACCCGGTAGTTGTACCAGGGCTCGCGCAGACCGACGCCCCCCGTCAGGGCGCTGACGCCCACCACTTGCTGCTCGTCATCCTCGAGCACGAACAGGTAATCGGCATCGGCCCGGTCGACCTGTCCGGCGAAGGTGCGTTGGGCCCAGCGAATCCGGTAGGCCAGGCGTTCTTCATCGGCCGGCAGGCTGGTAAGCCCCGGAATGGCCTGCCGCACCAGCGTGAACAAGGCGGGCAGGTCGGTGATCTGGACCGGACGGACAATCATGGGGCGGTTCCTTGTGCGCGGGTGCTCGGGCGTTGAATCTGGCGGGTGTTCACAGGGCCACCAGCCGGACGGGGCTGCCCTCGGTCACCTTCAGCGCCGTGCACATGGCGGCGTCAAGGGTCACGGGTTGTCCGGGGATGTAATCAAGATCGGCGACGATGGCTCGGTAATCCTTCAAGGACTCGTTGCTCACCAGAAAGCGGCCGCGGGTGTCGATCACCGGGCCAGGCTGCGTTATGCCGCACTGGCTGTGGGCGATGGAGCGAATACCCGAGGTACGCGCATAGAGCGTCGGGCCTCCATCGAACAGATCGATGTAACTGTTGGTTTCGAAGCCTTCCCGTTCGAGGATATCGAAGGCTTCCTGGCCATCGGGGTGGATGCTGCCGATGCAGTCCTGTGCCGCCTGGGGCAGCATGGGCACGTAGATCGGATACTGCGGCATCAGTTCGGCGAGAAAGGTGCGGCTCTGCAGACCGCAAAGCCGTTCGGCCTCGACGTAGGGCAAGTCGAAGAAATGCTTGCCCACGGCGTCCCAAAATGGCGAGTGGCCTTCATCACTGCTGTAGCCGACAATCTCGGTGATCACCGTTTCGGAAAAACGCCGGGCGTGGGCGGCGATGAACAACAGGCGCGCCCGCGACAGCAGTTCGGAATGCGCGCTGCGCACTCGCGCGGCATCGATATGAAAGCCCCGCAGCAAGGTGTGACCACTTAGGTCGTGACACAACGACAAGGCCGGTACACCGTGCTCGATGTTCAGTTCCCGCGAGGCACTGGTGAAGTGCCGGTTGCGCAGGCTGTAGAACGGCTCGTTGTAACCCGCCGTGGCGAGGATTTCCGAGCAGCCGGCCAGGTGCCGTGTCGTCAGGTCTTCGAGTACAAAGAAGTAGTTTTCCGGGCCATGAGCCTGCACGTCCTTTTCGAACGAGGCACAGGAATCGAGGATTTTTCCGCGCAACCGTTCGCTATCGTCGGGCAGGGACGTGACGCCCACGAGGCTTTCACGGGCCAGCCTCTGCAACTGGGGCAGGTCGGCCAACTCGACTGGACGCAAGACCAGCATGGAGACACTCCTGTATCAAACGATTCGGCGGCTTGAGCCGAACCTGACTATCACTGTCGGTTTTTCCACACATTAAATCGGTGGTCATCTGAACGTTGTCAGGCGCCACGCTTTTTCTTATCGGATGTTTCTTGGGATGGACCGCATTAAACGAGGAGCAGGCGGTTCGGTCGGAGGTGGTGCCTGGCCAGGCGCGTTGATCGGGTGTTCGAGTAAAGGCATCCGGGCTCCTGCTGGATGAGTGTGGCACGTGTTTTAACAATCCGTTGAAAGGAGTATTTAATCATCGCGTACTGCCTGTCTAGTGAATTTTCGCGTGGTCTGCTCGTGCCCGAAAAAGGTGCGAAGTGCCTGTACTACGGGGCTACGCCGATGTCGTAAAGTCTTGTAGGCGATTGCCTGCATTGCGGTCAGCCATGACAGAAAGTCTTGCAGGAAATGACTGAAGGAATCCGTTTCAAACAGGAAAATTAAACACCACCCGGGCCTGCTTTCTTGCGGCACAATTGCGCGATGGCGGTCACCTGACGCCGTCGTTCCTTTCCATCCCTGGAGTGATTGCTGGTGCAGGCAACCCGTTTAACCCTGATTTGCCACGCTCGAACCGTCGCACAGAAATTGGCGCGCTTTCCTCTGGACGAGCCTCTGGAGATGGATTGGCAAGCGCTCAGGCTTTCCCGTCGCAATCAGTTCAAGGGCGCTCCACGCCTTGTCTGTGGTCCGGAGTTGCGCACCCGGCAAACCGCTGGACTGTTCGCCAGCGCGCCGCAGATTGTCGACGCCTTGAGGGACTGCGATTTCGGGCGCTGGGGCGGTGAGCGCATCGGTGATCTGCAAAAAACCGAAGCCCAGGCGCTCCAGCATTGGCTGGACGACCCGGCTTCGGCCCCCCACGGTGGTGAGTCGCTGGTGCAACTGGGCGAGCGTGTGGGCGCCTGGCTGACAACCTTGCAATCGACGCCGGGGCACATCGTTGCCGTTACCCATCCCTTTGTCATCCGCGCCGCGCTGACGCAAGTGTTGCAGGGGGGCGCGTCCAACCTGATTGATGTCGAACCCCTGTCGGCCGTCGAGTTGAGGTTCCATGACCGCTGGCGACTGCGCTTTCCGGGCATCGATCCCGAGGAGCTGTTGTGATGAAAAAACTCCTGGTCATCGGCATCGGTGCCGGCAACCCCGACTACATCACGATGCAGGCCGTGAAGGCGCTGAATCAGGTCGATGTTTTTTTTCTCATGGACAAGGGCCAGAGCAAAGACAAACTCATCGATCTGCGCCGCGAAATCTGCGAGCGCTACATCACCGGCCACGACTACCGTTTTGTCGAAGCCCACAGCCCCGAGCGTGAGCGCGGTGAGGTGGACTACAAGAGCTGTGTCGACGACTTGAACCTGGCCAAACAACAGACCTTCGAACGGTTGATCAATGAAGAGCTGTCCGACAGCCAGTGTGGTGGTTTTCTGGTGTGGGGCGACCCTGCGCTGTACGACAGCACCATCCGTATCCTTCAGGCGATCCAGGCGTCGGGCGCCTGTGGGTTCGAGTTCGAGGTGATTCCCGGGATTACCAGCGTCCAGGCATTGGCGGCACAACACAAGGTGCCGCTCAACCAGATTGGCCGCTCCGTTGAAATCACCACCGGCCGACGCCTGGCGGCAGGGCAGGTGAGCGATGCCGACAGCCTGGTGGTGATGCTCGATGCCCAGGATGCTTTCCATCAGGTGGTGGATCAGGACACCGAGATTTACTGGGGGGCCTATCTGGGGACGCCGGATGAAATCCTGATCAGCGGCAAGCTCAAGGATGTCGCGGATGAAATCGAACGGGTGCGCAAGGCGGCGCGGTTGGCCAATGGCTGGATCATGGATACCTATCTGCTGCGAAAGCCGTGATCAGTCGTTGACCGGGCTGACGCCTTCGCGAGCAAGCCCGCTCCCACAGTGGATCTTCAGTGTTCACACCATCGGTGTGGGAGCGAGCCTGCTCGCGATTGGGCCTTGAAGGTCAACCGAAGGTAAAGTGTTACCCCCACGCCCAAACCGCTCCCGATACACCGAAGGCGGCACGCCAACCACCGTTCGAAACGCAACCCGGAAACTTTCCACCGAGCGATAACCACAGCGTTCGGCAATCTGCTCGGTGTTCTGGTCGCTGCTTTCCAGCAGTTCACGGGCGCGGCCCAGACGTTCGTGCTGCAACCAGGTTTTCGGTGACTGGCCGCTGGCTTCGGTGAAGCGGCGCAGGAAGGTGCGTTCGCTCATGGCGGCTTCGCTGGCCAGGTCGCGCACCTCCAGCGGCTCGTGCAAACGCTCACGTGCCCACTGCATGACGCGGGAAAGATCGTTGCGTGGTGCAGGACTGACCGGCGTCGGAATGAATTGCGCCTGACCACCGCTGCGTTGCGGCGACATGACCAGGCGCCGCGCCACGGAGTTGGCCACCTGGGTGCCGAAATCCCGCGCCACCAGGTGCAGGCAGGCATCGATGCCTGCCGCGCTGCCGGCGGAGGTGATCAATTGGCCGGAATCGACATACAGCACGTCCGGGTCCACGAGGATGCCGGGAAACCGCTCGGCCAGTTCCGAGGTATAGCGCCAGTGCGTGGTCGCACCGTGCCCGTCGAGCAACCCGGTGGCGGCGAGGACGAAAACACCGGAGCAGATCGACAGCAACCGCGCCCCCCGGGCATGGGCCTGGCGCAAAGCAGCGATCAGTTCTGCTGGCACCGTGGCGCTGCGGTCGCGCCAACCGGGGATGATGATGGTGCGGGCATCGGCGAGCAATTCCATGCCGCCATCGGCCAGTACCTGGATGCCGCCCATGGCCCGCATCGGACCTTGATCGACCGCGACAATACGATGCTCGTACCACGGAAAATCGAATTCAGGTCGTGGCAGGCCGAAGATCTCCACGGCAATGCCGAACTCGAACGTGCACAGGCCGTCGTAGACCAGAATCGCGACCATTCCTGGGGTGGGTTGCATTTGGCGGAAAATTCCCGGTGAGTGTCTTGTACGCCACTGTAGCCGCAAGTCGCTGGCGGATAAAGTCTTTCCACACCCACCATCTCTTTGGAGTACAGCCCATGACCAGCCTGGTTCGCGAAATTCCCGCCGCCCCATCGGCCATCGCCCTGATGCATTTCAGTAACCGTCTGACGTTCGAAACCGATTGTTCAGACGTCTACGGCAGCCAGCAGGCTGGCGAAGTCGATTTCATTCTGGTGGATGTTCGGGGGCCGCTGGCGTTCGACCGCGGGCATGTACCGGGAGCGATCAACATTCCCGGGCGCTTGCTGAACGCCGAAGGTTTGGCGGGTTATCCGAAAAACAGCCTGTTTGTGGTCTATTGCGCCGGGCCTCACTGCAACGGCGCCAACAAGGCGGCGGTGAAACTGGCGGCCCTGGGTTATCCGGTCAAGGAGATGATCGGCGGCGTGACAGGGTGGCTCGATGAAGGGTTTGAGTTGAGTGTCGGGGTGCCGCGGCCGGTGAAGGCTGTGATCGGTTGTGAATGCTGATATCCAAACAGCATTGATCATTGTGGCGAGGGGGCTTGCCCCCGTCGGGTTGCGCAGCAACCCCGGAATCTCTGAAATAGTCGAGAGTGTCGGGAGCGCTTCGCACTCCAACGGGGGCAAGCCCCCTCACCACAGGTATGTATTTCAGCGCAAGGAAGCGGCCGCCCACCACTCATCCAGTGTCGCCTGCAACCACGCCAGCACATCGGCGTAGGCCGCATCGTCCTGCGGCCCTCGGGGCAACGGCGACTCATCGCCAAAATGCGCATTGAGCAGGGTCACCGACTCGGCGTTCCACTCCGGATGAAACTGCAGACCCAGCCGCGCCGGCCCGGCTCGGTACATCTGCTGCACACAGTGCTCGCTGCTGGCCAACAGCTGCGCCGCAGGCGGCAGGTCGATGGCGTCTTCGTGCCACTCCAGCACCTTCAGCGTTTTCCCATCGATAAAGGTCACGGTGGTCCATCCGGTTTCGGTCCGGTCCATCCGCCGTACATTCCCGCCCAGGCTCAGCGCCAGCAACTGTGCCCCCAGGCATATGGCGAACACGGCCGCGTCCTGATCCAGCGTGCCTCTGAGCCATTGCCGTTCGGCTTCCAGCCAGGCCGGGCCGGCATCGGATTCATAAGGCCCGCCCAACAGGATCACGGGATCGGCGCTGACGGGCGGCAATTGGCCGAGGTCGGCGCGAAACACCTTCAGCGTCAGCCCTCGGGATTCGGCCCAGATGGCGATGGCGCCCGGACCTTCGGCGCAGTGGTGCTGGATCAGGTTCAACGTGGGCATCACGCTACTCTCGATGGGACGCAAGGGCGCTCAATGTGCCGCAAAACACCGGGCATCGCCAGCCGTCCCGTTCTGTCGGATGGAGCCGGAAAACCTGTAGGTTTGCTCTGAAAACGCGGTATGTCTGACAGACTTTGCACCGTCATGGCGCGTTCACCTCGATGCCTCTCTCCGGGTGCCACTTTTCTATAAATATTTGTCGCCTTGGCGTAATTTACCCTCCTGTAGCCGCTCTAGACTGCCGGCCACTTCGGTTTCCGCTCACGAAGCGATGACCGAACGCTGCCAATCGAAGCTGCCAATAAAAGCCTCCGCACACAGGAGTTATAAATGAAGAAGCTAGTGATGTTCGGTGCCCTGGCACTGTCGATGTTGTCCCTGACCGCCGTGGCCGAAGACGCCAAGCCGATTCGCATCGGTATCGAAGCCGGCTACCCGCCATTCTCGATGAAAACCCCTGACGGCAAACTCACCGGTTTCGACGTGGATATCGGCGATGCGCTGTGCGAGCAGATGAAAGCCAAGTGCACCTGGGTCGAACAAGAGTTCGACGGCCTGATCCCAGCGCTGAAGGTCAAGAAAATCGACGCCATCCTGTCGTCCATGACCATCACTGACGACCGCAAGAAGAACGTCGATTTCACCATCAAGTACTACCACACCCCGGCGCGCTTCGTGATGAAGGAAGGCAGCGACGTCAAGGACCCGCTGACCGAACTCAAGGGCAAGAAAGTCGGTGTGCTGCGCGCCAGTACCCACGACCGCTTCGCCACTGAAGTGCTGCAACCGGCGGGGATTGTCCTGGTGCGCTACGGCTCCCAGCAGGAAGCCAACCTGGACATGGTTTCCGGCCGCATTGATGCGCTGCTGGCCGACTCGGTCAACCTGGACGACGGTTTCCTGAAAACCGACGCCGGTAAAGGTTTTGCCTTCGTCGGCCCTGAGTACAACGATCCGAAATACTTCGGCGGCGGAGCAGGCATTGCCGTGCGCAAGGGCGATAAGGAACTGGCGGACAAGTTCAACACCGCCATCACCGAAATCCGCGCCAACGGCAAGTACAAGCAAGTGCAGGACAAGTACTTCAAGTTTGACGTTTACGGCGAGTAAGCGAGCCGTTCAAGAAAGTGGTAGCCGTTGACGCGGCTGCCACTTTTTTTGTGCAATTTTTTCAGCGAAGAAGATACCTGTGGGAGCGAGCTTGCTCGCGATAGCGGTGGGTCAGGCAAAATGGCTTCGACTGAATGAACGCCATCGCGAGCAAGCTCGCTCCCACAGGTTTCTCTGTTTTCAGGAGTTTATATGCAACGCATCGACCACCAACTGCCCTGGAGCCACCTGGGCAGCGAGCGCACCCTGAGCGTGTTTCGTTATGGCGCGGGCACGCGCAAGGTGTACATCCAGGCCAGCCTGCACGCCGACGAATTGCCGGGCATGCGCACCGCCTGGGAGTTGAAAAAACGCCTGGCCGAACTTGAACAACAGGGACAATTGAAGGGTGTGATCGAACTGGTGCCGGTGGCCAATCCCATTGGCCTCGACCAGCACTTGCAAGGCAGCCACATGGGGCGTTTCGAGCTCGGCAGCGGCAAGAATTTCAACCGCTCGTTCGTCGAACTCAGTGCGCCGGTGGCCGCGTTGATCGGTGATCGTCTCGGCAGCGATGCCCAGGCCAACATTGCGTTGATTCGCCAGACCATGGGCCAGGTCCTCGACAGCTTGCCGGCAGCGGCATCGCAGCTGGAAGCCATGCACCGCCTGTTGCTGCGCCATGCCTGCGACGCCGACATCACCCTCGACCTGCATTGCGATTTCGATGCGGCGATCCACATCTACGCGTTGCCGCAGCACTGGCCGCAGTGGCAATCCCTGGCGGCGCGTTTGCAGGCCAGCGTGGCGTTGTTGTGTGAAGACTCCGGCGGCAGTTCGTTCGATGAATCCTGTTCTTCGCCATGGTTGCGCCTGGCCAGGGCGTTCCCGGCGGCAGCGATTCCACCGGCCAACCTGGCGACCACCCTGGAACTGGGCAGCATGGGAGACACCCGCGTCAATCAGGCCCAGGCCAATTGCGAGGCCATTCTCGGGTTCCTCGCCGAGCAGGGATTCATCTCCGGCACCTGGCCGGCGGCACCGGCCGAATGCTGTGAAGGCATGCCATTCGAAGGCACCCAATACCTGTTCGCCCCGCATCACGGCGTGGTCAGCTTCCTGCGCGAGGCCGGGGAGTGGGTGGAGAAGGGCGATGCACTGTTCGAGGTGGTCGACCCGTTGAACGACAAGGTCACCACCGTGCAGGCCGGCACCAGCGGTGTGCTGTTCGCCATCGACCGTGGGCGCTACACCCAGCCAGGCAGCTGGCAGGCGAAGGTCGCCGGGCGCGAGCCGATTCGGGTGGGCAAGTTGATCAACGACTGAGCCAGGTACTTCGCCGTCTGTTCTGGCCTCTTCGCGAGCAAGCCCGCTCCCACAGGGTTTACGCGTTCCCTGTGGGAGCGGGCTTGCTCGCGAAGGCGGCATCGGCCACGCCTGAGATGTTCCTGTCTACTGCACAGTGTTAGGCTCTTGCGCGAATCCTGCATTCAGTGAAGGAAGACCCATGTTGAAGATTCTCGCGCTGCTCACGCTCCTGGTATCCACCGCTGTCCACGCCCAAACCCCGCTGCAAACCGACTTGCCGCTCAAGTATCTGGAGCAGGCCAACGCCGATTCGAACCATCAACCCCTGGTGATTTTCCTCCACGGTTACGGCAGTAACGAGCAGGACCTGTTCGGCATCAAGGATGACTTGCCCGCGTCCTACACCTACCTGTCGGTGCGGGCACCCTTGGTGATGGAGGCGGGGAGCTATCAGTGGTTTCGCAAGAAGGGCGAAGGGGCCTACAACGGCGAGACCGATGATCTGAAGTCCAGCGGCCAGTTGTTGCTGGATTTCGTCGCACAGGCCACGAAGAAATATCACACCGAACCGGAGAAGGTGTTCCTGGTCGGTTTCAGCCAGGGCGCGATCATGACCTACGAAACAGGCCTGCGGCATCCCGAGGCGCTAGGCGGGATCGCTGCGTTGAGCGGACGGATTCTGCCGGTGCTCAAGTCCGAGCTCCAGCCGGATGAAAAACGCCAGTCACTGGCTATTTTCATCGGGCATGGCGAGCAGGACAAACGCCTTCCCTACAGCGACGGTACTGAAGCCAACAGCCTGCTGCAGAGCGTGTCACTCGAACCCGAGTTCCACGGCTACCCCGGTGTCGGTCACAGCATCAGCGCCGACGAGATACAGGACTTGAGCGCCTGGTTGCAGCGTCTCAACCCCTGACATTCATTTTCCGCTGACGATCTGCTTGACCAGGGTTTCGTGGGCCGCCATGTCGCCGGGGCGGGAAATCACCTGGATTACCGCCATGCGTGTGCCGGAGGCGGCCATTAGCGTGGTGGTGAGGGTCATGCCACCGCCCTGCGTGGCGGTGCCGTCGATCTGGCGCAGGCCCAGCCCGGTTTTCTGGGTCAGGGCTTTCTCGCTGAGCTTGTTGTAGTCGGGCAGGGATTTGTGTTGCGCCGCATCGAAATCGGCCACGGTGCCGTCGAGGAACCCGCCGTCGTTGTCCTTGACGCTGATACCGTTGGGTAGAGTGTTTTCAGCGGCGATCACCACGGTCTTGGTGGTTTCATTGCTGTAGAGGGTGCCGCTGGCACCGTCCGGGCTGGCCGGCAGCGGGTTGGCGACGAAACCCTTGGGCAGGTTGAAGGTGAACTTGCTGCCGAGCATGGAGACTTTATGGGCGGGCGCATCGCTGGATGTGGCCTTGGCGGCCTGCGCATTCAAAGCCCCAAGGCCGGTAGCGGCTGCCAGCAGCAGTACAAGGGCTTTTTTACTCAACAATGACATCGGAATCTCCAGGGATGTGCGCGCGGTGGGGCGCGATCATCCCATGGAGGTTGCGATGCATTCCAGTGTGCTCTACCCAGCGGTCACCTTGGCTGAACACCCACCTATGCTGAGGGCCGCTCGATGAGCTGAGGCAGCTTAGCGTTTGATGGCTGCTCTTTGAGTGTCAGTCGCCGGGCCGGCTGGCCGCGCCAGCAGGCGTTTGGTCACGCCCAACATGGCCACCGACACTGCGACGCCCAGCACAAAAGCGTTCATTCCCATCGTCGGCAGGGCCAGGGCCAACACCAGGCAGAAGGCGGCGAACGAGTACATGCCGGTGGCGGTGGCGCGCAGCAGCGCGGCGGTAAAGGCCGGGCCACGGGTTTGCTGGGAGAACACCGCCATCACGCTGCCCAATACGGGGAACACTGCCAGCAGGCCGCTCCAGCGGTCACCGACGGTGCTGGCCAGCAGTGTCACAACCAGGGTGAGCAATGCACCGGCCACCATGCGCAACAGAAGCTTGTCGGATTTCGGCGCCGGGCCACTGAGCACGGGTTGCACAGTGGGGAACAGGTACGGTGCGGCGAGCAGCGCGGTGGCGGCGGCGCACACCGAAAACACCAGGGAGGCCGGGATCAACGACAGGACAACCGCCACCAGTGCCCAGACCGACAGCGAGATCAACAGCGTCAGCGGCCATCCGGCCCGTTGTGCGACCTGGGCGTAGCTCACGCAAAACGCAATCATCGCGAACATGGCTGACAGCGCGGCGGTGGCCGATTGTGCAGCGAACGCCTGGCCTTGTTCGAGGGCGAGGAACAACAGGATCGGCCCGACCACCACCGGCAACCCCGATAACCAACCTGCCACGCTCGGCCCCCAGCGTTTGCCAGCCAGGGAAATCAGCAGCAGGAAGCCTGGGATCACCAGCAGTTTGAGGATCAACACGCGCACGTCTCCGACCTTGTGAGGTGGCAACGGTAACATTGCAGCGGGTAGATTGCTTTATGTGCATGTAAGTTTTGTATACAAAATAGAGATTTTCTCGAGTTCTACGAAAGGCTCTTTTGCGCAAACGTTTTATCAAGGCATCCCACGATGAGGACAGCTCACCTTGAAACGCCAACGTTCACCCCTGCGCCATGGTCTGTGGCTGCTTGTCCTGATGAGCTGCCAGGCCCTGGCCAATTGGCAGGACTCGCTGCCTGGTGCGCAAATCCTCGGCAGTGGTGAGTTTCGCAAGTACGGCTTCGATGTCTACAGCGCACGGCTCTGGAGTACTTCGCGACCCCTGGCGAGCGATCAGCCGTTCGCCCTGGAGCTGATCTACCAGCGCAGCATTTCCCGTGATGACCTGGTGAATGCCAGCGTCAGGGAAATCAAGCGACTCGCCGGCACTTCGGTCAGTGCCGAGCAACTGGCGTCCTGGCAGGTGCAGATGCAACAGTCGTTCGTCGACGTACAGGCCGGCACGCGGCTGACCGGTGTCTATCTGCCGGGGCAGGGCGCGCGGTTTTTTCTCGGCCAGCAGCTGCTGCGTGATGTGAAGGACCTGCAATTCGCCAAGGCGTTTTTTGCCATCTGGCTCGATCCGCGTACCGGCAACCCCGAGTTGCGTCAGCAGTTGTTGGGCGTGGCGCCGTAAACTTTGCGATGATCCGGGCCTCATCGCGAGCAAGCTCGCTCCCAGAGTGTTTGGCGGTGTGGCTCCATTTTTTGAACAGTACAAAAACCTGTGGGAGCGAGCTTGCTCGCGATGAACGATAACGCGGTCCATCTGAAAAAACGCAGGCAAAAAAGAACCCGGTGCGACTTGCATCGCACCGGGTGTTTTTCCAGGCGGTCACGGATCTTCGTGGGTCCCCGCGCCGTCTGTTGAACGCTGTTGGCTTAAGCCCGTTCGAGCGCCAGTGCCACGCCCTGACCACCACCGATACACAGGGTGGCGAGGCCTTTCCTGGCGTCACGCTTGAGCATTTCATGCAGCAGGGTCACCAGCACGCGGCAACCCGAGGCACCGATCGGGTGACCCAGGGCGATGGCGCCGCCGTTGACGTTGACCTTGTTCAAGTCCCATTCCAGGTCCTTGGCCACGGCCAGCGATTGCGCGGCGAAGGCTTCGTTGGCTTCGATCAGGTCCAGCTGGTCGATGGACCAGCCGGCCTTGTCCAGGCAGCGGCGGGTGGCCGACACCGGGCCGATGCCCATGATCGCCGGGTCGACGCCTGCGTTGGCGTAGGCGGCGATTTTTGCAAGGACTGGCAGACCCAGGGCCTTGGCCTTTTCGGCGCTCATCAGGATCACGGCCGCGGCACCGTCGTTCAGCGACGAAGCGTTACCGGCGGTCACCGAACCGTCCTTCTTGAAGGCAGCTTTGAGTTTGCCCAGGGATTCGGCGGTGGTGCCGGCCCGTGGCTGCTCGTCGGTGGCGAAGGACAGCGGATCGCCCTTGCGCTGCGGGATCAGGATCGGCGTGATTTCATCGACGAAGCGCCCGGCTTCGATGGCGGCCACGGCTTTCTGCTGCGAGGCGGCGGCGAACGCGTCCTGCTGCTCGCGGCTCAGGCTGTATTTCTCGGCCAGATTCTCGGCGGTGATACCCATGTGGTAATCGTTGAACGCATCCCACAGGCCATCGCTGATCATGGTGTCGACGATTTGTGCGTGCCCCATACGCAGGCCGGTGCGGGCACCGGGCATGACGTAGTTGGCCAGGCTCATGTTTTCCTGGCCACCGGCAATGATCACCTCGGCATCGCCGCAGCGAATCGCCTGGGCACCCAGGTGCAGGGCCTTGAGACCGGAGCCGCAGACCTTGTTCAGGGTCATGGCCGGCACGGCGAAGGGCAGGCCGGCCTTGATGGCGGCCTGGCGCGCAGGGTTTTGCCCGGCGCCGGCGGTCAGCACCTGGCCCATGATCACTTCATCGACTTGCGCAGGATCCAGGCCGGTTTGCGCCAGCAATTGGCGGATCACCGCAGCGCCCAGGTCGACGGCGGACACATTGGCCAGCGCCCCCTGGAAACTGCCGATCGCGGTGCGCGTGGCGGCAACAATGACGACTTCTTGCATGGAATGATTCCTCACTGGGCAGCGAACTGCATTTCCGGCACGTGGTCCGGCACGATCAGTTTACCTGCGGTCTTGGCGACGATCTCCTCGACGCTGACGCCCGGCGCACGTTCTTTGAGAATGAACGCGCCGTTTTCGATTTCCAGGTAGGCCAGGTCGGTCAGTACACGCTTGATGCACCCGGCGCCGGTCAGCGGCAGGCTGCATTGGGACAGCAGCTTGGACTCACCGTCCTTGGATGCGTGGGTCATGATGACGATGATGTTGTCTGCGCCGGCGACCAGGTCCATCGCGCCGCCCATGCCCTTGACCAGTTTGCCGGGGATCATCCACGAGGCGATGTTGCCTTGCACGTCCACTTCAAAGGCGCCCAGCACGGTCAGGTCGACATGACCACCGCGGATCATCGCGAAAGACTCGGCCGAGGAAAAGATCGAAGCACCGATGCGTGCGGTCACGGTTTGCTTGCCGGCGTTGATCATGTCGGCATCGATGGTGTCTTCAGTAGGAAAAGGACCCATGCCCAGCAAGCCGTTTTCCGACTGCAGCATGACTTCCATGCCTTCAGGGATGTAGTTGGCGACCAGGGTCGGAATGCCGATGCCCAGGTTCACGTAGAAGCCGTCCTGCATTTCGCGGGCGACGCGTTGAGCCATTTGTTCGCGGGAAAGTGCCATTGTTTTTATTCCTTCATTCGGTCCGGGGGCAGGGGATCACTTACGCACGGTGCGCTGTTCGATGCGCTTCTCGAACGTGCCGCAGATGATCCGGTCGACGTAGATGCCAGGGGTGTGGATCTGCGCCGGGTCCAGCTCGCCGGGTTCGACGATTTCTTCGACTTCGACCACGGTGATCTTGCCGGCGGTGGCCGCCAGCGGGTTGAAGTTCTGGGCGGTGTGGCGATAGATCACGTTACCGAAATGGTCGGCTTTCCAGCCTTTGACGATGGCGAAGTCGCCGGTGATGGATTCTTCCATCAGGTACTTGCGACCATGGAATTCGCGGACTTCCTTGCCGTCGGCGACAGGCGTGCCAACGCCGGTGGCGGTGAAGAACGCCGGGATGCCGGCGCCGCCTGCGCGCATTTTTTCCGCGAGGGTGCCTTGGGGGGTCAGGGTGACTTCGATTTCGCCCTTGAGCAGTTGCTCTTCGAACAGCTTGTTTTCGCCGACGTAGGACGCGACCACTTTGCTGATCTGGCGGTCGGTCAGCAGTACGCCAAGGCCGAAACCGTCGACGCCGCAGTTGTTGGAAACCACGGTGAGATCGCGGGTGCCCTTGCGCTTGATCTCGTTGATCAGGTTTTCCGGGATCCCGCACAGGCCGAAGCCGCCGGCGATCACGGTCATGCCGTCTTCAAGACCTGCCAGAGCTTCCTCGTAGGAACTCACGCGCTTGTCGAAACCTGCCATATGCACCTCTTTTATTCTTTGTGGGCGGCTGGCTAGCCGAATGGGATGGAGTGTCTCGCTGTCAGATTAATTTGTTAAGTTGTTTTTTAGAGCGGATTGATTGATAAAGCTCAATAATGTGCTGTCCAGTCTCTTGCAGCTTAGAACCTGTAGCTTACAACCGGAGCGTTGCCCCATGACCGTCAAGCAGATCCGCGCCTTTCTGGCCGTGGCCCAGAGCCTGAGCTTTGCCGTGGCCTGCGAGCGCCTGCACCTGTCGCAATCGGCCCTGAGCCTGACCATCAAGGCGCTGGAGGAGGGCCTGGGCGGGCGCTTGTTCACCCGCAACACGCGTAACGTGGCGCTCACCGCCGAAGGCGAATCCCTGGTGCCGCTGGCGCGCCGGTTGATCGCTGACTGGGACAATGCCGAGGATGAACTGCGTCAACGCTTCACCCTGCAGCGCGGTCGCGTGACCCTGGCGGCGATGCCGTCGTTCGCCGGCAACCTGCTGCCACCGATCCTCAAGACCTTCCGCGCCCGTTATCCGAATGTCAACGTGACGGTCAATGACGTGATCAACGAGCAGGTGCTGGAAATGGTCCGTGACCGCCAGGTGGAGCTGGGAGTGGCCTTTGAACCGACCCAGAGTTCGTCGCTGCAATTCACGCCGTTGTACATCGACCGTTTCGTCGCGGTGGTGCCTCTGGATTCGGCACTGGCCGAACTCGATGACATCGACTGGCAGACCCTGCTCAAGGAGCCGTTCATTACCTTGCAGCGTCCGTCCACTGTGCGAGTAATGCTTGAAGAGCATCTGCAGGCCCGCGGCATGAAGCTGCCGGTGGAATTTGAAAGCCATCAACTGGCGACGGTCGGGCGCATGGTCGCCAGTGGCCTGGGCGTGAGCGCGGTGCCGGCCTTGTGCGCGGGGCAGATGCGTGAACTGGGGGCGCGTTGCATCACCTTGCGCGACCCGGTGGTGGAGCGGGCGCTGGGGGTGTTGACGTTGCCGGGGGGCGAGTTGTCGGCGGCGGCGCAGGCGATGTTTGATGTGCTGAAAGCGGAAAACCTTGGGCAGCGATTTTCGTGAGTTGTATGGGGGACCTTGTGGGAGCGAGCTTGCTCGCGATGAGGTCAGCACATCCAGACAGTTTATTGGCTGATCCACCGTCATCGCGAGCAAGCTCGCTCCCACAGGGATAGGGTTTCGTCAGTTGCCAAGTAGCTTCGCCAATGTTGGTAACAGCTGCTCGCACGACCCTTCGATCTTCAAATCCAGAATCTCGTCCGCCCGGGTCTTGCCCAGGTTGATCGCAATCAACGGCTTGCCCTGATCCACCACCGCCCGGCACAAGCGAAACGCCGAGTAAGCCATCAGCGACGAGCCGATCACCAACAGCCCGGCAGCCTGTTCGACGGCGGCCATCGCTTTCGCCGCCGTGGCCTGTGCGACGTTCTCGCCAAAAAACACCACATCCGGCTTCATCCGTTCCCCGGCGCAATGCGGGCAGTGCGGGACCTGGAAGCGTGCCTCAAAGGCCGGGTCGAGCAAGGTGTCGCCGTCCGGCGCTTGCACCGCGTCGACGCCGGCCAGGTAGGGGTTCTGTGTTTCCATCAAGTGCTGGATCGAATCGCGCCCGCTGTGCCGGCCGCAATCCAGGCACAACACCCGGTGCAGGCTGCCGTGGAGTTCGATCACGTCACGGCTGCCGGCCTGGTCGTGCAGGGTGTCGACGTTCTGGGTGATCAGCCCTCTGATCTGTCGCGTGTCTTGCAAGCGAGCCAGGGTGTCGTGGGCTTCGTTCGGCTGCGCCAGACGCACCCTCGGCCAGCCGAGCATCGCCCGCGCCCAGTAGCGTCGCCGGGACTCCGGGGCCGAGAGAAACTCCTGGTACATCATCGGCTGCCGGCCCCGTCGCACGCCCTGGCTGTCGCGATAATCCGGAATGCCCGAAGGCGTGCTGATGCCGGCCCCGGTCAGCACGGCAAACGGCTGCTCCGCCATGAGCTGATGGAGGCGATCGAGCTGTTCATGGATCAGATTGTCGAACATGCTGTGCAGGCCTGTAGGAGCGAGCTTGCTCGCGATGGTCGTCAATGATAACACTGTAAGCCTGACACCCCGCGGCGTGATCGCGTTTATCGCGAGCAAGCTCGCTCCTACAAAAAGCAGACAGTATTTATTTACGCGCCTCCAGGATCAGGTTGAACGGTGTTTCCGTGGCCCGCCGGAAACGGGTGAAACCGGCCTCGCTGAACACCTTGCGCAAACGCGCTTCACCGGCCTGGGCACCGAGGCCGAGGCCGACTTCCTGGGACAGCGAATTGGGCGTGCAGATGAAGGTCGACGCCGCGTAGAACAGGCGTCCGATCGGGTTGACGTTGTCGTCGAGCAAGTCGTTGGCGTAGGGCTCGACCAGCAGCACCGTACCGTCGTCCTTCAACGACTCATAGGCATGCTTGGCTGCGCCCACCGGGTCGCCCATGTCATGCAGGCAATCGAAGTAGCAGATCAGGTCGTAGTCGCTGCCGGGGTAGCTTTTGGCAGTGCCCTGGAAGAACCTGGCCCGGCTGGATACGCCCCCTTCTTCGGCCCGTTGGGTGGCAACGGTAACGGACGGCGCGTGGTAGTCGAAACCGACGAAGCGCGAATCCGGAAACGCCTGGGCCATGATCACCGTCGAGGCACCATGGCCGCAGCCGATGTCCGCCACTTTGGCCCCGGCTTCCAGTTTGGCCACTACGCCGTCGAGGGCCGGCAACCATTCGGCGACCAGATGAGCTTTGTAGCCGGGGCGGAAGAAGCGTTCGGTCCCGCTGAACATGCACGGATGGTGATCGCCCCAGGGCAGGGCGCCGTTGCCGCGCATGGCGTTGACCAGTTTGTCCTTGTCATGGAAAAACGACGCGACCACGCCGATCCCGCCCGCCACATAAACCGGTGAGTCTTCTTTTGCCAAAGCCATGGCTTGTTCTTCGGGCAGGCGGAACTGGCCGTCCTGGTGTTCCATGTAGCCTGAGGCGGCGTGAGCACTGAGCCATTCGCGCAGCAGGCGGGTGTTGCAGCCGGTTTTCTCGGCAAGGGTTTCAGGGGTGATGGGCTGACTGTCGGCCATCGCCCGGTACAGGCCGAGTTCTTCGCCGAGGATGACGTTGGCGAGCATCGCCGCGCCGCCCATGTCATTAACCAGTTTGCCCATGAAATCGTTGAGTCTGGCCTCGTCCATCATGTGTGCTCCTTCAGCAGGATCACGGTCCAGAGGCGTTGTCTGGCGAGGGGATCGCCACTGGGCGGTGGTCGTGGGAATGTACAGGGCACCAAGCGGGCCCTGTGTGCAGTAAGTTTAGTTCGGGCCTTGTACCGCGCGGTCTGGCGCGACGAAAGCAACGTTTTTTCTGCCGGTACACGACCCTGTGGGAGCGGGCGTGTATCCCACTGTATCCAGACCCCTTTTCGACACAGTGACCTCTAATTCCGGCCCCAGCCGAACACAGTCCTGATACACCCCTTCGATTAACTCTGTCTCATGGCGGGCACCGGCTCGCGTCCTTGAACATCTTGTGAGATCGACACCATGCAGACCTCCATTCCCCCCGTAGCCAAGGCCAGCGCAGGGCTTGGCCTGCGTCGCGGTTTACTCAAAGACCTCCAGGCCGCACCAGCAGGCGATTTCGACTTTCTGGAAATCGCACCGGAAAACTGGATCGGCATCGGCGGTGCCCACGGCGCGGCATTGCGGGCCCTGGCGGAACGCTATCCATTGTCCTGTCACGGTTTGTCCCTGTCCCTCGGTGGGCCGTCGGCGCTGGACGTCGGTTTTTTGCAGGAAGTCCGGGGTTTTCTCGATCACTACAACGTGCCGCTGTACAGCGAGCATTTGAGCTATTGCAGCGATGACGGTCACCTGTACGACCTGTTGCCGTTGCCTTTTACCGAAGAGGCGGTGCACCACGTCGCCGCGCGTATCCGTCAGGCCCAGGACATTCTCGGGCGACGCCTGGCGGTGGAAAACGTCTCTTACTATGCCGCGCCTCAACAGGACATGGACGAGGTGACCTTCACCAATGCCGTGCTGCGCGAGGCCGATTGCGACCTGTTGCTGGACGTCAACAACGTGTACGTCAATTCGATCAACCACGGCTTCGATCCGCAGGTGTTCCTGGCTGGCATCGATTCGGGGCGGGTGGTGGCGATGCACATTGCCGGGCATTTCGATGAGTCTGACACCTTGAAGATCGACACCCATGGCGCTTCGGTCAAACCGGCGGTGTGGTCGTTGCTGGCCCAGGCTTATGCCCGGTTCGGTGCGCAACCGACCTTGCTGGAGCGGGATTTCAACTTTCCCGTCTTCGCTGAACTGGTGGCGGAATTGCAGACCATTCGCCGCCTGCAACAGGAGGGCGTGAACCGTGGGTAAGTCGAGTCTTTTGCATCAGCAAACCACCATGGGCCTGTACCTGCGCGACCCTGAACGCAACGGGCCACCCACGGAAATGGACCCGGCGCGGGCCCTGGTTTATCGCGACCTGGTGTTCGCCAACCTGTCTTCGCTGCTCAGTGGCACCTTTCCGGTGTTGGTGAAGATTCTGGGTGACGAGCACTGGCGTTCGCTGGTGCGGATCTTTCTGCGGGACTACCGCGCCCGCACGCCGAAATTCGGTGAGATCGCCCAGGAGTTTGTCGAGTTTCTCGCGGCTGGGCCTCAGGCGTTGAGTGATGGGCCGTGGCCGCCGTTCATGGTGGAGCTGGCGCATTACGAGTGGGTGGAAATGGCGCTGCAACAGTCTGACGCCGAGCTTCAGGTGGGTGGTGATGCCGCGTTGCTGCTGGATCGGCCCTTGCGGGTGTCGCCGCTGGCCTGGCCGTTGGCGTATGCCTGGCCGGTGCAAAGGGTGGGGCCGGATTACCAGCCTGATGTGGCGCCTGCTCAGCCGACCTTGTTGCTGGTGCGTCGCGCCGAGGACTGGAGTGTGAGGTTTTCTGAATTGAGTCCGTTGGCGTGGCGGTTGTTGCTGCGAATTGGCGAGTTTCCCGAGTTGACCGGGCGTGAGCAGTTGCAAGGATTGGCGATCGAGGCGGGGGCGGTGAGGGCTTCGGAGTTTCTGGAGGGTGGGGTGGTGTTGTTGCGGCAGTTGCATGGGGAGGGGGTTGTTGGTGTTGGTTGATATTCTTTGACCTTGGCGGCCTTTGGGCCGACCAGGTTCTTGGTTGATTGAGTACATATCCGTTGCTGCGGTAACGGCGGCTGGCGGTTTCGCCCTTACGGCGAGTCCCTTTTGGCAAACGCCCCAAAAGGAACCAAAAGGTCTCGCCCCTTACGTACGGCCCCTCGCCAAGGCTCGGGGTTCCTTCGCTCCGGCATTCATCCGGGGGCATCGCCCTCCGGTTGGCTTCGCTGGCACCTACATGCGATGTGTTCGACTGCCTCGAACGGCGCTGCGCGCCAATCCCCGGATAAACGCCTCCACTCAGCCTGCCGAGGGGGCGGGTGGATCAAGATCAAGAGCTGCAGGCGAGCTAACGCTCGGCCTGATGAGTGGTGAGAAGCGTCTGTGTACGCCGATCTGTTTTTGCTCTTCTGTGGGAGCGAGCTTGCTCGCGAAGGCGGCCAGCCAGCCGACCGAAATCTTGCAGATGTACTCGATACCTGTGGGAGCGAGCTTGCTCGCGATGACGGCCTGACAGCTGACCAATGTCTCAAAGGTGCACCCGATCCCCTGTGGGAGGCTCGCTCCCACAATGAATCGCTTTTCAGGGTTGGCCGCCACTGGCACTCACGCGTGGTTGCTCGTTTGTTGCATTCACCCCCTTGTCCCAAAGAGCAACCAACCCACCGAAAGTCCCGACATAGGCCGTGCCGTCCGGCGCCAGTGTGATCGGCGACCAGTTGTTGTCGAAGGCCTGGCCGACCCCGCTCAGCGCCTTGAATCGGGTCTGGCCGCTGTCGAAATCCAGCGCCATCAGGTACCAGGCGTTCTCGCCGTCGGGCTGCGGCTCGAAGGTGTAGAAGTACAGCAGACCGTTGCTCACCGAGAGTTTGGGGACCACCGATGGCGAACGTTCCTTCGATTCCCAGATTCGGTCGCAGCCCGACTCATCGGTGCGGATGTCGATGCGGCTGATGCCGCCGTGCACGGCCTGCCAGTCCTTCTGCGCGAAGGCGCTGGTGTAGCCGGCGTTGTTCTCGAGGATGATCGAGCGACCCCAGCCGATGGCCGAGTTGTCGGTGGCCGAGGCGTTGTTGTCGAACACCGGCAGCTTGCAGATCAGGCGATTGCCGGCGTAGTCCTGCTCGCGACGGTAGACCAGCAGGTTGATGCGTCCGTCGCTGTTGTCGGTGATGGTGACGTAGCGCTCGCCGAGCAGGGTCGGGGTGGTACCGCTGCCCTGATTGATCGCGCCGACCTTGCGCCCGGTGCCGCGGTCATAGACTTCGCGCCAGCCTTGCACGGGCTTGCCCTCGGCATCGGCGACGAAGCGGTACATGGCGTGGTCGGACACCAGGTAGACACCATCGGCCGCCACCGACATGCCGTTCTGGATTTCTTCGTGGGCCAGTTGAATGCCCTGGACCTTGCCGGTGTCGGGGTTCAGGGTGCCGATGCGGCCGCGCCGGGTGATCCACCAGATCAAGCCCCGGTGATCGGGCATGACCCCGGTGACGGGGTCGCATTCGCCTTTGGGGAACCAGTTGGCAGGCTTCACACAATCGTGGGGGACCTTGTCGCTCAGGTCCCAGTTGTCGACCGCTTCGAACGACCACGCACCGGACTCATCCTGACGATGCACGACGCGCTGGATGTGCTGCTCGGCATCGGCGATGACCACGCGATTCTGTTCGTCGACATAGAAATAGGCGCCGGAGGTGTCGGCCATGATCTTGTCCGGGTCCAGGGTAATCAGCGCGTGGAAAGTCGACGGACGCGGCGGCAGCGGATAGCGGGCCAGCAGCTTGAGGGTGCGTGGTTCGAGCAATTGCAGTTCGAACTGCATCAGGTTGGCGCACAACACCACCAGGCGACCCTGCTGATCGAAGGTATGAATCGGGCACATGCCGCCGGGCTTGCGGCTGCCATCGCGACTGTTCACCTGA
This sequence comes from Pseudomonas sp. GW823-FHT06E10, assembly GCF_058794995.1. NCBI lineage: Bacteria > Pseudomonadati > Pseudomonadota > Gammaproteobacteria > Pseudomonadales > Pseudomonadaceae > Pseudomonas > Pseudomonas sp. GW823-FHT06E10. The sequence continues at coordinate 223,561 of NZ_JBXAHJ010000003.1, read as the reverse complement.
ACATCCCGGCCCAACGGACCGGGCCCCGGGTGCGTGTCGGAGCTGTAGCCATCGGAATGCATGTAGCTGCTGCCGTTGCTGGTCATGTAGGGGTTGGCGGGAATCGTACCGTTCAGCGGTTGCGCGACAGCGGCGCTACCGATCAAGGGTGTGGCGCTGCCGTTGCTGGCCAGCGGTTGCGGTTCATAGGGTTCGGAACAGGCACTGAGCAGGCCGAGCAGGGGCAGGGCAAGCAGGAGTGGAGCACGCATCGAAGCCTCGCGATCTTGTTATTGGTGTGTTGCGCAATAGGCAGCAACGAGGCTGCCCGGGCATCGGCTGTTTGGACTAACCTCGGTGAAAGGCCTCGCACCGCTGATCAAAGCGGACATGTATTTTGGCCATTTCGATCTCCTTTTGGCCTGCCTCACGCTGTGAACCGGCGACGCCGTCAGCAAGAATCAGACGCGGGTGGCTGAGTCGGCAACCCAAGGTGAAAACCACAACCAGACGCTTCACTTCCTTGCCCTTGGCTGTTTTCAAGGCTGCTGCCGTGTACAGAACATAAAAACCATCGAACTCACGCCACACTTGGGGAAATGATCCATGGACTCAATGAAACGCATACTGGGCGCCACCGTTTGCGGACTGTCGCTGCTGGCCAGCGCGGTGCATGCCGAACAGCGCGAATTGCGGGTGTACAACTGGGCGGACTACATCCTGCCGTCCGTGCCCAAGGATTTCGCCAAGGACACCGGGATCAAGGTGACCTGGGACACCTTCGACACCAACGAGTCCCTGGAAGCCAAGCTGCTGACCGGCAACTCGGGCTACGACCTGGTGGTGCCGTCGAACCAGTTCATCGAAACCCAGATCAAGGCGGGCGTGTTCCAGAAACTCGACAAGTCCAGGTTGCCGAACTGGTCGCACCAGGACCCTGCATTGCTCAAGTTGCTGGACAAGAACGACCCGGGCAACCTGTACGGCGTGCCCTACATGTACGGCACTGTGTTGATCGGTTTCAACCCGGCCAAGGTCAAGGCGGCGCTGGGCGAGAATGCACCGGTGGACAGCTGGGACCTGGTGTTCAAGCCCGAGAACATGGAGAAGCTCAAGGCCTGTGGCGTAGCGATGCTCGACTCACCGTCGGAGATCCTGCCGCTGGCCCTGCATTACCTGGGGCTGGATCCGAACAGCCAGAACCCCGATGACTACGAAAAAGCCAAGGCATTGATGCTCAAGGTTCGCCCCTACGTCACCTATTTCAACTCCGCCAAGTACATGACCGACATCGCCAACGGCGATATCTGCGTGGCCATCGGTTACTCCGGCAGCTTCTATCAATTCGGCAATCGCGCCAAAGAGGCGGGCAACGGCGTGGTCGTCGACTGGCGCCTGCCGAAAGAAGGCGCGCCGATCTGGTTCGACACCTTCGCCATCCCGAAAAGCGCGAAGAACGTCGCCGAGGCCCACGAATTCCTCAACCACCTGCTGGACCCGAAAGTCATCGCGCCGATCAGCGACTTCCTCGGTTACCCGAATGCCAACAAGGACTCGCTGGCGCTGATCAACAAGGACATCACCGGCAACCCGAACCTGACACCGACCAGCGAGGCATTGAAGACGCTGTACGTCGTGCAGCCACTGCCGCAAAAGCTTGAGCGGGTCCGTACCCGGGTCTGGACCAGTATCAAGTCCGATCAGTAACACCGGGATATTTATGTGAAATCCCTGTAGGAGCGAGCCTGCTCGCGATAGCGACCTGACAGTCAATGCAGGTGTCGACTGACCCGGCGCCATCGCGAGCAAGCTCGCTCCCACAGGTTTTTATGTCGAGCACAGGTTTTGTGTATACCCATGGCCCCTGTGGGAGCGAGCTTGCTCGCGATGGCGGACTGACAGGCAACAGAGGTGTACGGTGTTGGACTCAGCGAAAAAACTCCCCCGGTGTTTCGCCGAACTGCTGGCGGAAGGCAGCGATAAACGCTGACGTCGAATCGTAGCCGCAGGCCAACGCGACGTCGGTCACTCGCTCGCCCTGTTCCAGTGGCGTCAGGGCGCCGAGCAGACGCAAGCGCTGGCGCCAGGCGCGAAAGGTCAGGCCGGTGTCGCGCAGGAACAGGCGACTGAGGGTTTTTTCGGTGACGCCGAATTGGTCGCTCCAGTGGCTGAGCGTGGTCTGTTGCTCCGGGTGCGACTCCAGGCTTTGCGCGATTTGCCGCAATCGACTGTCCTGGGGCAGCGGCAGCATCAAGTCGATCTGTGGCGCCTCGGCCAACTGATCCAGAATCACCTGGGCCAACCGACCATGCGGCCCGTCCTGATCGTATTCCACCGGAACCTGACTGAAGGCGCGGATCAACTCGCGCAACAAATCACTGACCCCCAGTACATGACAGCCCGGCGGCGCCCACGTCGAGACACTGCAATCGATGTACAGGCTGCGCATTTCCGTGCGTGGCGAACTGAACACCCGGTGCGGCATGCCCGCCGGAATCCACACCGCACGCTCCGGCGGGGCCACGAAACGCCCGACGCCGGTCTGTATTTCGAGCACGCCCGCAATCGCGTAGGAAAGCTGCACCCACGGGTGGCTGTGGCGCCGGGTCAGTGCGCGATTGGGCAGCGATTCGGTACGGCCGTAGAGCGGTCGTGGCAGGCTGGACAGCCCGGGAATACTGCGTCGAACACTCTTGTCATGTCCTTTAGGCGGCATCAGCTGGCTCATCGGCGTTAGTCGGTAATTCCCGGTCACGTTAGAGTCACTTTCATGTACTGGCAACCCCCGGATGATCAACCCCATGACTCGCCCCCGTTTGTTACCCGACAACTTCACCCTGACCCTGATCGGCGTAGTGACGCTCGCCAGCCTGCTGCCCGCCAGCGGCCAGGTCGCGCTCGGTTTTGGCTGGCTGACCAACATCGCCATCGCGCTGCTGTTTTTCCTGCATGGCGCCAAGCTGTCCCGCGAGTCGATCATTGCCGGTGCCGGGCACTGGCGCCTGCATTTGCTGGTGTTCAGCCTGACCTTCGTGCTGTTTCCGTTGCTCGGTCTGGCGCTCAAGCCGCTGCTGTCGCCGCTGATCGGCAATGACCTGTACATGGGCATGCTCTACCTGTGCGCGCTGCCCGCCACGGTGCAGTCGGCGATTGCCTTTACTTCCCTGGCGCGGGGCAACATCCCGGCGGCGATTTGCAGCGCGGCGGCGTCCAGCCTGTTCGGGATTTTTCTCACGCCGTTGCTGGTGACCCTGCTGCTGAATGTCCACGGCGAAGGCGCCTCGACCCTTGACGCCATCCTCAAGATCAGCGTGCAGTTGCTGCTGCCGTTCATTGCCGGGCAGATCGCGCGGCGCTGGATCGGCAACTGGGTGGCGCGCAACAAGAGCTGGTTGAAGTTCGTCGACCAGGGTTCGATTCTGCTGGTGGTCTACGGCGCGTTCAGCGAAGCGGTGATCGAAGGCCTCTGGCAGCAGATTCCGTTGTTGGATCTGCTTGGGCTGGTGCTGGTCTGCTGCATCGTTCTGGCGCTGGTGTTGGTGGCCTCGACCGTACTGGGCAAGGCATTCGGCTTCAACCAGGAAGACCGCATCACCATTCTCTTCTGCGGTTCGAAGAAAAGCCTGGCGACCGGCGTGCCGATGGCGCAGGTGCTGTTTGCCGGTAGCACCATTGGCTTGCTGATCTTGCCGCTGATGTTGTTCCACCAGATTCAACTGATGGTCTGTGCGGTGCTGGCACAGCGTTATGCCAAGCGGCCGGAATCGATTCCCGAGCTGATGGCCCAGGTTGATCCCTGATGATCCCGGGAAACTGTAGGGGCCGGCTTGCCGGCGATGGACTCAAGTGCGTCGCGTTCATCCAGCTCAAACGCGTCATCGTTAACGACCATCGCTGGCAAGCCAGCTCCCACATTACCGCTTGTCAGCGACCAATGGCGGGGTACGCGGCGGGATCATGCGTTTGCTGCCGGTCGATTCGAACGCCGACGCCAGCTGCAGCAGCGACGAGTCGTCATAGGCGCGCCCGGCAAACGTCAGGCCGACCGGCATGCCGATGTCCGGCATCACGCCCATCGGTACGGTGACCGTCGGCACACCGAGATGACGGATGGCGAGGTTGCCATTGGCGACCCATACGCCGTTGCTCCAGGCGATATCCGCCGATTGCGGATCGACATCGGCATTCGCCGGACCCACATCGGCCACCGTCGGGAACAGCACCGCGTCGAGGCCCAGGCGATCCATCCAGTCTTCCAGATCGATCTTGCGGGTCTTTTCCAGGCCGCGCAGGCCGTCCGGCACCGTGCTGATCTGATCCCACGGCGTGATGCCGCGTTCGGCCATGCGCACGTATTCGTCCATGCCGGCGGCCAGGTCACCCTCGCGATTGGGCAGGGTGCCCGGGTCATGAGGGAAGATCTGCGGGCCGTCGACATCGACGAGGCGATTCAGTTTGGGATCGCCGTTCGCTTGCAGGAAATCATCGAAGGCCCAGGCGGACAGGTCCCACAGTTCATGGTGCAAAAATTCCTTGGAGACGATGCCGCGATTGAACACGGTCGGCGCACCAGGACGATCGCCCTCGCAATTGGAGACCAGCGGGAAGTCGACTTCGAGCACTTCGGCGCCCGCGGCTTCGAGGGCCTTGCGCGCCTGTTCCCAGAGCCCGATCACCGAAGGACGGGTGTTGATGCGTTGGCCAGTCGGGCCACCGATGCCCGGTGCTTCGGAGGTGCCGGCTTCAGGGTCGGCGTTGATGTACATGCGCGGGATGCCGAATTTCTTGCCTTTGAGCGCATCGCTATTCGCGGCCAGCGCGGCATAGGACTCAGGGCGTACCGAAGAAGATTTCGGGATCGGTACCCAGGGCTGCAGGCGCCACAGGTCGCCACGGGTGTCCGGGTCATCGGCCACCACTACGTCGAGCACTTCGAGCAGGTCGGCCATGGTCCGGGCAAACGGCACGACCACATCCATGGTCGGGGTCAACGGCCAGTTGCCGCGCACCGAGATCACGCCGCGCGAAGGGGTGTAGGCGCACAAGCCATTGTTCGAGGCCGGTCCACGGCCGCTCGACCAGGTTTCTTCCGCCAGGCCGAAGGCCGAGAAACTGGCCGCGGTCGCCGTGCCGGCACCGTTCGACGAGCCGGAGGCGAAAGGGGCCGTGAGGTAGTCAGCGTTGTACGGGCTCTCGGCGCGGCCGTAGACACCACGCTGCATCCCGCCGTTGGCCATTGGCGGCATGTTGGTCTTGCCCAGGCAGATGGCCCCGGCGGCGCGCAGGCGTTCGATGGTGAACGCATCGCGATAGGCGACCAGGTCCTTGAAGGCCGGGCTGCCGGAAGCGGCGGTGAGGCCCTTGACCAGATAGCTGTCCTTGGCGGTGTAGGGGATCCCGTCCAGAGCTCCCAGCGTCTGGCCCTTGGCGCGACGAGCGTCGGACGCCTGGGCTTCGGCGAGCACCTCGGGGTTGCGAACCACGACCGCGTTCAGCGCGGTAGGCGTTTCGGGGCCGTCAAAGGCGTCGATCCGCGCAAGATAAGCCTGGACCAGTTCAACCGAGGTGGTCTGGCCGGATTCGAGCGCGGCGCGCAGCTCGGCAATGGAAACTTCGGTAACTTCGATCATGCTGCCACCGCCGCTTGCAGGTGGAGGGTCCCAAACACTTCACTTTTCTCGAAATGGACTTTCATATCGTTATTCTCGTTGCACTGTGTGGCACGACAGGGTCGGGCGTTAAAAATACTGAGCACTATTTAGCATTAAACCGTGATTTTAGGAATCCGTTGTCCAATTTATCTTACAGATGACAGAAAAAAGGTTCTTCATGCAATCTCGGGGGAAACTGTAGGAGCCGGCTTGCCGGCGATGGACTCAAGTGCGCCGCGTTTATCCATCTCACACGCGTTATCGTTAACGACCATCGCTGGCAAGCCAGCTCCTACAAGAGACCGCGTCCAGGTCGAAAATGATCTGAACTCCAAACCAGAGAACGAACCAGAAAAAAGGCCACCACAACCCGACGTTGTGGTGGCCCGAGGGTGACTCATTATAGTGGCCCGCGCGCGCAGGCCAATGGATCAGTGAGCGCCGGCGGCCTTGTTCAGGTCGCTTTCGGCCCATTCGGTGTAGACGCAGGCATCCGCGGTAGCCCAGCGCACCCGCACCGGGTCACCGGACTTGAGCGGCATGCCGGCGGCGGACAGCGCCTTGACCGTCATCGAGGTGCCGCCAGCGGTGACCACGCTGCACGTCTGGCTTTCACCCAGAAACAGCACTTCCACGACCTTGGCCGAGACTTCGTTCCAGCCGGCAGCCAAGGGTTCGGCAACGGCCTGTTCATTGCTCAGGGCCAGGGCTTTTTCCGGACGCACCATCAGCAACACGTTCTGATCAGTTTGCAGGCCGGCCGTGAGTCGGATCGACAGCGGTTGCCCTTCGAAGGTCGCCACCGCATTACCCTGGGCCTTGAGTTTGAGGAAGTTGGAGTTGCCAAGGAACGAGGCGACAAAAGCATTCGGCGGATTCTGGTACAGGTCATAGCCGCTGCCCAGGCCGACGATCTTGCCGTGGCTGAAAATCGCGATGCGCTGGGACAGGCGCATGGCTTCTTCCTGATCGTGGGTCACGTAGACGATGGTGATGCCCAGGCGCCGATGCAGCTGACGCAGTTCATCCTGCAAGTCTTCGCGCAGTTTCTTGTCCAGTGCACCGAGGGGTTCGTCCATCAGCAGGATGCGTGGCTCATAGACCAGCGCCCGTGCAATGGCGACTCGTTGCTGCTGGCCACCGGACAATTGCGAAGGGCGGCGATGGGCAAACTGCTCAAGCTGCACCAGCTTGAGCATTGCATCGACCCGGCGTTCGCGTTCGGCGGCGGCCAGTTTGCGGATGGCCAACGGGAAGGCGATGTTGTCGCGTACCGACAGGTGCGGGAACAGCGAATAGCGCTGGAACACCATGCCGATATCGCGTTTGTGCGGCGGCACATTCACCAGCGACTGGCCGTTGACCAGGATCTCGCCGCTGCTCGGGGTTTCGAAACCGGCGAGCATCGACAGCGTGGTGCTTTTGCCCGAGCCGCTGGAACCGAGGAAGGTGAGGAATTCACCGTCCTTGATGTCCAGCGAGATGTCGTCCACGGCGGCAAAGTCGCCGTAGTATTTGTTCAGGTTGCGCAGGCTCACCAGGGGCTTGTCATTTTGCTGCGCGGAATCTTTGATCACTGCACTCATGTCGTACTCCTGCGCGCTCAGGCGCTGATTTCATTGCGCCGGCGCAGTGCGGCGGCGATCACCATGACCAATACCGAGAGGCCGATCAGCAGCGTCGAGGCGACGGCGATCACGGGCGTCAGGTCCTGGCGCAGGGTGGTCCACATTTTCACGGGAAGGGTTTGCAGGGTCGGGCTGGCCATCATCACGCTCAGCACCACTTCATCCCAGGAGACGAGGAAGGCGAAGAGGGCGCCGGCCACCATGCCCGGACGAATCGCCGGGAAGGTCACCTTGAACACCGCTTGCAGGCGCGAGGCGCCGCAGATCACCGCTGCATCCTCGATCGACTGATCGAACAGCTTCAGCGAATTGATGATCGAGATGATGGTGAACGGCAGCGCGACGATGACGTGGCTGACCACGAACGCGAACATGGTCCCGGTGTAGCCCAGTTTCAGGAACAGCGCGTACACCGCCACGGCGATGATCACCAGCGGCACGATCATTGGCAGAGTGAACAGACCGTAGAGCATTTCCCGGCCGGGGAAGCGGCCACGCACCAGGGCGAAAGCTGTGGGCAGACCCAGCGCGACGGCGAAGAACGTGGTCAGCACCGCGACCTTGAGGCTGGCCATGGCCGCGCTCATCCAGTCGGCGTTGGAGAAGAACTGGCCGTACCATTTCAGCGTCCAGCCCGGTGGCGGGAACACCAGCCATTGCGACGAGCCGAACGACAGCAGCACGATGAACACAATCGGCAGCAGCAGGAACAGACCGATCAGCCCGGTGGTGGCATACAGGCCGAAGCGCATGCGCCGGCTCATGGCATTGGGGGTCAGGAGCATGACGGCTTACCTCGCGTTGCTGGCGCCAACCGGGGATTCCGGCTGGAGCTTCAGGTAGAAGTAGAACAACACCAGCGTGATCACGATCAGCAGCGCGGCGCCGGCGCTGGCCAGGCCCCAGTTGAGGAACGACTGCACCTGCTGAATGATGAACTCGGGCAGCATCATGTTCTGCGCACCGCCCAGCAGCGCCGGGGTCACGTAGTAACCGAGGGACATCACGAAGACCATCAGGCCGCCGGAGAACAGCCCCGGCCGGCACAGCGGCAGGAACACCCGGAAGAAGTTGGTCCACGGACTGGCGCCGCAGATCGAGCCGGCCTGCAGGATCATCGGGTCGATGGCCTGCATGGTCGCCTGCAACGGCAGCACGATGAACGGGATCATGATGTAGCTCATGCCGATCACCACGCCGGTGAGGTTGTGCACCATCTCCAGCGGTTGATCGATGATGCCCATGGCCATCAACGCCTTGTTGATCACCCCGGAGGCTTGCAGCAACACCAGCCAGGAGTAGGTGCGGGCGAGCAGGCTGGTCCACATCGACAGCAGCACGATATTCAGGATCCAGCGCCCCCAGCCGCGCGGCACCAGGGTGATCGCCCAAGCCAGCGGGAAGCCCAGCAACAGGCTGAACAGCGTCACCAGGCCGGCCACCGAGAAGGTGTTGAGCAACACCCGCGCATAGGCCGAGTTGGCGAACAGTTGCTCATAGTTGCCCAGGCCCGGCACCGGTTCCAGCACGCCGCGCAACAGCAGGCCAATCAGCGGCGCGAGAAAGAACAGGCCGAGGAACAGCAGGGCGGGGATCAGGTTGCTCGATCCGCGCCAGCGTTGCGCCAGGGTAGGGGATTGCGTCATCGCAGCCGCCTTGCCGACAGCGCCGGAGGCGCTCCCGACTGGCGTGGATGGACGGGACGCGGTTACCGTCATTTTCATTTGACCAGCCATTCGTTCCACCGTGTCGCGATGGCCGGACCGTTCTTGGCCCAGTACGCGAAATCAAGAGTGATCTGATCCTTTGCGTAGGCGGTCGGCAGGTTCGGGGCCAGCGCCGAATCCAGGCGCGCCACACTGTCGACGTTGACCGGTGCGTAGGCGGTCAGGTTGGAGAAGTCCGCCTGGCCCTTGGCACTGCTGGCGTTGGCCAGGAACTTCATCGCCGCGTCCTTGTTTTTCGAACCCTTGGGGATGACCAGGATGTCGGCCATGACCAGGTTCTGCTTCCAGCTTACGCCGACCGGGGCGCCGTCTTCCTGCAGGGCATGGATCCGGCCGTTCCAGAACTGGCCCATGCTCGCCTCACCGGAGGCCAGCAGTTGCTGCGACTGCGCGCCGCCGCCCCACCAGACGATGTCTTTCTTGATGGTGTCGAGTTTCTTGAAGGCGCGGTCCAGGTCTAGCGGATAGAGCTTGTCCGCCGCTACACCGTCGGCCAGCAGCGCCAGTTCAAGCACGCCTGGGCTTGGCCATTTGTAGAGGGCGCGTTTGCCGGGGTAGGTCTTGGTGTCGAACAGTGCGGACCAGTCCTGAGGCTTGTTGGCGCCGAGCTTGCCTTCGTTGTAGCCGAGGACGAAGGAGAAGAAGAACGAGCCGACGCCGTGATCGCTGACGAAGCGCGGGTCGATCTTGTCGCGTTCAATGACTTTGAAATCGAGGGGTTCGAGCAAGCCTTCGGCGGCGGCGCGCAAGGCGAAGTCGGCTTCGACGTCGACCACGTCCCACTGCACGTTGCCGCTCTCGACCATGGCCTTGAGTTTGCCGTAGTCGGTCGGGCCATCCTGCACGACGGTAATGCCGCTGGCCTTGCTGAACGGGTCGGCCCAGGCCTGCTTCTGCGCATCCTGGGTGCTGCCGCCCCAACTCACGAAGTTGACGCTTTCAGCCGCCAGCAATGCCTGGCTGGTCACGCTCAGCAGTCCCGCAAAAAGAACTGCGGTCGCACGTTTGTTCAACACCATTTTCACGCCCTCATTGTTGTGTTTATGAGCGGGGCTTTGGAGTGCCCGCCTATCGGGAGCAGTAGGTCCGTCGAGTCAGTGCTGACTGTCCGGTCTATGGAATATCATATTATGGTATTCCAAACTTTGTGCAAGCATTTTGCCGTACCGGCTATCAGCCAAAAGGTGTTTTTTCTGTGGATCTGAACTTCGTCCGGCGACGCAATCCCCTGTGGGAGCGGGCTTGCTCGCGAAAGCGGTGTGTCAGACAACTTTGGGTCGACTGACACTCCCTCTTCGCGAGCAAGCCCGCTCCCACAGGGAATTGTGTTAAACCAAGAGTCACTCGGTGAAAGGAATACTCTCCACCACTTCCAGGTCATACCCGGTCAAACCGGCATATTTCAGCGGCGGCCCGAGATGGCGCAGCTTGCCGACACCCAGGTTCTGCAGGATCTGCGCACCGGTGCCCACCTCCGAATAAATCCGCGACTGCGAACGGCTGAACTGTCGGGGCGTCTGGGTCAATTGCGGTACGCGTTCGAGCAACGCCTGGGAGGATTCGTGATTGGCCAGCACCACCACCACGCCGTGACCTTCGGCGGCGACACGCTGCAAGGCGGCCCACAAGGTCCAGTTGGTCGGCCCGCTGTACTCGGCACCGACCAGATCGCGCAACGGGTCAATCACATGCACGCGCACCAGCGTCGGCTCATCACGGCGCAGATCGCCCATGACCATGGCCATGTGGACACCGCCTTCGATGCGATCCTCAAAGGTGATCAGACGAAAGGTGCCGTGTACGGTGGGCAGATCACGTTCACCGATGCGCACGATGGTGTGTTCGGTGCTAAGGCGGTAGTGGATCAGGTCGGCGATGGTGCCGATCTTGATCCCGTGCTTGCGCGCAAACACTTCCAGGTCAGGGCGCCGGGCCATGGTGCCGTCGTCGTTCATCACTTCGACGATCACCGAGGCCGGGGTATGGCCGGCCAGGCGGGCCAGGTCGCAACCGGCCTCGGTATGACCGGCGCGGGTAAGCACGCCGCCTTCCCGGGCACGCAACGGGAAGATATGGCCGGGTTGCACGATGTCGGCAGGGCCGGCGTTGGCAGCGACGGCGGCGGCCACGGTGCAGGCACGATCGGCGGCGGAGATACCGGTGGTCACCCCGACGGCGGCCTCGATGGACACGGTGAAGGCGGTGCTGAACACGCTGCCGTTGCTCGGCACCATCTGCTCCAGGCCCAGGCGCTTGCAGTGCTCGTCGGTCAAGGTCAGGCAGATCAGGCCACGGGCTTCGCGGGCCATGAAACTGATCGCCTCGGGCGTGCAGCAGTCGGCGGCCAGCAACAGGTCGCCTTCGTTTTCCCGGTCTTCGTCGTCGACCAGCAGGACCATTTTGCCGAGGCGGTAATCTTCGATGATTTCTTCGATGCTGTTGAAGGCCATGCTGGAGTCTCAGTGTTTGTTGGATGAGTATTGTGGTATACCATAATACAAAACAAACCGAGAGGTCACTATGAAGGCGTACTGGATTGCTCATGTGGATGTCACCGACCCCGATCAATACAGCCAATACACCCAGCGGGCGCCGAAGGCGTTTGCTCAGTATGGCGGTCGGATTCTCGCGCGGGGCGGGCGCAGCGAGGCGATGGAAGGCCGGCCTACGCCGCAACGCAGTGTGGTGATCGAGTTTGATTCCTATGAGCAGGCGGTGGCTTGCTATCACTCGGCGTTGTATCAGGAGGCCAGGGGACATCGCGAAGGCGTGGCGAAGGCAGAGGTCATTATCGTCGAGGGCATGGCGCCGCTCTGACCAACACCGCTTGACCCTGTAGGAGCGAGCCTGCTCGCGAAAAACGTTAGAGCAACGCGTTCGGTCAGTCAGCACGCGTCATCGTTGACGACCATCGCGAGCAGGCTCGCTCCTACAGGGGGAATGGGGTTTTTTCAGCGAATGAAGTGAATCTTCCCGCTGTCGTCATTGCCCATGTAGATGCCATAAACCCCGGCCTGACGCTCCTCGATATAGCGCTCAAGGATCTGCCGGATCGCCGGATAGTAGATGCTGTCCCAGGGAATGTCCTCGGGCGCGAAGAACTTGTAGTCGAGGGTTTCCGGGCCGTACTGCCCGGTAATCTCCAGCGCGATGGCGCGGAAGATGATGTACACCTCGCTGATCTTCGGCACGCTGAAGATCGAATAGGGCGAGACGATTTCGGCACGCACGCCGCTTTCTTCCCAGACTTCGCGCAAGGCCGCCTGTTCGGTGGTCTCGCCACTTTCCATGAAGCCTGCCGGCAGGGTCCAGGTGCCCGGACGCGGCGGAATCGCGCGTTGGCACAGCAAATACTTGCCGTCCTGCTCGATGATGCAGCCGGCTATGATTTTCGGATTGACGTAATGGATGTAGCCGCAACCGCGGCACATCAGGCGCTCGTGCGTATCGCCCGGCGGCAACTGTGACCTGAGGTCTGCGCTGCCGCACTTGGGGCAAAAGCTCGGGCTGAACATTTCAGCGACCTATGCGCGGTTCTTTCAGCGCGATGGGCAAGGTAATCGCCGGGATGTCGCCGGTTTCTTCCTGCTTGCGCTTGAGGTAGTCCAGGGCCACGGCAGCGGCCGCACGCACGTGGTCGACGCAAGCCTGGTGGGCGGCCAGCGGATCACCGCCCTTGATCGCCTCGACCATGCGTTCCATTTCCTGGTTACTGGCGCCGCGACGGTTTTCCTGGGACACCGAGGTCGCGCGCAGGTAGCTGATGCGTGCCTGCAACTGGCGCAATTGAGTGGCCGCGACATGGTTGCCCGAGCCTTCGAGCAGCACATCGTAGAAACCTTGCACCGAGTCGATGACCTGTTGCAGCTCACCGTCCTTGAGCGCCTTGCGATTTTCTTCGAGGGCTTTTTCCAGGGCCTTGATGTCCTTGGCCTTGGCGCGCAGGGTGAACAGTTGCACGATCAGCCCTTCGAGTACGCAGCGCAACTCGTAGATGTCCACGGCATCGGCCAGGGTGATGATCGCGACACGCGGGCCCTTGGCGTCGGCGAATTCCACCAGGCCTTCGGATTCCAGGTGACGCAAGGCTTCGCGCACGGAGGTACGGCTGACGCCCAGGCGATCGCACAGATCGCGTTCGACCAGACGGTCTCCCGGCAGGAGCTGGAAGTTCATGATGGCGCTTCGCAGTTTATCCAGCACGATTTCGCGCAGGGTAACGGGGTTGCGATTGACCTTGAAGCTGTCGTCGAGTGGCAGGCGTTTCATGGGGTCCGCTCTGATTGTGGCTGTCCATGCAAAAAAGAGCACTTCGATTACGGGAATCTGGGTGCCCGGTCAGATCAAACAGCCAAGGGTTAACTGGAGGCCTCGGCATCGGCTTCGGCGAAGGCTTCACGGGCGAGCCGGAAACTGTCTACGGCAGCGGGGACACCGCAATAAATGCCGACCTGAAGCAATATTTCGCGTATTTGCTCACGACTCAGGCCGTTACGCAAGGCGCCGCGTACATGCAGTTTGAGTTCATGGGGCCGGTTGAGGGCCGAGATCATCGCCAGGTTGATCATGCTGCGCTCCTTGAGCGACAAACCCTCACGACCCCAGACATGACCCCAACAATACTCGGTGACCATTTCCTGCAACGGTCGGGTGAAGTCGTCGGCGTTCTCGATGGAACGATTGACGTAGGCCTCACCCAGCACCTGGGTACGGATCTTCAGGCCTTTTTCATACTTTTCGTTGTTCATTTGCGTAGCTCCCGCGGGCTCAAAGGCCGCCCATCAAGGTGTATTTGAGTTCCAGGTAATCCTCGATGCCGTACTTCGACCCTTCACGGCCCAGCCCTGAGGACTTGATCCCGCCGAATGGCGCGACCTCAGTGGAAATCAGCCCTTCGTTGATCCCGACCATGCCGTACTCCAGCGCCTCGCTCATGCGCCAGGCGCGGCCCAGGTCGCGGGTGTAGCAGTAGGCGGCGAGGCCGAATTCGGTGTCGTTGGCCATCTCGACGGCCTGGGCCTCGGTGTCGAAACGGAACACGGCGGCCAACGGGCCAAAGGTTTCATCCCGGGCGACTTTCATCCGGGTGGTGACGCCGATGAGAACGGTCGGCTGGAAGAATCCATTGCCCAGCGCATGGCGTTCGCCGCCGCACAGCAGTTGTGCTCCGTGGGCCAGAGCGTCTTGCACGTGTTCTTCGACCTTGGCCACGGCGCGCTCGTTGATCAGTGGCCCTTGGGTGACGCCATCATCGAAACCGCTGCCGACCTTGAGTTGCGAAACCCGATCGGCCAGGCGTGCGACAAAGGCGTCGTGGATGCCGGCCTGCACCAGGAAGCGATTGACGCAGACGCAGGTCTGCCCGGCGTTGCGGAATTTGGCGATCAGCGCGCCGTCGACGGCGCGTTCCAGATCGGCATCGTCGAAGACAATGAACGGCGCGTTGCCGCCCAGCTCCAGCGAGACTTTTTTCAGGGTCGGCGCGCACTGGGCCATCAGCAGTTTGCCGATGGCGGTGGAGCCGGTGAACGAGAGTTTGCGCACAAGGCTGCTGCCGGTCAGCTCGCCACCGATGGCGATGGCATCGCCGGTGATCACGTTGAAAATGCCCGCCGGAATCCCGGCCTGTTCCGCCAGCGCAGCCATGGCCAGTGCCGAGAACGGAGTTTCCGGAGCCGGCTTGACGATGCACGGGCAACCGGCCGCCAGTGCCGGGCCGGCCTTGCGGGTGATCATCGCCGCCGGGAAGTTCCACGGCGTGATGGCCGCGACGACGCCAATCGGCTCCTTGCTGACCACGATGCGCGCATCGCCCTTGTGGCTGGGAATGGTGTCGCCGTAGATGCGTTTGGCCTCTTCGGCGAACCACTCGATGAAGCTCGCGGCGTAGAGGATTTCGCCTTTGGCTTCGGCCAGTGGCTTGCCTTGTTCGAGGGTGAGGATGTGTGCCAGGGCGTCGGCGTTTTCCAGCATCAAGGCATGCCAGCGCTTGAGCGTATTGCTGCGCTCCTTGGCGGTCAGCGCGCGCCAGGCCGGCCAGGCCTTGTTGGCGGCCTCGATAGCCAGGCGCGCATGCTCGGCACCGAGGTTCGGCACCTGGCCGATCAGTTCACCGGTGGCCGGGTTGAAGATGTCCTGACAGGCGCCATCCGGCGCGTCCAGCCACTGGCCGTTGATGTAGGCCTGTTGGCGGAACAGTTGCGAGGCTGCTGGGCTCATGCCGGCTCCTGGAAAGAATGAAGACTTAACTGTCTGGTGCAGTACCTGTGGGAGCGAGCTTGCTCGCGATAGCGGACTGACATTCAACATCCATGTCGACTGATACACCGTCATCGCGAGCAAGCTCGCTCCCACAGAAAAGCAGTGTCAGGCCAGGGTGGGCAGGGGGCCCAGTTTGCCTTTGTGGTAGATCATCGGCGTCACCGGTTGGTCGGGCAGGATCAGGTTCTTCACCGCGCCGACGATGATCGCGTGATCGCCGCCGTCGTATTCGCGCCACAGTTCGCACTCGATGATCGCCGTGGCCTTGGCCAGGATCGGGTTACCCCGTTCGCTCAAGTGCCACTCGATCCCTTTGGCCTTGTCCTTGCCTTTACCGGCGAAGGCATAGGCCTCGGCGGTCTGGTCGGCGGACAGCAGGTGAATTGCGAACTGCTTGCTGTCGCGCAGCACCGGGTAGGTGTCGGAGCCGTAGTTGGGGCAGAACAGCACCAGTGCCGGGTCGATCGACAGCGCACTGAAGGCGCTGGCGGTGATGCCGACGATGCCGCCGTCCGGGTCCAGGGTGGTGACCACCGTGACCCCGGACGGGAACGAGCTCATCACGTCTTTGTAAATGCCGGGTTCGATCATTTTCCAGGACTCCTAGCGCATCACGAAGGGATCAGGCATCGGTGCCTGGGACAGGTTGATCCACACCGTTTTCAGCTCGGTGTAGGCCAGCACCGAATCGATGCCGCTTTCGCGTCCATAGCCGCTGTTCTTGAAGCCGCCGATCGGCGCCATGGCCGAGACCGCGCGGTAGGTGTTGACCCAGATGATCCCCGAACGCACGTCCCGGGCCAGGCGATGGGCGCGGCCCAGGTCGCGGGTCCAGATGCCGGCGGCGAGGCCGAACTGCGAGTCGTTGGCAATTGCCAGCGCTTGGGCTTCGTCCTTGAAACGGATGACCGAAGCCACCGGACCAAAGACTTCTTCCTGCATGATCTTCATCGAATTGCGGTCGCACTCGAACAGCGTCGGTTCGTAGAACCAGCCGTCACCCAGATTCTCTGGACGCTTGCCGCCCAGGCGCAGGCGCGCGCCTTCGGCGATGGCATCGGCCACCAGGCCTTCGACCACGGCCAGTTGCTGTGCGGTGGCCATCGGGCCCATTTCGCTGCTGTCGTCCTGCGGGTTGCCAATGCGGATGCGCTTGGCGCGTTCCACCAGACGACCGACGAACTCATCGTAGATTTCGTCCTGCACCAGCAAGCGCGAACCGGAGACGCAGCTTTGCCCGGAGGCGGCATAGATCCCGGCGATGGCGCCGTTGATCGCGCTGTCGAGGTCGGCATCGGCGAAGATGATGTTCGGCGATTTGCCCCCCAGTTCCAGCGACAGCTTGGCAAAGTTCTCGGCACTGCTGCGCACCACATGCCGAGCCGTCGCCGCGCCGCCGGTGAAGGCGATCTTGCGGATCAGCGGATGGCGGGTGAGGGCGGCGCCGGTGCTTGGGCCGTAACCGGTGACGACGTTGACCACCCCCGGCGGAATCCCGGCTTCCAGTGCCAGGCGCGCCAGTTCAAGAATCGTTGCCGAAGCGTGTTCCGACGGCTTGATCACGATGGTGTTGCCCGCGGCAAGCGCCGGGGCGAGTTTGATCGCGGTCAGGTACAGCGGGCTGTTCCACGGAATGATCGCGGCAACCACACCCATGGCTTCGTGCACGGTGTAGGCAAACAGATCCGGCTTGTCCAGCGGCAGGGTGCCGCCTTCGAGCTTGTCCGCCAGGCCTGCGGTGTAGTGGAAGAACTCCGGCAAATAGCCGACCTGGCCACGGGTTTCGCGGATCAGCTTGCCGTTGTCGCGGCTTTCGAGCTGCGCCAGTTGTTCTTTGTTCTCGGCGATCAGGTCGCCCAGGCGTCGCAGCAATTTGCCGCGAGCGGTGGCCGTCAAACCGCGCCATGCCGGGCTGTCGAAAGCCGTCTGCGCAGCCTGCACGGCACGCTCGACATCGGCTTCGTCGGCATCGGGCAGTTCAGCCCAGGGTTCGGCCAACGCCGGGTTGAGGCTTTCGAAGGTCTTGCCGGACAGGGCATCGACCCATTCACCGCCGATGCACATCTGGAAGCGTGCGAGTGTCATGCAACGATCCCCTTGATCTGGTTTTGTTTGGAGTGCGCGGTCTGCAGAAACTCCAGCAACAGCTGGTTGACCAGGCGTGGCGACTCTACCGGCATCATATGCCGTTGCTCGGCGAGTACGGCAACGGTCGCGCCGGGAATGCGTTCGGCCAGTTGCCGGGCCATTTCCGGGGTTGAGCCGGGGTCCAGTTCGCCGGTGGCGATCAGCGTCGGCACCTGGATGCTGGCCAGGTCGTCGGCGCGGTACATGTCCTGGGTGGCGAACAGTTCATATGTGGTCAGGTAACCCTGGGGATCATTGCCGGCCAGGGTCTGGCGAATCGCGGCGATCTGCGCCGGGTTCGCGGCCTGGTATTCACGGCTGAACCAGCGCGACAGTGCGGCTTCGGCATTGGCGTCCGGTCCGTGTTCGGCAGCCTGGCTGGTGCGGGCGATGACCCCGGCACGCTGTTCGGCACTGCGGTTGAACACGCTGTTGAGCACCACCAGGCCTTCCAGGCGTTGCGGGTAGTGCAGGGCAAAGGCCCGCGCCACCAGCCCGCCCATGGAAAAACCGATCACCGTTGCCTTGGGCAATTGCAGGTGGTCGAGCAGCTCCAGCAACTGGTCGGCATAGCCGAGCAGTTGCGTACCGTTCTCCGGTCGCGGGCTGGCGCCATGGCCGAGCATGTCGTAGGCGATGACGCGGTACTTCGTGGCCAGGCCAACGATCTGGCCGCCCCACATTTCTTTGTTCAGGCCCACGCCGTGGATCAAGACCACGGGCTGGCCTTGGCCGGTCGCCAGGTAACTGGTGCCAGCCGGGGTGAGTTCAGCGGTGAGCCGAATCATGGAGCGCTCCTGCAATGCCTTCTTGTTGTCGTTCTGCTGGCCGGTTACTGGGCTTTTTCGGCAGCCAGTTCTTCCAGGTCGATGTAGCGGTTGCCGATGCGCGGGTGCAGGCGGCCGCCGTCGGCGCAACCCAGGACCACGACGATTTCGTCGGCACGCGGCGCGTCTTCGATCTGCATTTCCAGGGTGATGTAGTGCGAGCGCAGGCCTTCGTCGTCCTTGTGCATCATCGGGATCTGAATCGAGGTGCCCGGGCCGCCGCGCTTGTTGGTGAAGCTCAGGTAGCTCTTGGCCTTGACCGCCTCGCGGTAATGGTTGCCGAAGCGCAGGGTGTGGATCACCGCCGAAGCGTGTTCGATTTCGCCATCGGCGCCGACCACCGCAGCCTTGCCGTACGCCTCGATTTTCTCGGCGCCGCCAATGATGCCCACCAGACGCTCGACCATCAGTGCGCCGAGGTCGGAGCAGTTGGCGCGGATCTGTGGTTTCAGGTCTTCGACGAAACCGTTGCCCAGCCAGGGGTTCTTCATCACCACGGCCAGACCGACCATGGTCACAGGCTTATCGGTGGCTTTGCCGCCTTCAATAAAGGTTTCTTCGACATAGCTGACGATCTTGCGGATTTCGAAACTCATGAGCTGCTCCGTAGAGGTTTGGGTGTCTGTGCGTCTGATGGTATACCATAATACCGGAAGCACAAGTCCCCGAACGGAGTTTCTGGCTGGATGGCGATAAAAGGGGGGCGGGCGAGGCGCTATGCGTGGCGGGAAGGACTTATAAAAGACGTAAAAAAACCCGGCTGATGAGGCCGGGTTTTTCGTCGAGTCCTGCGGTAAAGCACTGCATTCAGACAGCGCGACTTTCGATCAGACGATCCGAACCGCCTTCGGCTACACGGTTTTGCAGCAGTTTGTCGGAACCGCCTTCAGCGACGCGGTTTTGCAGGAGTTTGTCGGAGCCGCCTTCAGCGACGCGGTTTTGCAGGAGCTTGTCGGAGCCGCCTTCGGCAACACGTTTTTCCAGCAGGCGATCCGAACCACCTTCGGCGACACGATTCTCGATCAGGCGATCGGAACCACCCTCGGCCACACGGCTTTCAATCAGACGATCCGAGCCGCCTTCAGCGACCACAGGTTGAGCGGCGGTAGCGGCGAAAGCGTTAACTGCGAAAACCGAGAAAGCGATGCCGAGAAGGGTTTGGCGTTTCATGATGGTGTGCTCCGGGGTGCTGATGGGTTGGTATGGAGCAGATGTTACGCCGTGGATTTTTTAAGAGAACTTCATTGAATCAATGGTGACTATCGACGCAGTCAATGGTGGATTCGATGCCTCTTGTGGGAGCGGTACTAGCGGGAAATAAGCCCGTGATCGATGGCGTACTTGACCAGCGCCGCCGGCTTGTCGATGTTGAGCTTGCGCCGGATGCTCAAGCGGTGTGTCTCCACCGTGCGCACGCTGATGTCCAGTTCCCGGGCCATTTCCTTGTTGTTCAACCCCTGCGCCATCTTCGACAACACCTGGCTTTCCCTTGGGGTCAGTTCGTTGTCGGTGTTCCTGTCGGCGATCAGCCGCTGGGCGATTTCCGCGCTGTAGAAGGTTCCCCCGCTGGTGATGGCCTCGATGGCGGCGATGATTTCCCGTGACGGGGCGTTCTTCAGCACGTAGCCGCTGGCACCGGAGCGCACCGATTCACTGACGTATTCGTAATTGTCGTACATGCTCAGCACCAGCACCTTGAGCGACGGGTACTGGCTGCGCAGCACGCGGGTCAGTTCCAGGCCGTTCATGTCCGGCAGGCTGATGTCGACCAGCAGCAGGTCCGGCTGGCAACGTCCGACCATCTCGATGGCCGCGGCGCCGTTTTCCGCTTCGCCGACCATTTCCAGGGGCGACATCACGGCCAGCAGCGCCTTGATGCCGTCGCGGACCAGGGAGTGATCGTCGACCAGGGCGACGCGGATCGGGGAGGGCAGGTTCATCGCAGCTATTCACTCTTTTAGTTTTGGGCCGGGTCAGCGTTATGCGTCTGGTTTCATTGGCAACAGTACGTCCAGCTCACTTCTGCCCGGCATCGAGATCAATTCGAAGCGCCCGCCAAAATGTTCGACGCGTTCGCGGATATTACGCAGGCCAATGCCAGCCTGACGACGTTCGACCTGGGCGACGTTGAAACCGATACCGTCGTCGACCACCGTCAGCCGCACGGACTCGTCGCAGCCGCGCAGTGTAATGGACACGTTCTTCGCCCAGGCGTGGCGTTCAATATTGGTCAGGCCTTCCTGGACGATTCGGAACAGCGAAACAGCCGCGCCGTCGACCAATTGGCAGTCGAATTCATTTTCGTCATAGGTCACGGTCAGCCCGCTGCGCTGTTCGAATTCGGCAGCCAATTGGCCGATGGCCGCTGGCAGGCCGAGGGTGTCGAGCAGGGAGGAGCGCAGATCATGGGAGAGGCTGCGGACTTCGCCGATGGCATCGCCCAGGCGCTCGGTGGCGTCTTTCAGCGTACTCAAGCCCTTGTCGGGGGCCTGTCCGCGTTCCAGCAGGTGGCTGGCCAGTTCGAACTGGAACTTGATCGAGACCAGCACCTGGCTGATGCCGTCGTGCAACTCGCGGGACACCCGTGATCGTTCCTCTTCCTGCAGGCTGACGATGCGCTGGGTCAGGCGCTGCAGTTTCTTGTCCGCCAGCCGATGTTCGCTGACGTTGAGGGTCATGCCGGTGGCGAATACGAACAGCACCGCGACGAGGGCGACCACGGCAATCGCCATCATGGTCTTGCGGATGCCCATGGCCACTTCGGCACGGGCCTGCTGAGTGGCGCGTTCGACATCCTCGAGGTAGATGCCGGTACCGAGCATCCAGCCCCAGCGATCGAGCATCACCACGTAGGCGAGCTTGTCGGTCACCTGGCCGGAGGAGGGTTTGTTCCAGGCATAGCGTTGAAAACCTTCGCCCGATTGCGCGCTTTTGAGCAGCGCCTGGATCACCGGCAGGCCGTGGGGATCTTTCATGTCCCACAGGTATTGGCCCACCAGTTCCGACTGGCGCGCATGCATCAGGCTGCGGCCTTCGTGGTCGTAGACGAAGAAGTAGCCGTTGATGCCAAAGCTGAGCTTGCGCAGTTCTTCCAGCACTTGTTGTTGGGCACGGGCATCGCCGTGGCCGTCGTCGTACAGCGGCGCGATCAGGCTCTGGGCCATTTCCACGTAGTTTTTCAGCTCCGCGCGCTTGCTCGCCAGAATGCTGTCTTCGATCAGTTGTGCCTGCTGATCGCCCAATTGGCGATTGAGGGAAATCACCAGCGCGCAGATGACGGCAATGGCCAGCACCAGCGGCAGAATCCCGAGGGCGACGATCTTGTGTTTGAGCTGCATGTTGACTCCTGCCCGCGCGAAGGCTCGGGATCATATGCCAAAGAGGTGTTCGGCCAGTAGCGTTGCTGGACGGAATGACCGGCGGCCGGGATGCCATTCAGTTGAAATACAGAACCTGTGGGAGCGAGCTTGCTCTCGATGAGGGCGGCACATTCAACATTGATGTGTCTGACAGCCCGCTATCGCGAGCAAGCTCGCTCCCACATTTGATCGGGGATGGCCCCCGGGTCCGGTGGTGAACCCACATGAGATCGGCGTCGTCTACGTAGAACTACGTAGACGCCACGTACGTAGTAACGCGGATTTATTTGTGGACGACATGCGCAGATATTGGGCCAGCTCCGCACTGCGGACACAATTATAAAAATTACCGCCGCAGTCACTGGCTGTCGGCAGGAGACACGCTATGCCCCGTCTGGCTAAACACCTCGCCTGGTTTGCCGTGGCTGTCCTGGGAGCGATTGCGCTGAGTGTCGTGGCCCTGCGCCGCGGCGAAGCGATCAACGCCCTGTGGATCGTAGTCGCAGCCGTCGCCATCTACCTCGTTGCCTACCGCTACTACAGCCTGTTCATCGCCAACAAAGTGATGCAACTCGACCCCAATCGAGCCACTCCGGCTGTGCTCAATAACGATGGTCTGGACTACGTGCCGACCAACAAACATGTCCTGTTCGGTCACCACTTCGCGGCCATTGCCGGTGCAGGTCCGCTGGTCGGCCCGGTATTGGCGGCGCAGATGGGCTACCTGCCCGGCACGCTGTGGCTGATCGCCGGCGTGGTACTGGCCGGTGCCGTGCAGGACTTCATGGTCCTGTTCATGTCCACCCGCCGCAACGGTCGTTCCCTGGGCGACATGGTCCGTGAAGAAATGGGCCGCATCCCCGGCACCATTGCACTGTTCGGCTGCTTCCTGATCATGATCATCATCCTCGCGGTGCTGGCGCTGATCGTGGTGAAGGCCCTGGCCGAAAGCCCTTGGGGCATTTTCACGGTAATGGCGACCATCCCGATCGCGATGTTCATGGGCATCTACATGCGCTACATCCGCCCGGGTCGCATTGGTGAAATCTCGGTGATCGGCGTGCTGTTGCTGCTGGGCTCGATCTGGCTCGGCGGGCAGATTGCCGCGGATCCGGTGTGGGCCAAAGCCTTTACCTTTACCGGTATCCAGATCACCTGGATGCTGATCGGTTACGGTTTTGTCGCGGCGGTATTGCCGGTGTGGCTGATCCTGGCGCCCCGTGACTATCTGTCCACCTTCCTGAAAATCGGCACCATCGTTGCCCTGGCCATCGGCATTCTGGTGACCATGCCCGAGCTGAGAATGCCGGCCCTGACCCAGTTCGTCGACGGCACCGGTCCGGTTTGGAAGGGCGGTCTGTTCCCGTTCCTGTTCATCACCATCGCCTGTGGCGCGGTCTCGGGTTTCCACTCGCTGATTGCTTCCGGCACCACGCCCAAGCTGCTCGCCAGTGAGGGGCATGCCCGTTACATCGGTTACGGCGGCATGCTGATGGAGTCGTTCGTCGCCATCATGGCCATGGTTGCCGCGTCGGTGATCGATCCGGGTGTGTACTTCGCCATGAACAGCCCGGCCGCTGTAGTCGGTGCCGATGCGGTGACCGTTGCGCAAACCGTCAGCAGCTGGGGCTTCGCCATTACCCCGGAAGCCCTGCAAGCGGTGGCACATGACATCGGTGAAACCACCATCCTGGCCCGTGCCGGTGGTGCGCCGACCCTGGCGGTCGGGATCGCGCAGATCCTGCACAGTGTTCTGCCGGGCGAGAACACCATGGCGTTCTGGTACCACTTCGCGATCCTGTTCGAAGCGCTGTTCATCCTCACCGCAGTGGATGCCGGTACCCGTGCCGGTCGCTTCATGCTCCAGGACTTGCTCGGCTCTTTCGTCCCGGCGCTCAAACGCACCGAATCCTGGACCGCCAACCTGGTGGCCACCGCAGGCTGCGTGGCCATGTGGGGTTATCTGCTGTACCAGGGCGTGATCGATCCACTGGGTGGCATCAACACCTTGTGGCCGCTGTTCGGCATCTCCAACCAGATGCTGGCCGGTATCGCGCTGATGCTCGGCACCGTGGTGCTGATCAAGATGAAGCGCCAGCGTTATGTGTGGGTGACCTTGCTGCCGGCCGTATGGCTGCTGATCTGCACCACCACCGCCGGCTTCATCAAGCTGTTCGATGCAAACCCGGCGATCGGCTTCCTGGCCCTGGCCAAGAAATACAGCGATGCGCTGGCCAATGGTCAGGTGCTGGCCCCGGCCAAGAGCATCGACCAGATGCAGCATGTGATCTTCAACGCCTACACCAACGCGACCCTGACTGCGCTGTTCCTGTTCGTGGTGTTCAGCATCCTGTTCTTTGCGCTCAAGGTCGGCATCGCTGCCTGGGGCACCAAGGAACGCACGGATAAAGAAGCGCCATATCAAGCGCTGCCGGATGCCTGATCATGTTCAATGACCTGAGTCGCCTCGGTAAATACCTCGGTCAGGCCGCGCGCCTGATGGTCGGCATGCCCGACTACGACAACTACGTCGAGCATATGCAGACCAAGCACCCGGACAAACCGGTGATGGACTACGAGGCGTTCTTCCGCGAGCGCCAGGAGGCCCGTTACGGGAGTAAAGCCGGACCGAAGTGCTGTTGAGTGACATAAAAACCGGCTGAAAGGCCGGTTTTTTATTGAATACAGGAATGCCCTGATGACAACGTCCTTGCAGCCAATGCTGCTCATCCACTGTGCAACTCGTTACTGATTTGAACTGTTTATCAGCTATCTCCAAAGATGAAGCGACAGTTTCCCCGACCGGGACTTTAATGGAGGGTCTGGAGCGACTGATCGCGGGGCTGTCATAGCCTCAAGGCTATGGATCCCATACCGAAAAGCTATTTCATCAATCGGTGATCCGGAGCCACGCTCAAAGGTGGTTAGCTGAAAACAAAATCAAGAGGAGATGCCATGTCAACTGAATCGAAATGCCCGTTCAATCACGCCGCTGGCGGTGGCACGACGAACCGCGATTGGTGGCCGAACCAACTGAACCTGAAGATCTTGAGTCAACACTCGCCCAAGTCTGACCCGCTGGGAGGCGACTTCAACTACGCCGAAGCCTTCAAGAGCCTGGACTTCCAGGCGCTGAAAAACGACCTGACTGCGCTGATGACCGATTCCCAGGATTGGTGGCCGGCGGACTTCGGTCACTATGGGCCTTTCTTTATCCGCATGTCCTGGCACGCCGCAGGCACCTATCGCACCGGTGACGGCCGGGGTGGCGCCGGCTCCGGCCAGCAACGTTTTGCACCCCTCAACAGCTGGCCGGACAACGTCAGCCTCGACAAGGCCCGTCGGCTGCTCTGGCCGATCAAGCAAAAGTATGGCAACAAAATCTCCTGGGCCGACCTGATCGTCCTCGCCGGCAACGTCGCACTGGAATCCATGGGCTTCAAGACCTTTGGTTTTTCCGCTGGCCGCCCCGATGTCTGGGAACCGGACGAAGACGTCTACTGGGGGGCTGAAGGCAAGTGGTTGGGTGGCGACGTGCGTTATGGCAAGGATGCCGGGCAAAATCCCGTAGAGCGCACTCTGGAAACCCCCCTCGCAGCCGTGCAGATGGGCCTGATCTACGTAAACCCGGAGGGCCCTGAAGGCAACTCCGATCCGGTTTCCGCCGGGATAGATATCCGTGAAACCTTTGCGCGCATGGCAATGAACGATGAGGAAACCGTCGCGCTGATCGCGGGCGGTCACGCCTTCGGCAAAACCCACGGTGCAGGTCCCGTCGATCATGTCGGACCTGAGCCCGAAGCCGCCGGCCTCGAGCTGCAGGGCCTGGGCTGGAAGAGCACGTTCGGTACCGGTAAAGGTGGCGACACCATCTCCAGCGGCCTGGAAGTCACCTGGACCACCACGCCAACCCAGTGGAGCAACAACTACCTGGAGAACCTGTTCGGTTACGAATGGGAACTGACCAAGAGCCCGGCGGGGGCAAACCAGTGGAAGCCGAAAAACGGCGCGGGTGCCGGCACCATTCCGGATGCACACGATCCGTCCAAACGGCGCGATCCGACCATGCTGACCACGGACCTGTCGCTACGCTTCGACCCGATCTATGAACCGATTTCGCGGCGCTTCCTGGCCAATCCAGACCAGTTGGCCGACGCCTTCGCCCGTGCCTGGTACAAGCTGATTCACCGTGACATGGGTCCGCTCTCACGCTACTTCGGCCCGGAAATGCCGAACGAAGAACTGCTGTGGCAAGACCCGATCCCTGCCGTCGATCATCCGCTGGTCAATGACAGTGACGTGGCGGGCCTGAAAAGCAAGGTGCTGGCGTCCGGCCTGTCGGTCTCGCAGCTTGTATCTACAGCTTGGGCGGCGGCTTCCAGCTTCCGTGGCTCCGACAAGCGCGGCGGTGCCAACGGCGGGCGTCTGCGCCTGGCACCGCAAAAGTCCTGGGAGGCCAACCAGCCAGAGCAACTGGCCAATGTGCTGGCCAAACTCGAAGGCATCCAGAACGAGTTCAATAGCGCGCAAACCGATGGCAAGAAAATCTCCCTGGCCGACCTGATCGTGCTCGCCGGTGGCGCGGGTGTCGAACAGGCTGCGAAAAACGCCGGCCACAGTGTGACGGTGCCGTTCAGCCCGGGACGCATGGACGCCAGCCAGGAACAGACCGATGTCGAGTCCTTCGGATTCCTTGAACCGATTGCCGACGGCTTCCGTAATTACCTGAAGCAACAGTACCGTGTACCGGCCGAAAAATTGCTGATCGACAAGGCACAACTGCTGACGCTCAGTGCGCCGGAAATGACGGTATTGCTGGGTGGCCTGCGCGGGTTGGACATCAATGTCGGCCAGAGCAAACACGGTGTGTTCACCACGCGTCCGGAAGCCTTGACCAACGACTTCTTCACCAACCTGCTGGATATGGGCGTGGAGTGGAAGCCCGTGTCGGATGCCCAGCAAGAGTATGAAGGGCGTGATCGCAAAACCGGTGCAGTGAAGTGGACGGGGACGCGGGTTGACCTGGTCTTTGGTTCCAATGCGCAGTTGCGTGCGTTGGCTGAAGTCTATGCCTGCGCCGATGCGCAGCAGAAGTTCGTCAAGGACTTCGTCGCTGCGTGGACCAAAGTGATGAACCTGGACCGATTCGACTTAAACCGCACTGTCTAGAGGGGATGTTGTCATAACGCTGGTTGTTGATGTTTGGTGGGCTGGCATGGGTAGTTTTAATGTGGTTCCTGCAAGCTATGATCGATACACACACTCAACACAAAAACCCGGCCACCGTGCCGGGTTTTTTGTTGCCCGTTCATCTGCTCGAATGCACCCTGCAATCCACACAGCTTCAAACCAATACGACTTGCGCTGTGACAAGACGCCCGGTGGGATCGATCGGCGAGCCAAGTAAGTCGCGACACGTTTCGCGAATCGCAAGTGTCTGGCCAAGGCATGATGGTCACCTTCCGACAAGAGAAAGCGAGCTCTCTCCTGTCAGTCCCTTTCCTACATTGGAGCTTGTCAGCGCTCGGCAAAGCTGTGCCCGAATGATCGCGCCCTGTGATTTACGATAATGGCGGGATTACTTCTCGACCAGTATTTTCGGGTTGGCGCTGCCCCAGACGGTATAGAGGTCGGCCAGTAGCGCACCGTTGATCTCTTCGACTTCAGCCTGGCTGACTTCGCTTGCGCCTTGTTTGCCAAACAGCACTACTTCATCACCCGCCTTGACGTCGGGTGCATCCGTGACATCGACCATCACGGTGTTCATCGAAACCTTGCCCACCACCGGCACGCGATGACCATTGATCAACACCACGCCTTTATTGGTGAACACGCGGCGATAACCATCGGAGTAACCGACCGTGATGTTGGCCAGTTTCGAATCACGTGACAGGGTGAATGTACGGTCGTAACCCACGGTGTTTCCAGCGGGATAGCTATTGACCGAGGCCACATGCGACTTGAACTGCATCACGCGCCGATACTCAGTGCGCGAGATGACGGTATCGCCAAACAACGCGCCGCCCGTGCGCACCATGTCCAGGCGCGATTCGGGAACTTCCAGGGTGGCGAAGGAGTTGGCCGCGTGCAGGGTGATTTTCTTGCGATCGAGCTGGGCCACGTCCATCAGCCAGGCCGCTTGTTCGTTGAAGGTTGCCAGGCCCTTGCGTACGTCGTCCTTATCCTCCACGGCGAAGTGGGTCATGATCGCAACCACTTCGACATTTGGCAGTTTGGTGATCGCCAGCGCGTCTTGTTTACCCTGCTCGGTAGCCATTTCCACGCCGTTACGGCTCATGCCGCTTGAGTTGAGACCGATGTGCACCTGCAGTTTGCGACCGTGTTTATGTGCAAGATCGGCCGCCTGGCGGGCGAAATCGAGGTTGCCAACCAGTTCCTCGATGTTGTACTGCAGAGCATTTTCCAGCTCCCCCAGGGAGGCGGTGCGAACACGGATTAACTGGCCTTTAAAGCCGCTTTCGCGAACCACTCGCGCCTCTTCGTTACTGGCGACCGCCACACACGGTACACCCAGCGCGATCACTGAAGGCATCACCAACCCGATACCATGACCATAAGCGTCGGCTTTCAGTACCGCACAGAGTTTCGACTTGCCGGCGAGCTCGGCTTGCAGGGTACGGATATTGTGCTCTAACGCGGTCTTATTGATTTCTATCCAGGCATTACTGATTTGCGCAGTCAGCTCGGAGTTGCCGTTAGCGAGCGACAGCGGCGCCGCCGCCTGGGCATTGCTCTGTAAAAAAACCAGGCCGAGGGACAACGCTAGAACAGTACGGGTAAAGGGCATCTGAAACTCTCCATGTAATCGGTCTTTTTATTATTCCGGTGCCGATTATTGGAAGGCGATGTAAGTTGCCGTTGTACGCCGGGTTCGAAGATGTAAAAACATGTAAGGAATTTGTTCGCGCTCAGCTTGACCCCAAGCGATGGCATCAGGAAGGTTTGTCGCCAGAACGGTTACCGCACAACAGAAATTCATGTCGCGACATTGGAGAGGGCATGACCAACGTCACTCGCCTGCACGCTCAGGTGCAGACCAACATCATGGTGAAGTGAACTGTTCAATGCTGTGGATTCATCTGCCTGCACCAGCTACTTTGAGATTTCACGCAAGGAGTTCGGACATGGCAGATAAATATGTTGGAAAAATAGTTGGGGTTGGCACAGATAACCTGGAATACGTGATTAACATCTATCAGGACGAGACCATTGAGCGCTCGCCAAACGGCATGGTTCGACATGAAGGTCTGAAGCATTTCGAAATGCAATTTGGTGGTGCCGTGAATAAAATTTCCGAAACTGAGTACGAGATTGTCGCTACGGGAGTTAGGGTCACTGTGCATGATGGTGAAAGCTAAGAGGGTCGGCCTCTCATGCCTGACGGTGAATGAGTTCGGCTTCAGCATTGCCTGGTCATTCGCAACGGCTGGCTTCATCGGCGTGCTCGGCGTAGAGCAGGCTCGTCAGCTTGGCAAGCGCTGGGCTGAGCGAAAGGCAGACGAGAGCTAATTCGCGACACGTTTCGCGAATTAGCAAATTGTGCCGCGGATACCGGGAAGGCTCGAGTGATGTTCGCGAAGCTATCTGCCATCAATCGAATACTTGCCAGGACCAGTAATGCCCAGCAGCAGCAAACCGCCCATGATACTGAGGTTCTTGAAATATTGGGTCATGTTGGCTGCGCGCTCTGGGTCAACCATAGTCCAAAAGTGATGTCCGATTAGAGCAGTACCGAGTACGAACAAGACGAAGAGAAATGCGAGTGGGCGGGTGTAGAAACCCACGACTATCGCTATAGCGACAAAGAACTCCATGACGACCGCAATCCCCGCAGCGACCATGGGCATGGGCACGCCGAGAGAGCTCATGTAAGTAGCGGTACCGTCAAAGTTGGTCAGTTTGCTCCAGCCGGAAATGATGAAAAGGATCATCAGAAGGATGCGCGCGAGCAGGATGATCTCGTTTCTCTGATTCTCGAACAGGTTGTATCTCATGACTACCTTCCTTTTGTGATGGGCAGTTTTATATTAGCTGCCGCCTGGAAGTTCGCCTGGGCACGACAACGCACTCTCTTCTGGTAGGACTCTGAAGGATTCCCATGACAACCAAGCAACCCGACTGGGAGGCAATTGAACGTGCCTACCGGGCCGGATTGCTTTCCACCCGTGAGATCGCATCTGCCCAGGGCATCACCCACGGTGCAATCAATAAGCGCGCCAAGCGTGATGGGTGGGAGCGAGACCTCAAGGTGCCGGTCAACTGCATCACTCACCGGCCTGTGCCAGCGCGGCAACCAGTTCATCGGTGGTCAGGATGGCGTGAGCGAAGGTCGGACCGTTCAGCTCATGGGCCGAATGCATCATCTCCGGCTTGAAGGCCGCGGTCGCATCCCGCACCAGGGTGACGTGATAGCCGAGTTCCTGAGCGTAACGGGCGGTTGCCTCGATGCAGGTATTGGCCAGCAGGCCGACGATGATCACGTGGGTGATGCCCTTTTGCTTGAGGCGAAAATCGAGGTCGGTATTGGCAAAACCGCTGGAGCCCCAATGTTCCTGCACGACGATGTCACCGTCCTTCGGCGCGAAGTCGGGGTGCCATTCGCCGCCCCATTCACCCCGTGCGAAGTGATGCATATGCATGACCTTGCACTGGGTGGGGCTTGGGTGATCCCAGTTTTCGTAGTCGCCTTTTTCCCAGCGGCGGTGCGGTACGATGACCACCGGGATGTTGAGCGCGCGAATGGTGCGATCAAGCGTGCGCAGGTTGTCGAGCAGGCCGACTTGCTTGGCCATTGGCTCGATCAAGGGGTAGATCTTTCCGCCCTCCGACAGAAAGTCGTTGTAGGGGTCGACCAGCAGATAGGCAGTCCGGTCAAGAGGGTAGGTGGCGTTGGGCATGACGGTTCTCCGCAAAGCAATCCGTGGATGGTGAAGTGTAGTTGCTCAGAATCTACGTTAATATGATAATCATAGTAACTAGGAAAGAGGCAATACCGCATGTCGGTGAAAACAACCGTTTCTGAAACCCTGTGTCCGATTTCCCGGGCCGAAGCCATCGTTGGCGACCGCTGGACGGTGCTGGTGTTGCGGGAGTTGTTCATGGGTAGCCATCGCTTTGATGACATCCAGGCGCAGACCGGCGCTACGCCGCAAATGGTCGCGGCGCGCTTGAAGAGCATGGAGGCCGACGGGCTCGTAGAGCGCCGCGCTTATAGTGAGCGGCCAAAACGCTACGAATATCACCTCACGGAAAAAGGCGACGCGTTCTACTCGGTGGTCCTGGCGTTGCGGGCCTGGGGTGAAACCTGGTGCAAGTCGCCCGAGGAAGGCCTGGCGGTGGTCTATACCCACCGCAGTTGCGGCGAGCCGGCCGGACTCGGACCGCTTTGCGCCCATTGCGGGCAGCCCTTGCGCCGCGCGGACCTGATCAGTGAGCCGAGTGCCGCCTATGTCGCCGAACGCAGCGCCCGGCGCGACGCTTTCAAGGGCAGTCGCGGGGCGGCGGGGGAATAAGACCAACGACGTGCCCGCAGTTGCGGGTTTGTATCCGCAGGTATCCGCAACGCCCGCCGTTACCGGGGCATACAAAACCGCCGTTTCCCGACACCTGGGCGATACACGGCGGCCTTCAAATGGAACCACCGGCACCGCGCCACTTTCGGCGCGGCCTGGCGTGGTTCAACTGGAGGAAAGACAATGTTGCGTATCCACACCCGTCACACCCTCGGCAAGCTTGGTCTGGCTCTGGCCGCCGCAGGGCTCGCCACTGTAGCGAGTCTCTCTCAAGCCCAGGAAACACAGCCGGCCCCGGCGATGAAAAGCTGGCAGCAGGGCCTGCATCGCACCGACCTGGTACGCGAAGACCTGGGCGCCGCCGATCGCGAAGTCCTTCAGGTGCTCGTGGACTTCGATCCGGGCGTGACTTCGCCCAAACATGCTCACCCGGGCGTAGAGGTGGCGCACGTGATCAGCGGTACCTTTGAGTATCAACTGGAAGGTCGGGCACCGGTGACGCTCAAGGCCGGTGATTCGTTGTACATCCCTGACGGCGTCGCCCATGTGGCGAAGAACGTGGGTGGAGGCAAGGCCTCGGAACTGGCGACCTACATCGTGAAGAAAGGCGAACCGCTGCTGATCCTGAAGGAATAGTAGGAGCGAGCTTGCTCGCGATGGTCGTTAACGAAAACGCGCGCTTGCTGGCTATGCGCGGCGCTCTTGAGACCATCGCGAGCGAGCTCGCTCCTACACCTACAGCAATTGCGGTGCTCAAAAAGCCTGGCCTGACCGGTATCAAGACGTCAGGCCAGGCTTTTCTGCATCGGTCAAACCAGATTGATTTCGACGTCGATGTTGCCGCGGGTCGCTTTGGAGTACGGGCAAGTCTGATGCGCCATTTCCACCACCTTGCGTGCGATGGTCGGGTCCAGGCCCGGCAGGCTGACATTCAGACGGGCTCGAAGGAAGAAAGCGTTTTCGGACTTGCCCAGATCGATTTCGGCATCCACCGCAACGTCGTTCGGCAAGGCCACGTTCAGCGCGACGGATGCCTTGCCCATCGCCCCGATGAAACAAGCCGACCAACCCGCCGCCAGCAGTTGCTCAGGATTGGTGCCGGCACCTGAAGAGCCGGGAGGCGAAAGCTTGATGTCCAGACGTCCGTCGGTGCTGCGCGCCTGACCGTCGCGGCCGCCGGTGGTGTGAGTCTTGCCGGTGTACAGCACGGTATCGATTGCATTGATCATGGTGGTTTTTCCTGTCAGTGGGTCGCTGGAATGCTCGGAAAACCTGCGCTTTCCGATGCGCCACACTTTTTCATTTCCATGTACTGCACATATGTCCTGAACCTGGCGGATTTGTATCGCTGTGTAAGGTGTCCGGGGGGAAGTACAGTTCGATACAAACCGCTTGAATGCCTTCGACTGGGGAGGGTGTGGCGGTCAAGCTTGGCGTTCCACACTCAGTTTCCCGGTGGTGTTATTGACTGCAAACCTCCCACACACAACCGCGCAGCCAGCGATGCGCCGGGTCGGCGTCCATGCGCGGGTGCCACAGCATCGAAACCGTGATCGCCGGCGTGGGGAACGGCAGGGCAAAGCAATGCATTCCCTGGCACAGGTTGCCGACGTGCCGCTGCGGTACGCTGGCGACCAGGTCCGAAGCCCGCGCCAAAGCAATCGCCGAAGAGAAGCCAGCGACAATGGTGGCGATGTCGCGCGTCAGTCCCAGCTCATTCAAGGCATCGTCCATGACGCCTTTTTCGTGGCCCCGACGCGAGACCAGGATGTGCCGGGCGGCGGCATAACGAACCGCTGTCATCTCGCCTCGAGCCAGTGGATGACCCTTGCGCACCACGCCAATGAACCGGTCGCGAAACAGCATCCGGGTCCGCACTTCCGGGCTGGTCGATTCGCCGATCACACCGGTTTCCAGGTCCACCGAGCCGTCGCGCAGCAGGGTGCTGTCCTTGTTCAGCTTCTGCACGAAATTCAGGCGGACACCGGGTGCTTCCTGGTGGAGGCGGGCGATCAGTGGTGGTCCGAAATTTTCCACGAAGCCATCGCTGGTGCGCAGGGTGAAGGTGCGCGCCAGTTGATTGAGGTCCAGTGCCTCGGCGGGGCGCAGGACGGCTTCGGCTTCCTGTACGAGCGCGCCGACGCGCTCACGCAGCTCCAGCGCCCGGGGCGTGGGAACCAGTCCGCGACCGGCCCGCACCAGCAGCGGATCACCCGTAGTTTCGCGCAACCGCGCCAGCGCCCGGCTCATGGCTGAGGGGCTCAGGCGCAAACGCTGCGCGGCGCGGGCCACACTGCCTTCTTCGAGCAACACGTTCAGGGTGATCAACAGATTCAGGTCTGGCATCGAATCAATTCCTGTGGGAGCGAGCCCTGTGGCGAGGGGGCTTGCCCCCGTTGGGTTGCGAAGCAGCCCCAAAATCTCTGATGCACCAAAGATCTTGTGAGTGCTACGCACTCAAACGGGGCGGTGCGGCGTTCCGACAAGCCCCCTCGCCACAGGGCTCGCTCCCACATTTTTGAGTGTGGCGTTGTATGCACGTATAAAGTGCAAATGCTGCGTCTTCCGCCATGTTAGGTGCGGGCTTAGGCTCGAGACAACCTATTTGCGGAGTCGCGAGAAAATGAAGTCCATATCGATTCGGGGCGCCTTGGCCAGCCTGTCGTTATCCATGTTGCTGTCGTCCCTGGGCACCAGCATCGCCAACGTTGGTTTACCGACACTGGCCGCAGCGTTCTCGGCCTCCTTCCAGCAAGTGCAATGGGTGGTGCTCGCTTACCTACTGGCGATCACGGCGTTGATCGTCAGTGTCGGGCGGCTCGGCGACATCATTGGCCGTCGGCGATTGCTGCTAATCGGCATTGCGGTGTTCACCGTCGCCTCGTTCCTGTGCGCCCTGGCGGCCAGTCTTTGGTTGCTGATTGCCGCAAGGGCCTTACAGGGCATCGGCGCGGCCATCATGATGGCGTTGACCATGGCGCTGGTGAGCGAGGCGGTGCCCAAGGCAAAAATGGGCAGTGCGATGGGCCTGCTCGGCGCCATGTCGGCGATTGGCACATCGCTCGGCCCGACCCTCGGTGGTTTTTTGATTGCCAATCTGGGGTGGCAGGCGATTTTTCTGGTCAATGTGCCGTTGGGTGTTTTGGCGATTGGGCTCGCGCATCGTTTTTTACCGAAAGATTGCCGTGAGAAAAGGGCGGATCGAGCGGGTTTCGATGTCCTCGGCACCCTGGTACTGGTCTTGACACTGCTGGCCTATGCGCTGGCGATGACCCTCGGGCGTGGCAGTTTTGGTCCGCTGAACACGGCACTGTTGCTGGTGGCGATGGTCGGGGCGGGCGTGTTTGTGTTCGTCGAGCGCACAGCCGAGTCACCGCTGGTTCGACTGACGATGTTCCGCAATCCTCAGTTGAGCGCAGGTTTCGTCATGAGCATGCTGGTGACGACCGTGGTCATGGCCACCCTGGTGGTGGGGCCGTTTTATCTCACCGGCGCACTGGCGTTGAATGCAGCGAGCGTTGGCCTGGTGATGTCGACGGGGCCGCTGGTCGCCGCACTGGCCGGGGTTCCGGCGGGTCGATGGGTCGACGGATTGGGCGCACATCGATCCAGCATGCTCGGATTGATTGCCATGTTGACCGGCGTTTGCATCCTGCCCGCCGTGCCGACGGGCTTTGGTGCGCTCGGCTACATCGTGCCACTGGCGGTCATTACCGCCGGTTACGCGCTGTTCCAGGCGGCCAACAATACCGCCGTCATGTCGAATATTGCGACGCCGCAGCGTGGCGTGGTGTCCGGTTTGCTCGGGTTGTCGCGCAATCTTGGCTTGATCACCGGCGCTAGCGTGATGGGCGCAGTGTTCGCCTTCGGTTCGGCCAGCAACGATGTTTTGCAAGCGCAACCCGAAGCCATCGCACAGGGAATGCGGCTGACGTTCGTGGTCGCCGCCGGGCTGATCCTCGTCGCCCTGGCGATTGGCGCAGTCAGCAAAATCGTTTCACGTCGCCTGATCGCGCCGTGCTGAAAAACGGCGCGACTGTCGTGAAAGCGACCTGTTTGCGCTGAACGCGAAGCCTCGCGAGTTTTCTGTTGAACGAGTGTTCAGTCTGGACTATGTTGAGGGCCACCTTCCCCCGGCTGGTTGCGGGCTTGCGTTTCTTCAATTCGAACGAGGCACTGGCATGCGGTTTTCACCCTTTGTTGAACGGATCAGTGGCCAAGGCGTTGCTGCCTGGGATATCCACTACGCGGCCAACGCTGCGCAGCGCAATGGCGAGGACGTGATCATCCTCAGCGTCGGCGACCCGGATTTCCCCACTCCCGATTTCATTACCGATGCCGCCATCCACGCCCTGCGCGAAGGGGATACCCACTACACCGAAATCGCCGGTCGCCAGGCCCTGCGCGAGGCCATTGCCGGCCGCTACAGCCAATTGATCGACCGCGAACTGCAGGCGACCAACGTCATTCTCACGGCAGGTGCGCAGAACGCCTTGTTCGCCACCTCGATGTGCCTGCTCGGTGCCGGCGACGAAGTGATTGCCTTCGATCCGATGTACGTCACCTACGAAGCGACCCTCAAGGCGTCCGGCGCCACGCTGGTGCGGGTGCCCTGTGCGGCGGACTCGGGTTTCCGCCTCGATGCCGCCGTGTTGGCCAAGGCCATTACCCCGCGCACCCGGGCGATTTTCTTCTCCAACCCGAACAACCCCACCGGTGTGGTGCTGGGTCGTGAAGAGCTGCAAGCCATCGCCGACCTCGCCATTGCCCATGACCTGTGGGTGGTGGTGGACGAGGTCTACGAGAGCCTCGCCTATGAGCGTGAACACCAAAGCCTGGCAGCGTTGCCGGGCATGGCCGAGCGCTGCGTGGTGATCGGCAGCCTGTCCAAATCCCATGCCATGACCGGTTGGCGCATCGGCTGGGTCGTGGCCAATGAAGCCCTGGTCAACCATGTCGAAACCCTGGTGTTGAGCATGCTGTATGGCCTGCCCGGGTTTGTCATGGAAGCGGCGCTCAAGGCCGTGCAGTCCCATGACGAAGTCACCCACGGCATGCGCGAGATCTATCGTCGGCGCCGCGATCTGGTGGTGTCCGGGTTGGCGGATTGCCCGGGCATCAGCGTGCTCAACCCCGATGCCGGCATGTTCGTGCTGGTGGATGTGCGCGGCACCGGCCTGACCTCGCTGGAGTTCGCCTGGCGCCTGCTGCGCGAAGCCGGTGTCTCGGTGCTGGATGCCGAGGCATTCGGTGAGCCGGCCCAAGGGTTTGTGCGGCTTTCATTCACCCTGAGTGACGAGCGACTGGCCCAGGCCTGCCAGCGTATTCGCGGCTTTGTCCAGGTACTCAATGGTGAAGCGCCCAGGCCGGTGATCGGCACGGTGACCAGCACCGCGACCGTCGAACCGGCCGCGGCCAGGACCATGATCGAAGTCGATGGCCTGCACAAACGCTTCGGCAATATCGAAGTGCTCAAGGGTGTTTCCCTGACCGCCCGCGAGGGCGAAGTGATCTCCCTGATCGGTGCCAGCGGCTCGGGCAAAAGTACCTTGCTGCGCTGCATCAACATGCTCGAAGTGCCGGACCAGGGACGCATCCTGGTCGATGGCGAAAGCATTCACCTTAACCAGAATCGTCCCGGCGCACCGCTGGTGTCGGACGCCAAACAGCTTGTGCGCATCCGTTCCAGCCTGGGCATGGTGTTCCAGAACTTCAACCTCTGGCCCCATCGCACGGTGCTGGAAAACCTCATCGAAGCGCCCACCCAGGTCCTGCGTGAAAGCCGTGCGGAGGCCACTGAACGGGCCGAAGCCCTGCTCGAACGCGTCGGGCTGGCGGCCAAGCGCAACGAGTACCCGGCGTTTCTCTCCGGGGGACAGCAACAACGGGTGGCCATCGCCCGGGCCTTGGCCATGCGGCCCAAGGTCATGCTGTTCGATGAACCCACCTCGGCACTCGACCCGGAGCTGGTCGGGGAAGTGCTGCGGGTGATCCGCTCCCTCGCCGAAGAAGGCCGGACCATGATCCTGGTGACTCATGAAATGGCGTTCGCACGCGATGTCTCTTCCAAAGTCGCCTTTTTGCACCAAGGGCTGATCGAGGAAACCGGTTCGCCGGACGAAGTGTTCGTACACCCACGCAGCGAGCGTTGCCGACAATTCGTCAACGCTCATCAGACTCGCTAACTCATCATAAAAAGACGGGAAAACAACATGGGAAATCGACGTTTTGCAAACTGGTTGACCGGTGCGGCCTGCGTATTGCTGGCCGGCATGAGCGCGGCCCAAGCGCAACCGATCAGGTTCGCGGTGGCAGCCGAACCCTATCCGCCATACACCGAAAAACAGGCCAACGGTGAGTGGAAGGGCTTTGAAGTCGACCTGATCCACAAGCTGTGCAGCGAAATGAAAGCCGATTGCGAAATCAAGGAAGTGGCGTGGGACGGCATCATTCCGTCGTTGCTGGCGAAGAAGATCGACGTGATCTTTTCCTCGATGTCGGTGACCGAAGAACGCGAGAAACAGATCGCCTTCAGCAAGGCCTACTACGATTCGGCGATTGCCGTCGTCGGTCCGAAAGAGGCGTCGGTGAAGAAGTACCCGGATGACCTCAAGGGCAAGATCATCGGCGTGCAGAACTCGACCGTGAGCGCCAGCTACCTGAAGACCTACTACGAAAAAATCGCCGATGTTAAGTACTACGACACCCAGGACTCGGCCAACGCCGACCTGATTGCCGGGCGCATCGACCTGATGATGGCCGACGGCACTGCCATGGCCGCATTCATCAAGACCCCGGATGCCAAGGACCTGGCCTACCTCGGCACCGTGCCTTATGACCCGATCTTCGGCAAAGGCGTGGGTGCCGGCCTGCGCAAGGACGACACCGAACTCAAGGCCAAACTGGACAAGGCCATCCAGGAGCTGTTGGCGAGCAAGGACTACGACGACCTGTCCCAGAGCTACTTCGGCACCAGCGTGAAGCCTGCGTTCTGACAGCCAGGTCGAACGCGAACCCTTGGAAAACGCAAATCCTTGTGGGAGCGAGCTTGCTCGCGATGAGGGCATGACAGTCAACATCCAAGTTGACTGAACCACCGCAATCGCGAGCAAGCTCGCTCCCACAGGGTCTGGCGGTGCTTTCTAACCGCCAACTGGAGACTGAAATGCCGGCAATGTTCGATCTGATCAATTTCACTGAGCAGGGATGGGGCAGTGCGCTGTTGAAGGGGCTCTGGATGACCCTGCAGATTTCCGCCGGGGCCTTTGTCCTCGGGCTGGCTATCGGACTGGTGGTGGCGTGTCTCAAGCTCGGCGCGCCAAAGCCGATTGCAGCGCTGATGCGCGGCTACACCACGTTGTTCCGGGCGGTTCCGGAATTGCTGTTGATTCTGCTGCTGTACTACGTCGGCTCCATGCTCCTCAATTCTCTGATGACCCGACTCGGCTACGGCGTGGTCAATGTCAGTGGCCCGCTGGCGGCCATCGTGGTGCTGGGGCTGGTGCAGGGCGCCTATGCCTCGGAGATTTTCCGCGCGGCGATCCAGGCGATTCCCTTCGGCCAGATCGAAGCGGCCAAGGCGTTCGGCCTCAACGGTTTTGGGCTGTTTCGCCGGGTTACGCTGCCGATCATGGCGCCGTATGCGATGGCCGGGATGGCCAACCTGTGGATCAACCTGATCAAGGACAGTGCGCTGATCAGCGTGGTCGGCACCAACGAGCTGCTGTACACCGCCAAGCAAGGCGCGGGGTCGACGCGCCACTATCTGTTGTTCTACCTCACGGCTGCCGCGTTGTATTACGCGGTGACGCTGGCGTCGAACTATCTGTCGGGTCGGCTTGAGCGACGTATTCGTCGCTGGATGCCTTTGGCTGAGTGATTGAGATGATTCCAGCGTGGATAGTTGAATACGCGGCACTGTTGGGCCGGGGGCTGCAAACCACCCTCGTCATTCTGTTGGTATCGAGTGTGTTCGGTTACCTGCTGGCGGTGCTGGTGGCGCTGGCACGGATCTCGAAAAACAAGGTGATCGCCAAGGTCAGCCTGTTCTACACCAGCGTGACGCGCGGCACGCCGTTGCTGATCCAGATCTACATCTACTACTACGGGCTGGGCAGCCTGTTTGCCCAGTTCCCGCTGATTCGTGGCAGCTTTCTCTGGCCGTACCTGCGTGATGGCTACTGGTACATCGTGTTCGCCCTGGTGGTGTCGATGGGGGCCTATGTCGGCGAAGTGATTCGCGGTGGCCTGCTGGCGGTGCCCAAGGGTGAAATGGAAGCCGCGTCGGCCTTTGGCATGACCGCGCGCCAGTCGTTGTTGCGAGTGCGCTTGCCCCGAGCCCTGCGCCTGCTGTTACCGACCCTGGCCGGGGAAACCGTGATGCTGCTCAAGTCCACGGCACTGGCCTCGACCATCGCCGTGATCGACCTGCTCGGCGCCGCCAACGTGGTCCGCGCGCAGACCCTGCAAGTGTACGAACCCTTGTTGCTGGTGGCCGCCGTCTACGTCTGCCTGACGTTCCTGATCGAAGCGCTGTTTGCCTTTGCCGAACGGCGCGGGACGCCCGTGCGCAGGTCAACCTGATGAGTTCGCCAACGGTTGACCGCTCGCTGCAGGGCATTGGCCTGTGCACCCTGGGCTACGCGTTCCTGACCTTGCAGGACGCGGTCATCAAATGGCTGGTGGCCGATTATTCGGTGGTGACCATCCTGTTCTGGCGCAGCCTGGTGGTGGTCGCCGCGGTGTTGCTGGCGGGGCGCCTGCGCCTGGTCCAGCGGGCCTGGCGTTCACCGAGCCGGCGCTTGCTGGTGGTGCGCGGTTTGCTGTCGATCGTCGCCTGGGTGCTGTACTACACGGCGGCCAGGGACCTGACCCTGGCCGAGATGACCACCCTGTATTTTTCCGCGCCGATCATGGTCACGGTGCTGGCGGCGGTGATCCTCAAGGAGCGCGCCAGCGGTTGGCAGTGGTTCAGCCTGATCATCGGTTTTGTCGGGGTGGTCATTGCCTGTCGCCCCGACAACATGACCGATCCGTTGCCGATCGTCCTGACCCTGCTGGCGGCGATGTGCTGGGCGTTCACCTACATCCAGTTGCGTCAGGTGGATGAGCAGACCTCAGTGCTGGAGCAGATGCTGATCACCAACGTGGTGTTCGTGATTTGCATGGCGGTTGCCCTGCCGTGGACCCACACGCCATCACCGACGCCCGCCTGGCTGGGCATGCTCGGCGCCGGCCTGGTGGGTGGCATCGGCCAGTTCCTGTTGTTCGCCAGTTTCCGCCGCGCCACCGCCACCTTGCTTGCACCGTTCGAATACACCGGGCTGATCTGGGCGTTTGCGCTGTCGAGCCTGGTCTGGGGCACGCTGATGGACATGTCGCTGATGATCGGCGCCGGGCTGATCGCCGTCAGTGGCACCCTGGCGATGATCTTCGGCCGGCATTCTTCACAGGATGTCGTCGGTGCTGAATGCTCCGTGACGCAGCCCCTTTATCCAGCAACGGCAGATGTGGAGTCCGTTGGCGGCGCTGAAGGTCTCGGGGTTCAGGCACCACTCGAGCCAGAGCCCGTCGAGCATCGCCGATAAGCCGATGGCGGCCAGGCGGGTGTCGTGAATCACGAAGCCTTCGCTGGCGGCCAGCCCGTCGAGCAACTGGCGGATCAGGTCGAGGTAGGCGCGGTAACTTTTTTCGTGGGACTGGCTGACGTGTTCGGAGTGACGGATCAGGCTCCAGAACACCACCCACACGCCGAGCAGTTGCGGGTCCATGACCCTGGGCGAGAACGAGCCTTCCAGGAAGGCATCGATCTTTTGCGCGGGTGTCTGGGCCTGTTCGATTTCCTGGAGCAGGGCGGTGGTCAGTTCGTTCGCGAGCCGCTGATAGGTGTCGGCGATCAGTGCCTCGATGCTGCCGAAATGGTGGTTGAGCAACCCCACGGACACGCCGGCTTCGGTGGCAATGCGCCGTACGGAAATCCCGGCGTGACCGTCGCGGCCCAGGCAACGCAGAGTGGCGGCCACCAGCATTTCGCGACGGTCATCGGGTTCGGCGCGGCGGTTTTTCGGGGCATCGGTTGTCACAGGGTTGTCCTTGGGTGAGGTTCCACGATTCCGAGCTTAGTTGAACGTCTGTTCAATCACCAGCTACAGCAGCGATACCACGTTTTTCAGCATTCATGACGGGAGGAAAGCCAATGCCGCAGGATATTTCGTTCAGTGTTCGCAACAACAATGGCGATGCCGTGCGGGTCGGTGCCTGGCGTTATGCAGGCGACGGCAGCGGGCCAAACGTGCATCTGCAAGCCGGCGTACACGCCGATGAAATCGCCGGGATGCTGGTCCTTCACTTGCTGATGCAACGACTGCACACCGCCGAAACCCAGGGCCGGCTCAAAGGCAACATCACCGTGGTGCCGCAGGCCAATCCGCTGGGCATCGGGCAGTTTCGCCAGGGGCGGATCCTTGGTCGTTATCACGACGCCACCGGGCATAACTTCAATCGCTCGTTCGACCAGTCGACGGCCATGGAGCGACCTTCGACCTGCGTTCAGCAATGGCAAAAGAAACTGGTGCAACTGGCCGCCCCGGCCGATGTGATGCTTGACCTGCACACCGATGACGAGGCGCTACCGTACCTGTACGTGCACCGCAGTTTCTGGCCCCGTGGCCGCGAACTGGCGGCGGCGATGAAGATGGACGTGGCGATCATCTGGGATGACGGCGGCGATGGCTCCTTCGAGGAAACCATCATTGCCCCATGGATACGCGACGGAGTCACAGCGGGGCGCATGGCTGCGACCCTGGAGCTGCGCGGGCAGGGCGATGTCAGCGACCGTTTTGCCGAACAGGATGCCGCAGGGCTGTACAACTGGCTGTGCGGTTGCGGTGTCATCGATGAGTCAGTGGCGCCTGCAGAATGGCCCGTCGAAGCCGTGGAAATGGGCCACATGGAAACCATCCTCGCCCCGCAACCCGGGGTGCTGATCTTCGAAAAAGA
The DNA here is from genome assembly GCF_058794995.1 of Pseudomonas sp. GW823-FHT06E10. Lineage (NCBI taxonomy): Bacteria > Pseudomonadati > Pseudomonadota > Gammaproteobacteria > Pseudomonadales > Pseudomonadaceae > Pseudomonas > Pseudomonas sp. GW823-FHT06E10. Next base: position 181,471 of record NZ_JBXAHJ010000003.1, on the reverse strand, counting down.
GCTGGGGGATTTCGTCGAAGAAGGGCAGCGCTTTGCACGGATCCTCAGGACCCCGGGCGACCCATCTTCCGAAGTGGTACTGCACGCCGAGCAAGCGGGGCGCCTGGTGACGCGCTATCGCGACCGCCTGATATCCCAGGGCATGGGTGTGGCGAAATTTACCGGCAGCCGGGTGTCGCGCAACTGGAGCGGCGGGTTGCTGGACCCGAACTAAGCCTCACCTTCGCAATAGTAGTGTCATGACATTTGTGGCGAGGGGGCTTGTCGGAACGCCGCACCGCCCCGTTCGGCGGCGAAGCCGTCGCAAAACCTGCCTGCACTATCTGACTGAAGAAAAGCGGGGGCCGCTTCGCAGCCCAACGGGGCGGTGCGGCGTTCCGACAAGCCCCCTCGCCACAGGTTCGGTGTAAGCCTCAGCCAACATCAGCCCGGCTCAGTTGTCAGGGAATGCTGAGGGTAATCAGGTAGCTCCCCGAGCGGACAGGGGAGCCTGCATCATCCACCAACGCATACTGCTGATCGAAATAGCGACCTTCCCGACTACTGTCAGCGAGCAGTTTGACGTTGACGCTGGATTGACCAACGGCGCTCACACTGGCGGTTGGCGCGATGGCGTCTGCCTCAATCCCCATCCTGCGACTCTGGGCCGGGCATTGGTAAAGTTCGAATGTGCCGTGCGTACCCACGCGTGACTGACAGCCCGGCTCCACAATGCTGCCTTGAAACCTGATGGTGCCCGGCGCCGCCAGGCACGCACCACTGAGCGCGAACAAAAGACTCAATCCCGCTGCTATACGTTTGCCGTTCATGCTTAACGCTCCTTGAGTTGTAAGGTCTAGGTCGTCAATGAACTCTAGAAGCTTGAGGCTTTTGTTGTATCGCCGTGTATCAGGGCGCCACATCTTCGTACGGCCATACAAAACCAGCTCCCCACGGATACAGCCCGGATACACCACTGGGGCCAAATGGATCTGCCAAAGCGAGAGGCACAACGCAGCTCGCAACCAGGTTTATCAACCCTTGTGGCACGACCAATAGTGGTCCAGCCGCGCAAATGATCCGGAGTATCAACATGTCTCGTATCCAGTCGAACAAAACCCGTATTGGCCTGCTCGCTGTTGCACTGGTCGGCGGTATCAACTTCGCTTCCACTGCGTTTTCCGCTGAAGCCTTGCCTCAGGGCTATCAACTGGCCTCTGCGGAAAAGACCAGCGAAGGCAAGTGTGGCGAAGGCAAGTGCGGTGCCAGCGAAGCCGGCGCGCAAAAGACCCAGGCCGAGGGCAAGTGCGGTGAAGGCAAGTGCGGCGATGCTTCTTTCGCGCGCACCGACACCGATGATGACGGCCGCGTGTCGCTCAAGGAACTGCTGGCGGTGGCGCCCAAGGGCACTGAGGAATTCAAGGCGATGGACACCAACGGTGATGGTTTCCTGTCCGAAGGTGAGGTGTACAAGTTCCGCACCAACCAGTTCACTTCCAACGGCAAGAAAGTACCGACCGAACTGTTCACCAAGTTGAGCCAGGCTAAAGACTGATCGGCCGCAAACAAAAAACCCTTCCTGTGTTGAATCGCAGGAAGGGTTTTTTTGCGTGGGCAGTACTGTATGGGAGAACGTTGTGAAAGTTCACTCAAGGAAGACTTATGTGTTTCTCAATATTTCATTACTTCACCGGGCAATAACCGCTTTTCAACCCCTCCTGCCCTGGAACTCTGGAGCTAGCCATGTTGCAGCGGTGGAGGGTTGGCGAATGCTACAGGGCTCATCAACACGCGGCTGCATTCGCGATAAACGGTCAGGTCAAAGTGGCGCACTTGCGTTCCCTTGGAGTTGTCTAATTAGCCTCAACCCGCTGTAACGCAGTTCACGCTTACCATCTCCATCAACGGAGGGTAGAACCATGGCTATTATCCCTGGCACCCTGGGTGATGACTTTCTGCTCGGCACCGAGGAAGACGACCAAATAACCGGCCTGGCCGGCAACGACAGCGTGTTTGCCCTTGGCGGCAACGACAATGTCGACGGCGGTGACGGCAACGATGACCTCTTCGGCGACCTCGGCAACGACACACTTCTCGGAGGCAACGACAACGATACTCTCGACGGCGGATCAGGCGCCGATATCCTCACCGGCGGTGCCGGCATCGACAGCTACTTCTGGACCGTGGAAACCGGTAACGAGTCCAGCTCCCTGAGCCAGGACCGCGTCACCGACTTCGAAGGTGCAGGTCAGGTCGGCGGCGACATCCTGCGGCTCTCCAGCTTCCCCAACCGCCTGGTCTTCCAGGGCGCTCGCAACGACGTACCCACGGTGGGAACCAGCCTCGGTTTCGGCAATAACGGCTTCACCGAAGTCTTCTTCGCCCTCGGTGCCGCCAGCACCCTGCTGTTCGCCGACTCCAACGACAACGGCATCTTCGACGCCACTGACTTCGCTGTGCAGCTGGACGGCATCCACAACCTGACCAGGAGCGACTTCGGCACCACCGCCTTCGTCCTGCGCGGTACTGAAGGCGGCGACGTGATCAATGGCACCAACGATCCCGACACCATCTTCGGCTTGGGCGGCGGCGATGTGATCAATGGCAATGGCGGCAACGACATCATCAATGGCGGCGACGGTAACGATACCCTGAACGGTGACGCGGGCATCGACCGGATCTCCGGTGGTACCGGCAATGACATTATCAATGGTGGCGCCGACCGCGACCTTCTGACCGGCAATGAGGGCAACGACATCATCAACGGTGGCGCCGGCAACGACACCACTCTGTCCGGCGGCGCAGGCAACGACGTCGTCAATGGCGGCGAAGGCAACGACACCCTCGACGGCGACGACGGCAACGACGTCCTCAATGGCGGCGTGGGCAACGACGACTTCTTCGGCGGCGACGGCAATGACCAGATCTTCGGCGAAGACGGCAACGACGAACTGTTCGCCGGCCCCGGCAACGACATGCTCAATGGCGGTGCCGGCAACGACCTGATCATGGGTGAAGGTGGCCAGGACAGTCTCACCGGTGGCGCCGGCGACGACGAGTTCGAGTTCTTCACCGGCTTCAACCCCAGCTCGCCCTTCGCCACCTTCGATACCCTGGTCGACTTCCAGGGCGCAGGCGTAGTGGGCGGCGACACCCTGGAACTCAACAATGAGTTCTTCTTCCGCGGCCAGTTCAACGTCAATCCGCAACTGGGCGCGGTGCTGGTGGGTGGTGGCAACGGCGTGACCGACCTGTTCTACAGCCTGCGCCAGGGCAACACCTGGCTGATCGCCGACGAAAACGACGACGGTGTGCTCGACAGCCTCGACTTCACCCTGCGCCTGCAGGGCACGCACAACCTGACGGCGGGCGACTTCGGTCGTAACACGAGCCTCATCACCGCCGGCACCGAGGGGAATGATGTGCTCACCGGCACCGATGGCGACGATCGCATCTTCGGCCTGGGCGGTAATGACCAGATCTTCGGCCTGGAAGGAGCCGACTTCCTCGACGGCGGCAGCGGTGACGACGTCATCGATAGCGGCCTGGGCTTCGACGAGCTGCTCGGCGGTTCCGGCAACGACACCCTGATCGTCCAGGAATTCGCCAATGCCAGTGGCGGCGATGGCGACGACCAGCTGTTCGGGGGCGACGACCCCTTCGGCTTCCAGTCCAACCTCGACGGTGACGCCGGCAACGACACCCTGACCGCGGGCGCCAGCGGCGCCGTCATGGAAGGCGGCGTAGGCGCCGACGTATTGGTGGGCAGCAGCGTCGACGACTTCATGGTCGGTGACGTTTTCTTCGAGCCGAGCCTCGGTGCGGACAAGTTCCAGTTCGGTGCGGTGTGGGGAACGGACACCATCTTCGACTTCGAGGACGGCACTGATCTGATCGACCTGAGCAATAGCGGTTTCACCTTCGCGAGTCTCGATATTGGAGAACAGTTCGGTGAGGCATTCATTACCGTCGCTGGCCAGCCGGATGTGGGAAGCATCACCTTGACCGGCGTCCCACAGGCCGCGATCACCGAGGCGGACTTCGCCTTTACCTGAGTGATCGGCGCATGCTCACGCCGGGGGATGGCGTGAGCATGCGGAGTCGCGAAACCAGAAGGGGAAAGGGGACTGATTTTATTTTTTACTCCGAATGTCGGGTCGATTTCAGCCGGTCGAGGAAGGCAGAAGTCGGCCAGAAGCGGACGTTCGGGAATGGCGGCTAACGATCCGAAACGGGCATGAAACTTCGAAGCTGAAACGTTTCGGCCTATCGGGAGAACCTTCAGATCCGGCCAGGTTGCGAGCCAGTTTTTTGAGCGCAGGCGGTTCAGATAGACCTGCCGTTTATCTGCTCGGAACTTCACCGTAGGTCGGACGACAAGGTTAAAGAGATCGTCTAAGCCGAGTGGTGCCGCGACCTCGACCACACCCTCTACTCCAAGCCGTACAGCTACCTTGAAACCTCAGGGTCAGGTCTTGTCTTTTGCGATCGCTATTATGCAAAAGGCAAGACCTGACCCCGCATTGCTTTGAGAAATACGAAAACCCCTGATTTCGAAAGAGATCGGGGGTTTTTGCTTTCTGGCTCCCCGGGGCCGTGTCGAAAAAGTGTCGAAGCCCCTAGAGCGCCCCAAGTGGATTGAGCCTTACCGCATCCTGCATCCAACGCCGGCTCGCCAAACTGCGAGCCGCGCACTCAAGCAATACATGAGGACGGAAGGTTGAACCGCGGCTGTGTGTCGGTAACCGGCGTCGTCTAGGCTCAATTTCTCGGTCATATTCCATCTTGGAGACCGTGTTCCCGCAGGAGGACTGCACATGCACATCACGACTTTCACTCTCACCTTACCGACTGCCCTGTTGGCAATAGCCTGCAGTTTCGCCAGTCAGGCCCAGCAAACGGACATGACCTTCTTTGTCACTAGCCTCGGCATGGGCAAGGGCGCCGATCTAGGTGGTCTGAGCGGCGCCGATAGGCACTGCCAGACGCTGGCCTCCGCCGTCGGGGCGGGCCAGCACACCTGGCGTGCTTACCTCAGCACCAGTGCCGTCGGCAGTGCGGGGGCGGTCAATGCCCGTGATCGCATCGGCCAGGGCCCTTGGCAAAACGCCAAGGGGGTCGTCATCGCCCGCGACGTCGCGCAACTGCACGGCGACAACCAACTGACCAAGGAAATGGCCCTGGACGAACACGGGGCGCTGGTTAAGGGGCGCGGCGACACGCCGAACATGCACGACATCCTCACCGGCTCGCAGGCGGACGGAACTGCGTTCGCCGGTAGCGATGACCATACCTGCAGCAACTGGACCAGCAGCGGCGAAGGGACGGCCCAGGTCGGTCATCATGACCGAATAGGACTGCGTGACGATGCGGCGGCACGCTCGTGGAACTCCTCGCACCCCTCGCGTGGCTGCAGCAGCGAAGCCCTGGCCGGCTCGGGCGGGGCGGGGCTGCTGTACTGCTTTGCCGCAGAATGACGGGCGATGCCGCTGCGGGGTCGCAAGTTGCAAGCGGGCCAGGCCGAGTAGAGTGGCCGGGGTCGCCGCATTCCTAGGCACGGCGGATCAGTGCAGAAAGTCTGTGAAACCTCAGGGTCAGGTCTTGTCTTTTGCCATCGCTATTATGCAAAAGGCAAGACCTGACCCCGTATTGCTATCCTTGCACCAGACGGAGTATCCGCCATCGATGACGTATTCAGTACCAGTAATGGAGCTTGCAAGCGGCGAGACGAGGAATGTGATGAGATCGGCTACTTCCCTTGGTTTAGCGGGTCGTCCGATCGGGATGCATCCCAGTGAGCCCATTACGATTTGGCGGCCACCCTCATAATCGGTGCCGTTCTGCCTCGCAATCTCCTCTACAAAGGCGACTGATGCCTCCGTCTCCACTCATCCCGGTGAAACCCTGGCTGACTCAACTACGCTTTAAGTGAAAGTTGCAGGCTGCCGAACCGGCAACTGGGAGGGGCCGTGAACAGTCACTGGTGGTGCCGCCTGCTCTTGCTGATGATACTGGTCGGATTACCGACGGGTTCGGCGACGGCCGCGGGCAGTGTCGTGGTCCTGACCGTCAACGATGCCATTGGTCCAGCCAATGCCGACTACGTGGTGCGCGGCCTGACGCGTGCGGTGACCGAGGGCGCACAGTTGGTGGTCATCAACCTCGACACTCCCGGTGGGCTGGACACTTCGATGCGCTTGATCATCAAGGCGATTCTGGCCAGCCCCCTGCCAGTGGCCAGTTTCGTCGCCCCCAGTGGCGCACGCGCGGCCAGCGCCGGCACCTATATCCTGTATGCCAGCCACATTGCCGCCATGACCCCGGGCACCAACCTGGGCGCCGCTTCGCCGGTGCAGATCGGCGGCCTGCCCGGAACCGCGCCCGAACCGCCGCGCCCACCTACCACCGACAAGAACTCCCCGCCCGAGCCGCTGGACACCCTGACTCGCAAACAGATCAACGATGCGGCGGCTTACATCCGTGGCCTTGCGCAATTGCGCGGACGCAATGCCGACTGGGCCGAACAAGCGGTACGCGAAGCGGCCAGCCTGTCTGCCGACGAAGCACTCAGACTCAAGGTGGTCGATTATGTGGCCAATGACGTGGCGGACCTGCTCAAGCAACTGGACGGCAAGAGCCTGAATGTCGCCGGTCAAACGCTGAAACTGAGCACCGCCGGGGCTACTCTCATCGAGCATGCGCCTGATTGGCGCACGCAACTGCTGGCGGTGATCACCAACCCCAGTGTGGCCTTGCTGCTGATCATGATCGGGGTCTATGGCCTGATGTTCGAATTCATGAACCCGGGGTCGGGCGTCGGTGGGGTACTCGGTGGCATCTGTCTGTTGCTGGGGCTGTATGCCCTGCAACTGTTGCCGGTGAATTACGCCGGGGTCGGGCTCATTCTGCTGGGGCTGGCCTTTATGATCGCCGAGGCGTTTCTACCGAGTTTCGGTGTAATCGGCTTCGGTGGGGTGGTTGCCTTTGTAGTCGGCGCAGTGATTTTGATGGACACCGATGTGCCGGGCTTCGGCATTCCGTTGACGCTGATCATCGGCATGGCACTGACTAGTGCCCTGTTGCTGATGACGCTGGTCGGCATGGCGCTTAAGGCCCGACGCCGCGCCCTGGTCAGCGGCGATGCGGGTCTGGTCGGCAGCCTGGCCACGGTGACGGGGCTGCTGCCGGGCCTGCCGATGAGTGGCTGGGTGCAACTGCAGGGCGAAAAATGGCAAGTGCGGAGTAACTCGCCCCTGCGCCTGGGCCAACAGGTCCGGGTGGTGGCGCGCAAGGGCGTGCTGCTGGACGTCACTGTGCAGGATGAAACTCCACCGCTAGAAGATTAATCATGTTTGGCGAATTGGGTTTTGGCGCGCTGATAGCGCTGTTCCACGTGTTGGTGGTCCCGGCCTTCCGGATTCTGCGCGACTACGAGCGCGAGGTAGTGTGTACCAACTCGCCAATTCGGGTGCTTCTGGCAGGTCAAGGGGCCGGGATTGATTCTGCTGATTCCGATGGGGCAACAGATGGTTCGCGTGGCTGGCCGGGGGAGCGACAACTAGCCAGACATGGAGGGAAAGTGAAAAAAGTAAGTCCGTGCCCTATTGCTTGAGCGTCCGCAATGGGTCGGTTGCAGCCCCTAGCGACAGGCAGGAACAGGCCAAAATCACTGTTTGTTCAGCTCTAATCAAAAATCCGCCCTATTAATACGAAAACTGCTGCTAACAAGAACGAAACCGGCACAGGCAATATCGCCTGTACCGCATTCAAACGCCTACCCGTTCGCCGAGTGAACATCCTTGCCGCGCCAACGACCAATACGAAACTTAGAACGAGTGCCCATCCAAAATCACTCATGAAAATCACCTGCCCCTACTTCATTGGAGTCCAACACTAGCACCCTAGACAGTGCCCGGAAAACACTGATGATTCTCCTCTGTTTTTACGAATGTAAAGACCGACAGCTATGGGTCGTTCTCTGCCGGTCGCCGATCCTGATCCCTCTATGCAGTCTGTGCGCGTGGGCTACACTCAAAGGTGCGCCGATTTAATCCTACTTGCGGGGGCGCTTGAGAAATACTCGCTAAAGCGGAGTAGCTACCATGCCTACTCTTTCGATTGATTCACACACCCGTCTGCTTATCGCCAAAGCCATCATCTCGACCACAGGTGAAGCCGAAGCTATTCGTATCGTCCCGCTGCCGGACGGCGGTCAACTATTGCTGATGTTCAACTGCGGGCATGTCGCCGTCGATCTCGTATCGGATCAGGACGATCTGTTCGACAACCACCGCCTCGTGTTCGACGTATCTGCACAGGTCATTGCCGACATGGAAAGCCATCGCGGCGAATAGGTCGGGTTGTTTTTTGCTGCGAAAACCATGGTCGACTTTTTTAACAGAATCAACCGATTTCTGCCTGTCGCCACCGTCAGCTTTGGGTCGTTTTCTGTCGGTCATAGCCATAAAACGTGGTAGTCAACTCCATACAAATGGTTGCTCAGCTCGAATGCAATCAGGTGAGCAAATCCATGCAATCCCCCATCACGCCTTAACCCAACGCTGCCGACTCCAACTACTCAACCCATCAACCGCAAACACCAGCACCAACATCGCCAGGATCACAGTACTAGCCTGGGCCTCCTGGAACAGGCTGAGGCTGACATAAAGCATCTGCCCCAAACCACCGGCACCGACAAAACCGAGCACGCTGGCCATGCGGATGTTGTTTTCCCAGCGGTACAGGATGTACGCCAACAGCTGCGGAAACAGGTTGGGCAGGGTGCCGTAACAGAAGGCCCAGACGACGTTGCCGCCCTGCAGACGGATGGCTTCGGCCGGTTGCGGCGGGGTGTTTTCCAGCGCTTCGGCGAACAATCGACCCAGCACCCCGGTGGTGTGCATCGCCAATGCCAGGGTCCCGGCGTTGGGGCCGAGTCCGGCTGCCAGCACCATCAGCGCGGCCCACACCAGTTCGGGAATGGCGCGCAGGGCGTTAAGCACGAGGCGCGACGCACTCTGCAGTGGCCAACCGAAACGACCGGCCGCTGGCAAAGCCAGCACCAGGCCGAATACCGCCGCGAGCAGGGTGCCGAGGGCAGACATGGCCATGGTTTCCACGGCGCCACGGCCGATGGCTTGCAGATGGCCGGCGCTCAGGTCCGGGCTGAGAAAACGCAGCACGTAGGCGCCCATCTGCTTCAGGTTACCGCTGCCCGTCAGTTCGCCGAGGTCGATGCCCAGGTAGCTGAACGAAGCGACGACCGCTGCACCAATGCACAGGATCAGCAGCAGGTTGAAAAGGCGATTCATGCGAACCTCCAGCGCAACAGGCGGCTGATCTGATCGGCGAACAGCACCAGGACGAAAAAGGTCAGCAACATGCTCGCCACTTCACCACCGGCGAACATGCGCAACGACAAATCGATCTGCTGGCCCAGCCCGCCGGCGCCGACGAAGCCCATCACCACCGACGCGCGGATCGCGCATTCCCAGCGATATACCGTGTACGACAGCAGCTCCGCCGCGACATTGGGCAGGATGCCGTAGCAGAACGCCGCCAACCGGCTGCTGCCGGCTTGCATCAGTGAGTGGGCTGGGCGCTGGTCGACCGACTCGAAAATCTCCGCGTAGACCTTGCCCAGCATGCCGCTGTAGGTGATGGCAATGGCCAGCACCCCGGCCGTCGGGCCAAGGCCGACGGCGCGCACGAACAGCAAGGCCCAGACGATTTCCGGGACGCTACGCAGGAAAATCAGCAACCCGCGCACCGGCCAGCGCAACAACCGGCCCAAGGCACTCGGGCGACCGCTGCGCGAAGCCGCCGACAACGAGAGCGCCCGGCTGGCCAGCAGGCTGGCGGGGATAGCCAATAGCAAGGCCAGGGCCATGCCGGCGGTGGCGATGGCCAGGGTTTGCAACGTGGCTTGCCACAGCAACTGGAGGAACTCTTCGCCATGGGCCGGTGGCCAGAAGGCCGAGACAAACCGGCCCATCTCACTCTGGCTGTCAGCCTGGAGCAGCACACCCAGGTCCAGTTCGCTGAAATGAATACCGGGCCACAACAGGGCAAGCGCCAACAAACTGAGCAGCAGGCGGGGCAGGGTGGCCGGGTCTCGTGTATCGCGGGTCAGCATCGTGGAATCTGCAGGCTCAAGGGCGCCACCGGAACGGGCGGCGATTGCAGTTGCTCGTTGGCGTAGAGCTTGTCGAGCAAATCGTGGTCTACGTCGCTGGCGGGAAGATCGAACAGGATCTGTCCTTCACGCAATCCGATGATGCGCGAGAAGTGCGCCAGGGCCAGTTCCACCGCATGCAGGCTGGCGACCAGTGTCACCTGGTGTTCCCGGGCGTGGCGGCAGAGAACTGACAGGGTGTGCCCGGCCAGCACAGGGTCCATCGCCGACACCGGCTCATCGGCCAACAGCACTTCGGGCGCCTGGTACAGCACCCGGGCAATGCCCACGCGCTGCAGTTGGCCGCCGGACAATTGCTGGCACTGGGCGAACAGCTTGTCACCCAGGTCCAGCTTGAGCAGTGCCGCCCGCGCGCCTGGAACATCCACCGGATGCAACAGGCTCAACAGGCTTTTGGCAAAACCCCATTGCCCCAGCTTTCCGGCCAGCACCGCCGTGACCACCCGTTGCCGGGGGGGCAGAGGTGGTGCCTGATGCACCAGGCCGATGCGCGCCCGCAACTGCTGACGCCGACGCGCGCCGAGCTGCCAGGCGTGTTCGCCGAGCACCTCGACCGCGCCGTCGTCCGGGCGCAGGGCGGTGGCCAGCACGTTGAGCAGGCTCGACTTGCCGGCACCGGACGGGCCGATGATTGCGACTTGCTCACCGGCGCCGATGTGCAGGTCGACCTCATGCAGCGCACGCACGCCGTTGCCGTGGGTGAGGCTGACCCGGTTCAGGTGCAAGGTCATTTCAGCAGGTCGGCAGCGCGCGCGGCTTCCTCGATGCCCTTGTAGTTCTCAGGCTTGGTCTCGATGAAGCGGCTGGCGGCTTGCAGATCCAGAATCGCTTTTTGCTCCGGGTTGGCCGGGTCGAGCGCGAGGAAGGCCGCCTTGATTTTGCCAGCCAGGGCCCGGTCGAGGGTGCCGCGCACGGTCCAGTTGTAATCGAAGTAGGCCGGCGTGGTGGCGAACACCTTGACCTTGTCGGTGTCGACCTTGCCGGCCTTGACCAGTTTTTCCCAGACGCTGGCATTGAGTACGCCGGCGTCCACTTTGCCAGCCTGAACCCAGGCGACCGTGGCGTCGTGGGCGCCCGAGTAACCGACGCGACTGAAATAGGTTTCCGGCTTGATGCCGTCCTGCAGCATGAAGTAGCGCGGCATCAGACTGCCCGACGTCGATGAGACCGAACCGAAGGCAAAGGACTTGCCCTTGAGGTCGGCCAGCGACTTGACGGCCGGGTCGGCGGTGATGAATTTGCTGGTGAACTGGGCGTCCTGCTCACGCTGTACCAATGGAATGGCATTGCCGGTTTTCAGCCGCGCCTGCACGAAGGTGAAGCCGCCCAGCCAGGCCATGTCGATACGGTCTGTGGCCAGAGCCTCGACCACCGCCGGGTAGTCGGACACCGGCACGAACTCTACCTTCATGCCCAGTTGCTTCTCCAGATACTCGCCCAGGGGCTTGAACTTGCGCAGCAATTCGGTGGGGGCTTCATCAGGAATGGCGCTGACCTTGAGGGTATCGGCGGCCTGTGCCAGCAGGGCGGAAAAGGATAGGGACAGGCCGACGGCCAATGCCAGGGTACGTTTGAGCATGGAAGTTCTCCGGTTCAATAGCGGAAAAATGTCGATGCGCCCCGCACAAGCTGATTGCTGCACGACGCTTCGTGAGGGTAGACGAAAATGGCGCGATTATAGGGGCTCTTGCGTGCTTGACCAGCGTTGCAACAGGGCTTCAGGCAAAAATGAAACTGTAGGAGCGAGCTCGCTCGCGATGGTCGTTAACGATACCGCGTGTTTACTGACTGAACGCGGCGCTCTTGAGTCCATCGCGAGCGAGCTCGCTCCTACAGGTTTTGCAGTGTCTCAACATTCAGGTGATTTACATCCTTGCCAACGCCTGCGCCAGATCGGCACGCAAGTCCTCGACGTCCTCAACCCCCACCGACAACCGCACTAACCCGTCGCCAATCCCCAGTTCCGCGCGGGTATCGGGCGGGATGGTGGCGTGGGTCATGATTGCCGGGTGTTCGATCAGGCTTTCCACGCCGCCCAGGCTTTCGGCCAGGGCGAAGATCTGCACGCTTTCAAGGAAGCGTTTGGTACCGGCCAGGTCACTGTTGAGGTCGAGGGAGATCATCCCGCCGAAACCGCGCATTTGCCGCTGGGCCAGTTCGTATTGCGGGTGCGACGGCAGGCCAGGGTAGTAGACCCGTGAGACTTGTGGCTGGCGCTCCAGCCACTGCGCCAGCTCCAGTGCGTTGCTGCAATGTCGCTCCATGCGCAGCGCCAGGGTCTTCACGCCGCGCAGGGTGAGGAACGCATCGAACGGGCCGGCGATGGCGCCGACGGCGTTTTGCAGGAAGCCCAGGCGCTCGGCCAGTTCGGCGTTCTGCCCGACCACGGCGATACCGCCGATCACGTCGGAGTGACCGTTGAGGTATTTGGTGGTCGAGTGCAGCACGATGTCGAAGCCCAGCTCCAGCGGGCGCTGGATCCACGGGCTGGCGAAGGTGTTGTCGGCCACGCAGATGATGCCGCGGGCGCGGCAGGTGCGGGCGATGGCGGAGAGGTCGGTGAGGCGCAGCAGCGGATTGCTCGGGGTCTCGACCATGACCATGCGTGTGTCGTCTTGCAGGGACGCTTCGAACGCCGCCAGGTCGGTAAGGTCGACGAAGCTGAAGCGGTGCCCGGCGCTGCGCTGGCGCACCTTGTCGAACAGGCGGAAGGTGCCGCCGTACAGGTCGTTGCCCGAAACGATGTGCGAGCCGGCGTCGAGCAGTTCGAGCACCGTGGAAATGGTCGCCAGCCCCGAGGCGAAGGCAAAGCCCCGGGTGCCGCCTTCGAGGTCGGCCACGCAGCGTTCCAGCGCCCATCGCGTCGGGTTGTGCGAACGCCCGTAGTCCAGGCCTTTGTGCACCCCGGGGCTTTGCTGCAGGTAGGTGGAGTTGGCATAGATCGGCGGCATCAACGCCCCGGTCGAAGGGTCCGGCGCTTGCCCGGCGTGGATCACCCGGGTGGCGAAGCCCTGTGGCGGGGCGTTTTTATCCTGTTGACTCATGGCAGGGATCTCCGCAAATGGTTGAGCATGTCGGTTCGGGTAATCAGGCCGTGAAAGCCCGAGGCATCCTGGATGATCGCCACCAGTCCACGGCCCAGCTCGGCTTCCAGTTCAGCCAGCGTGGCATTGGGGGACAGGGTTTGCAGTTTGTCGGTCATGGCGCTGGAGACTGCCCTGCGAAAGTGCGCAACATCTTCATGCACGCCCAGCAGGATGTCGGACTCGTCGATCACGCCGACCAGTTGCTGCCCCTTCACCAGCACCGGCAGCTGCGAGACATCCGCCAGGCGCATGCGCTGGAAAGCCGTCAGTAGCGTGTCATCCGGGCCGACGCTGATCACTCGGCCATCCTCGAAGCGCCGCGCGATCAGGTCGCGCAGGTCGCCGTAGTGCTTGCGTTGCAGCAGGCCCTGATCGTTCATCCACTGGTCGTTGTAGACCTTCGACAGGTAACGCGTACCGGTGTCGCAGACGAAGCTGACGACCCGTTTCGGCTGGGTCTGTTCGCGGCAGTAACGCAACGCCGCCGCCAGCAAGGTGCCGGTCGACGAACCGCCGAGAATCCCTTCGGCGCGCAGCAGTTGGCGGGCGTGATCAAAGCTTTCTTCGTCGCTGATCGAATAGGCGTGGCGCACGCTGGACAGGTCGGCAATCGACGGGATGAAGTCTTCGCCAATGCCTTCCACCGCCCAGGAACCGGGGGTGGGGAGGGTGCCACCGCGGCTGTATTCGGCCATCACCGAACCGACCGGGTCGGCCAGGACCATTTCCAGGTCCGGCTGTACCCGTTTGAAGAAACGGGTCAGCCCGGTGAGAGTGCCGGCCGAACCGACACCGACGACGATGGCGTCCACATCATGCTGGGTTTGCGCCCAGATCTCCGGCGCGGTGCTGCATTCGTGGGCCAGCGGGTTGGCCGGGTTGTTGAACTGGTCGGCGAAGAACGCATCGGGAATTTCCGCCGCCAGCCGTGCGGCGACGTCCTGGTAATACTCGGGATGGCCCTTGCCGACGTCGGAGCGGGTGATGTGCACCTCGGCGCCCATGGCCTTGAGGTGCAAGACCTTCTCGGTGGACATCTTGTCCGGCACCACCAGCACCACTCGGTAACCCTTGGCGCGGCCGACCAGGGCCAGGCCGAGGCCGGTGTTGCCGGCGGTGGCTTCGACGATGGTGCCGCCGGGGCGCAGGCGGCCATCGCGTTCGGCGGTGTCGATCATCGCCAGACCGATGCGGTCCTTGATCGAGCCGCCGGGATTCTGGGATTCGAGTTTGAGAAACAGCGTACACGGGCCGGTATCGAATCGGCTGACGCGTACCAGAGGTGTATTGCCGATCAGTTCGAGCACGGCAGGGCGGGAGTTGTCAGTCATGTCGTCACTTCCTTGCGCTATTCGCACTGGGTGGACATCGACCGGCGCTGTGCCATCAGGCGTCAATCGCCGGCATTGCATCGCTAGGACCATAGGCCGGGATCAGGCCTCCCGCAACCTTGCACAGCCGACCGGTCGGCTCGACGCTTTTTCCTCGCCAGCAACCACAAAAAACATAATTTCGCTATTTCCCGGCTCCGAACAGAATGCGGCCAACACCCTGACACCGATAGCCCAAGCAGAAGAACAACAGTGATCAGAATCGAGGCGGCAGCCATGACCGACCTGAATCAAACCACCTTTCAGAAGTGCACAGCCATGACAGTTGATAAAACCGAAATTGATACGCTTGTTGTTGGCGCCGGCCAGGCCGGCGTGGCCATGAGTGAACACCTGAGCAAGCTCGGTGTGCCTCACCTCGTTGTGGAGCGCAATCGTATCGCCGAAGCCTGGCGCACCGGTCGCTGGGATTCGCTGGTCGCCAACGGCCCGGCCTGGCACGACCGCTTCCCGGGGCTGGAGTTCGACGGTCTGGACCCGGATGCCTTCGCCGGGAAAGAGCAGGTGGCTGAGTACTTCGAAGCCTACGCCCGCAAGTTCAACGCGCCGATCCGTACCGGCGTGGACGTGAAGAAAGTCGAACGCAATACCGACCGTCCCGGTTTCACCGTTGAAACCTCTGATGGCGTGATCGAGGCCCGGCATGTGGTGGTCGCCACCGGTCCGTTCCAGCGTCCGGCCATTCCGCCGATTGCCCCACAAATCGCCGGCATCGCGCAGATTCACTCCGCCCAATACTACAACCCGCAGCAACTGGCCGAAGGCGCGGTGCTGGTGGTGGGTGCAGGTTCCTCGGGCGTGCAGATCGCCGATGAACTGCAACGTTCCGGCAAGCAGGTCTACCTGTCGGTGGGCGCCCACGATCGTCCGCCGCGAGCCTATCGCAACCGTGATTTCTGCTGGTGGCTGGGGGTGCTTGGCGAGTGGGATGCCGAAGCCATGCAACCGGGCAAGGAACACGTGACCATCGCCGTGAGCGGTGCCCGTGGCGGCCACACCGTGGACTTCCGCCGGCTGGCTCACCAAGGCATGACCCTGGTTGGCCTGACCCAAGCGTTCAACGGCGCCGTGGTGAGTTTCGAAAACAACCTCGCTGACAACATCCAGCGCGGCGATGAAAACTATCTGGCACTGCTCGACAAGGCCGACGCCTACATCGAACGCAATGGCCTGGAGTTGCCGCTGGAACCCGAAGCCCGGGCCATGCTGGCGGACCCGGATTGCGTGACCAATCCAATCCTGGAGCTGGATCTGCTCAAGGCCGGTGTCACCACGATTATCTGGGCCACTGGTTACTCAACCGATTACAGCTGGCTGAAGGTCGATGCCTTCAAGGAAAACGGCAAGCCGCAGCACCAGCGCGGTGTGTCGGCCGAGCCGGGGGTGTATTTCGTGGGGTTGCCTTGGCAGTCCCGTCGTGGCTCCGCGTTTATCTGGGGCGTTTGGCACGACGCCAAGCACATCGCCGACCACATCGTTAAACAGCACACCTATCTCAACTACCGGGATGCGACCCAGCGTCAAGCCGAAGCCGCCCGTGCACCTATTCACAAAGCCAGCCTCATGGGAGTTCGTTAATGCCTACTCATACCCGCATCCGCATGTTCAACACCAAAGACACCTATCCGAACCAGACGCTGGACAACGATTTGTGCCAGGCCGTGCGCGCCGGCAACACCGTGTATGTGCGTGGTCAGGTCGGCACCGATTTCAACGGCCAACTGGTGGGCCTCGGTGATCCGCGCGCCCAGGCCGAGCAGGCCATGCGCAACGTCAAGCAACTGCTGGAAGAGGCGGGCAGCGACCTGAGCCACATCGTCAAGACCACCACCTACCTGATCGACCCGCGCTATCGCGAGCCGGTGTACCAGGAGGTCGGCAAGTGGCTCAAGGGCGTGTTCCCGATTTCCACCGGCCTTGTGGTCAGCGCCCTCGGCCAGCCGCAGTGGCTGATGGAAATTGATGTGATCGCTGTCATCCCTGAATAAGGAATTCGCCATGACTTTTTCCATCGTGGGTCGCTGCGCCGAGACCGGCCAGTTGGGCATTGCCATCAGCTCTTCGAGCATTGCCGTCGGCGCGCGCTGCCCGTGGCTGCGGGCCGGTGTCGGCGCGGTGTCGAGCCAGAACATCACGCTGCCGGCCCTCGGCCCGCAGATCCTCGATGAACTGGCCAACGGCTCGGCGCCGCCCCAGGCGCTGGATCACTCATTGACCCGCAACGGCTACAGCCAATATCGCCAGGTGGCGGTGGTGGATGCCCACGGGCGCACGGCGGTGTTCAGTGGCAACCATGCCCTGGGCATCAATAACGCTGTGGCCGGTGACCAATGCGTGGCGGCCGGCAACCTGCTGGCCAACAGTGGGGTGATCGAGGCGATGGTCGCGGCGTTCGAAAGCAGCGAAGGCTGTCTCGCCACCCGGCTGATGAACGCCTTGCAGGCCGGGCAGGACGCTGGCGGCGAAGCCGGCGCGGTGCACTCGGCAGCGCTGTCGGTGGTCGGTGACCTGACCTGGCCGATTGTCGACCTGCGGGTGGACTGGGCCGAGGAAAACCCGATTGGCGAGCTGGGCAAACTGTGGACGGCCTACGAGCCGCAATTGCAGGACTATCTGACCCGCGCCCTCAATCCGACCCTGGCCCCCGCGTATGGAGTGCCCGGCGATGAGTGAGTTGCGCAGCCGCGCCATGCTCGCGCGATTGATCGGGTTCGCCACGGTCAGCCGCGATTCGAACCTGGAGCTGATCGAGTTCGTGCGCGACTACCTGCACGAACTGGGCGTGGATTGCGAACTGATCTACAACGCCGAGCGGACCAAGGCCAATCTGTTGGCCACGGTCGGCCCGCGTGTGGCCGGCGGCATCGTGTTGTCCGGGCACACCGACGTGGTGCCGGTGGACGGCCAGGCCTGGACGGTCGAACCGTTCTGCCTGAGCGAGGCGCACGGCAAGCTTTACGGTCGCGGCAGCGCGGACATGAAAGGCTATCTGGCTTCTGTGCTGGCCGCTGTGCCGATGTTTCTCTCCAGCCCTTTAAAGCGCCCGGTGCATTTGGCGTTTTCCTATGACGAAGAGGTCGGTTGCCTCGGCGTGCGCGGCTTGCTGGAGGTGCTGCCCCAACGCATCCCGGCACCGGTGCTGTGTTTGATCGGCGAGCCGACCGAACTCAAGCCGGTGCTCGGCCACAAGAGCAAACTGGCGATGCGGTGTCACGTGCGCGGCGCCGCCTGTCATTCGGCTTACGCGCCATATGGGGTCAATGCCATCGAGCAGGCCTCACGCCTGATTGGTCGGCTGGGTGACATCGGCGCCACACTGGCTCGCCCGCAATTGCACGACAAGCGCTTCGACCCTGCGTTCTCGACCGTGCAGGTCGGAGTGATCCAGGGCGGTACGGCGCTGAACATCGTTCCAGCGGACTGCCGTTTCGATTTCGAGATCCGCGCCTTGCCGGACTTCGCCCCGCAAGTGGTCGTCGATGAGTTGCAGGACTACGCCGAGCAGACGTTGCTGCCGGCCATGCAGGCCGTGGACACCGATACCGGTATCCGCTTTGAAAAAATCTCGGCCTATCCCGGCCTGGCGACACCCGCCGACAGTGCAGCGGCCCGGCTGATTGCCCAGCTGTGCGGCAGTGACGAGTTCAGCACCGTGGCCTTTGGCACCGAAGGCGGGCTGTTCGATCAGGCCGGGATTCCATCGGTGGTCTGCGGTCCCGGCAGCATGGACCAGGGGCACAAGCCCGATGAATTTGTCAGCGTTGATCAGATGGTGGCCTGTGACCGCTTGATGGATCGCCTGGCGGCTTACTTGAGTGAATCCGAACACCCATAACAACAACGGGCCGACAAGCCCCGAGGAAGCGATCCATGTCCAGATCCTTGCGTTGCAGTGTTCCGTTTGCCCTGGCGTTGTTGAGTGCCAGTGTGTGGGCGGCCCCCCAGGACCTCACCGTGATTTCCTTCGGTGGTGCTACCAAACAGGCCCAGGATAAGGCCTACTTCCAGCCCTTCAACGCCAGCGGCGCGGGCAATATCATCGCCGGGGAGTACAACGGCGAGCTGTCGAAGATCAAGGCCATGGTTTCCGCCGGTCACACCAGCTGGGACGTGGTGGAAGTCGAAAGCCCCGAGCTGTTGCGCGGCTGCGAAGAGGGCCTGTTCGAGAAGCTCGATGCGGGACGCTTCGGTGATTCGGCGAACTTCGTGCCGGGTGCGCTGACCGAGTGCGGTGTCGCAACCTATGTCTGGTCGATGGTCATGGCCTACGACCAGAGCAAGCAGGCCAAGGCGCCGCAGTCCTGGGCCGACTTCTGGAACGTCGCCGACTTCCCGGGCAAGCGCGGCCTGCGCAAGAGCGCCAAGTACACCCTGGAAATCGCGTTGCTCGCCGACGGTGTCAAGGCGGACGACGTGTACAAGGTCTTGAAAACCCCGCAAGGCGTGACGCGGGCCTTCGCCAAGCTCGACCAGATCAAGCCGAACATCCAGTGGTGGGAGGCGGGCGCGCAGCCGGCGCAATGGCTGGTGGCCGGTGACGTGGTGATGAGCGCGGCCTACAACGGCCGGATCGCTTCGGCGCAGAAGGAAGGCATGAAACTGAGCATCGTCTGGCCGCAGAGCCTGTACGACCCGGAATACTGGGCGGTGGTCAAAGGCACGCCGAACAAGGCGCTGGCGGAAAACTTCATCGCCTTTGCCAGCCAGCCGCAGACGCAAAAAGTCTTCTCGGAAACCATCCCCTACGGGCCGGTGCATCGCCAGACCCTGCCATTGCTGCCCAAGGATGTGCAGGACCAACTGCCGACCGCCGAGGCCAACCTGGCCGGCGCGCGGGCTGTGGACGCGGAGTTCTGGGTTGACCATGGCGAGGAACTTGAGCAGCGCTTCAATGCCTGGGCTGCGCGCTGATACAGGCACCGCATAACCCCTGTGGGAGCGAGCTTGCTCGCGAAAGCGGTATGTCAGTCACATCGATGTTGGATGTGCCGCCGCCTTCGCGAGCAAGCTCGCTCCCACAAAAAGCACAGTGCAATACCTCGGGTTCATGCTCTGCCGTCTTCACGGAATGACGATGGTAGTCAATTCGGACGAAGGACCTTGTGGGAGCGAGCTTGCTCGCGATGAGGCCGTCAGATTCAACATCTTCGTTGGCTGACTCTCCGCCATCGCGAGCAAGCTCGCTCCCACAAAAAGCACAGTGCAATACCTCGGGTTCATGCTTTGCCGTCTTCACGGAATGACGATGGTAGTCAATTCGGACGAAGGACCCTGTGGGAGCGAGCTTGCTCGCGATGAGGCCGTCAGCTTCAACATCGTCGTTGACTGATACACCGCCATCGCGAGCAAGCTCGCTCCCACAGGGATTTCGTCGTTCAGTTGTCATGGTGTTCTGATCAATATTTTATTTTTATTGGTTTTTTCTGCCGGTTATTCCGGGAAACCACGCAATCTTTTTTAAGGTTTAAAGGCACAAATTAACTAATTTTCCTCCTCTCGCTCTTTGTCCATGATCGCCTCCAACAAGAAATGCGCAGGTATGCCCGCGCACACCGAAGTACGAACACGTACTCATCCTTGCCTTGGAGTTCGTCATGTCCACCACCGCTTCATCCGCCCCGCTCATCGAGAAACACACGATCGGGTACGTCCCCCCTGAGGATCGCCACGGAAAGGTCAAAGATCTGTTCACCCTGTGGTTCGGCGGCAATATCGCGCCGTTGCCCATCGTTACCGGCGCGCTTGGCGTGCAGTTGTTTCACCTGAACCTGGTCTGGGGCATCGTCGCGATCATCGTCGGCCACCTGGTCGGCGGTGTGCTGATGGCGCTGCACTCGGCGCAAGGCCCGCAGATGGGCATTCCGCAGATGATCCAGAGTCGCGCTCAGTTCGGTTCGCTGGGCGCGTTGCTGGTGGTGGTGATTGCCGGCGTGATGTACATCGGTTTCTTCGCTTCCAACATCGTCCTGGCCGGCAAGTCGCTGCATGGCGTGGTCGAGAGCGTGCCGGTGTCGGTCGGCATCGTCCTTGGCGGCCTTGGCTCGGGGATCATCGGCATCATTGGCTACCGCTTCATCCACGTGCTCAATCGCATCGGCACCTGGGTGCTGGGCCTCGGCATCGTGCTCGGCTTCGGTTACATCCTGACCCACGTGCAGACCGATGACTTCCTGACACGTGGCAGTTTCAACATCTCCGGCTGGCTGGCCACGGTGTCGCTGGCGGCGCTGTGGCAGATCGCATTCGCGCCCTACGTGTCCGACTACTCGCGCTACCTGCCCAAAGACGTGAAGGTCAGTTCGACGTTCTGGGCGACCTACCTCGGCTCCTCGCTGGGTTCAATCCTGTCCTTCGTGTTCGGTGCCGTCGCCGTGCTGGCCACGCCGGTGGGCATGGACACCATGGACGCGGTGAAACTCGCGACCGGCGCCATCGGCCCGCTGATGCTGGTGCTGTTCCTGCTCAGCGTGATCAGCCACAACGCCCTGAATCTGTATGGCGCCGTGCTGTCGGTGATCACCTTGCTGCAAACCTTCGCCCACCGCTGGATTCCGACTGCTTCGAGCCGGGCGGTACTGTCGCTGATCATCCTCGCCGGTTGCTGCGTGGCGGCCATCGGCGCCTCGGCGGATTTCATCGGGCATTTCGTCGACCTGGTACTGGCGTTGCTGGTGGTGCTGGTGCCGTGGACCGCGATCAACCTCATCGACTTCTACGCCATCCACAAGGGTGAGTACGACATCGCCTCGATCTTCCGCGTCGACGGCGGCATCTATGGCCGCTTCAACCCGCAGGCGCTGTTGGCCTACGCCATCGGCATCGTGGTGCAGATCCCGTTCATGAACACGCCGATCTACACCGGTCCCGTGGCCGTGCACATTGATGGTGCGGATTTATCCTGGTTGGTCGGGCTGGTGGTCACCACACCGCTGTACTACTGGCTGGCGAACCGTGATACGGCTTATCGTCGGCGCCAGAACATGGCCAGTCTGATGCCGACCAACAGTTGATCGGGCCTGTGGCACAGGCGTACCGGGTTGAAATGATTGTGTAATTCGGGATGGTCGTTTGCCGGGCGTATGGCTATGCTCAGCAAGTTTGCCAAACGCCAATGATAACAATCACAGTGAAACCATGAGCCAATCAGACACGCGTGCGACTGTTCTAGCGCTGTATCCAGAAGACTCCCGCGAGGCGGCGGCATTGCTCAAGCAGGCAGTGCCGCTGATGGTTCGTCACAACATTCCGCCCAACCCGGTGCACTACGCGCTCTGGTACACCTACAGCAAGGGCCAGGAGCCGGAGCTCAATCGGCACCTGGACCGGGTGGTCAACGACTTCGACTACTTCCCGCCGGAGTCGGCCGCCAAGCTGTTTCGCGAGTACATCATCCGCGATGAACTGGCGGACGCCCGCTCCGGGCAGCAGGACGCGATCAATCTGGTCGACGACATGGAGCGCGATGTGTCGCGCAGCGTGAAGGGTAACCAGGATTTCCAGGCCAGCCTCGGCCAATACCTGCAGATGCTCGAAGAACCCGCCAGCGAGCGCTTGCCGAGCATCCTGACCCAGCTGCAACAAAGCACCCGGCTGATGCAGGGGCAGCAGGAACACTTCCTCGCCCAGTTGCAATCGGCACAGCATGAAATCAAAAGCCTGCGCGACAAACTGGAGCGCGCCCAACTGGCCGCGACCCTCGATGGCCTCACCGAATTGCTCAACCGCACCACCTTCAACCGCCAGCTTGAACAGGCCTTGAGCAACGTGGCGACGGGCGTGGCGCTGGTCATGCTGGATATCGACCACTTCAAACAATTCAACGACCAGTACGGCCACCCCTTGGGCGACCGCGTACTTCAGCATGTCGCCCGGGTGTTGCGCGATTCGCTGCCTGGCGAAGCGTTCGCGGCACGTTATGGCGGCGAGGAGTTTTGCGTGGTGCTCAAGGATTGTCCGGACCTGGCCGCCGCGGGTGCTTTTGCCGAGCGCCTGCGCCTGAAAATCCAGTCGCTGCGGGTCAAGGCCCGGGGCACCGACACGGTGCTGGACACCATCACCGCCTCGTTCGGCGTGGCCCATGCACAACCCGGCGATACACCGGAAAGCCTGGTGACCCACGCAGACGACGCGCTGTACCAGGCCAAGCGCAACGGGCGCAATCAGGTGCGTCAGCAGTCTGACGTAGCGGTCGGGTCGTAGATTTCAGTTTCACGGGGGTCAAGGTCGCTGGCGAAAGTCTACGCTGCTTCCTGGGCATGGGTTAGCGACATACCCATCAGGGTGCAGAACAGCACATCCCGGTGACACGCCACTCAACTCAGAGCCAGTACTCCCAAAGGCGCGCCATCTGCTCCTTGGCTTTCACACCGAGCGAGCGGCTCTGCCACTTTTCCATCTTGATTTCGTTCGACTTGGCGAGATCGGCCAGGAATGCCGCCTGCATTTTTTTTCCAAACCCGGCGCCCAGCACAACAACGTTGACTTCATCGTTATGCAGGAAGCTACGCCAGTCGAGGTTGGTGGAGCCGACAGTCGACCACACGCCATCGATTACTGCTGTCTTGACGTGGAGTAGCGCGTCTTTGCGTTCGTAAAGCTTGACGTTGGCTTTCAACAGCTCGCTGTAGTAGGCGCGTCCAGCATGGAACACCAGCCACGAATCGGTGCTGCTGGGCAGCACCAGCTTGACGTCGACGCCACGTGCTGCAGCCTCCTTGAGTGCCGCCAGCAACTGCGGGTCGGGAATAAAGTAGGCGTTAGTCAGCCATATCTCGGATTGCGCGCTACGCAGCGCCGAAATCAGCGTGGCATAGATCAGGCTGAACGGCTCATTTGGCGAGCTTCCGATGGCCCGCACCACCTCGGTGCCTTTGCGCTCAGGTGGCGGAAAGTAGTGGCGAGCAGCGAGTGGTTCGCCTTTCTGGGTAGCCCAGGTTCCGATGAACAGCTTCTGGAGTTCCGCAACCACAGGCCCCTCGATGCGCAAGTCGGTATCGCGCCAGGGCAAATCACCATTTGGGCGAGTCTTTGAGTAAGAACTGAACGAGCTCCCCGAATAGACGCTGCTGATGTTGATCCCGCCGAGAAAGGCAATACGGCCGTCCACTATCAGCAGCTTTCGGTGGTCGCGCTGGTTCACGTCCCAGCCCGCTTTGGCAGTCACCGGATTGACTGGGTTGTACTCCAGCACCTTGACGCCCGCGTCGGTCAATTGAGAGAAAAACGCCGATGATGTTTTAAGGGTTCCGACGCTGTCACGGATCAGATTGACCTGTACGCCTTGCCGTTGCCGAGCGATCAGCGCGGTGGCGAAGCGCTGGCCGACTTCATCATCGTCGAGGATGTAGGTCTCCATGTTGATGTGGTCGCGCGCTGCTTCCACGGCTTTGATCATCGACTGGTAGGTGGTGGGGCCGTCCTGCAGCAAGTCGACCTTGTTTCCTTCCGTCAGCGGGCTGCCGACGATGGACTCCTCGATTGCGAGGTGCACGTCGAAGATGTCGGTCTCTGCGCCGGTTGGCTCGAGTCGATCGAGAATGGCCTTGCTGCGCTCGGCTGACAGAGGCCCGTGTACCCCGTCGAGCTGCACTGGCGCAGAGGGCGCGCGAGCCATATCGGGCACTATCCTGGGCAATGTACTGCAGGAAACCACAAATGCCAGGAGCACAGCCATGCACAGAGCCAGAGGAACACACACACCCTTACATGTGGCAAAAAGATTCATCAGGCCCCCTCTTTGTGAGGACGGTGATAGCGAGTGGCGATGCCGTCACTTGCTTTGACTACTGCGCAAGGGCAGGGTTCGTCGTCAGAGAGTGCTTTTGGCCGATTGTTGCTTTTCGGGAATGGGTCGATTGCTGCCGAGCAAACAAGACCGCCAGTGCGATCTTGCCAGTTCCTTACATCTCCACCTGTGTGCCCAGTTCTATCACCCGATTCAACGGCAACTTGAAGTACTTAAGGTTGCTGTTGGCGTTCTTGAGTAAAAAGGCGAAAAGGCTTTCTCGCCAACGGGCCATACCGATGCGCTTGGTCGGGATCACCGTTTCCCGGCTCAGGAAATAGGTGGTGCGCATCGGGCTGAAGTCCAGCTCGGCCAAGTGACAGAGACTCAGCGCCAAGGGGACATCGGGCTCCTCGATAAAGCCAAAGTGCAGACTGACCCGGAAGAACCCTTCGCCATACGCTTCAACCTCAAACCGTCTATCAGCACTCACACGAGGGCTGTCTTCAGACACCACCGTAAGCAATACCACTTGCTCATGCAAAACCTGGTTATGCAGCAGGTTGTGCAGCAACGCATGCGGAACGGCATCGGACCTGGCTGTCAGAAATACCGCCGTACCCTGTACCCGATGAGGAGGCTGCGTGCGGATGCTACCGATAAACAGTGGTAGAGGCAGCGCGGTTTCGTCCAGCCGTTCAACAATGATCTTGCGGCCACGTTTCCAGGTGGTCATCAAAATGAACAGACCAATGCCAGCAATCACCGGGAACGCACCGCCCTGGAAGATCTTCGGAGCATTGGCCGCGAAGTACAGGCTGTCTACCAGCAGAAAACCGAGCAGCATCGGAACGGCCAACCAGCGCGGGGTTTTCCATAGCAGCAGGACGACGGCCGAGGACAGGATGGTGGTGATCAGCATGGTGCCCGTTACAGCGACCCCATAAGCGGCGGCCAAAGCACTGGACGACTCGAAACCAAGTACCAGCAGCACAACACCGACCATCAACGCCCAGTTAACGGTACCGATGTAAATCTGTCCCTGCTCCTGGCTGGAGGTATGCTGGATAAACATGCGAGGGACATACCCAAGCTGGATGGCCTGGTGTGTCAGGGAAAATGCGCCGGAGATCACGGCTTGAGAAGCGATGATGGTTGCCAGTGTAGAGAGTGCGACCATCGGCAGCAGTGCCCAGCCCGGCGCGAGCAAATAAAATGGATTGCGCACCGCCTCGGGGTTTTCCAGGATCAAGGCACCTTGGCCAAAATAATTGAGTACCAGTCCTGGCAATACCAAAATGAACCAGGCGCGGGCAATGGGTTTGCGACCGAAGTGCCCCATGTCTGCATACAGTGCTTCGGCGCCCGTCAGCGCGAGCACCACTGCCCCGAGGATGGCCACACCGATTCCCGGATGAGCAATGAAAAAATGCGCTCCCCAGTATGGATTGAGCGCTTGCAGCACTTCCGGCCGCTGTAAAATGCCATAGACCCCCAGCGCACCCAGCACGACAAACCACAGCACCATCACTGGTCCGAACAGAATGCCGATGCGAGCCGTGCCGTGTTTCTGTATCAAGAACAGCGCCACCAGCACGATCACTGACAAAGGCACGACCCAGTGTTCAATTCCGTCAAACGCCAGCTGTAGCCCTTCAACCGCAGAGAGCACCGAAATAGCCGGGGTGATCATGCTGTCCCCGTAAAAAAGTGCCGCACCAAACAGGCCAAGCAAAACGAGTATTTTACTCATGCGCGGATAAGGGGCGGCTGCGCGGCGAGCCAAAGCCGTCAACGCCATGATGCCGCCTTCACCCTGGTTGTCGGCACGCAGGATGAACAGCACATATTTGATCGAGACGACCCAAATCAGTGACCAGAAGACCAACGACAGAATACCCAGCACGCCGTCGTGGTTGGCCTGAACTCCGTAGTGGCCAGAAAATACTTCTTTCAGCGTGTAGAGGGGGCTGGTGCCAATGTCCCCGTAAACCACTCCGACCGCGGCGACGAGCAAGCCCACTCCTGACGCTTTGGATTGCGAGTTTTCATGTGCTCCGATTGCTGTTTCACTCAAGGGTCGCTTCTCTCGAATTACGGGGAGGAAATACATGCCATCCTTGGGCAAAACGATGTGCCTGGGCCACTGAAGCCTCAAGGCGCATGGACGATCTAAAAAGTCGCGGCCAGTATCTTTGAGGGCGCAAACAGCAGTCGTAAAGAAAGCGTAAAAAATTTACGGCAGATACTCGAAACATCAGATCCAGTGGCTTGGGCCTGTCACGCCCCAGCCCTGGCAAGCCGGGACGACGCGTCGTGCGAGCAATCAGACCTGCGCCTCGCCCGGGAACGTCGGCAGCCCGTACGTCAACGCAAGTTCCAAGGCCGGTTACAAGGGGTATAACTATCAGAACAAAAGGTGGGTCACCCAGAATAGGCCCTCCAAAGGCAGCGCCCGGGACGGGCGCCCCAGGCCTGATCGGCGCCAGCGGCGCGGAGCGATGTGATGAGTTCCAGAGCATGGCGATGGGCTCGCAAGAGCTTTCTTGGCTGCATCGAGCTGGCCGTGCTGGTCACTCCACTGTGCGCCAGCGCCATGTTCAAGTGCCAAGCCAGGGACGGAGCGATCAGCTACACCAGCCAGGCCATCGCCAGCGCCCGCTGCACTCGCCTCAATGGCATGGCGGGCGCCGGTGTCGGCGCCAAGGCAATGGCGCTGCCACGGGTTGTGCGGGACGACACCCCAGGCGCGGTGCGGATTCGGGTGTGGACTTTCATCCACAAGGGTAATCGTCAATATGTGAGCCGGCGCCCCGTCGGGATCTCCGCACGGGTCGATGTCCTTGAGCTCTATTACATCAAGGGCTGCTATCTGTGCATGGCGCCGAAGGATTTCAAGGTCGCGTCACTGCGACTGGACACCCATTCCTATCGACGGGAGATCGAAGCCGCTTCGGGTCATTATGGTGTCGACAGGGCGCTGGTCCGCGCAGTGATACATGCCGAATCGGCGTTTCGCCCCAACGTCATTTCCGAAGCCGGCGCCCAGGGGCTGATGCAGTTGATGCCCGCCACCGCCGAACGCTTCGCCGTGGACGATCCGTTCGACGCACGACAGAACATTCGTGGCGGCGTGCGCTATCTGGCCTGGCTGCTCAAGCGCTTCAACGGCAACCAGATGCTGGCGTTGGCAGGTTACAACGCCGGCGAAGCGTCCGTGGTCCAGTACAACGGGGTGCCTCCCTACGCCGAGACGCAATCCTACGTCACCCTCGTGCAGTCCTTGACCGAACGCTATCGCAACCATAGCGGCCGTCCGTGAGAGGCAGAAACCGGCCAGGAGCGGACCTCGAACACATCACCTGATCGGCTGTTTTTGTAGGACGAAGCGGTCACCCGTGTTCCGCTGCCAACATTGACCTGAACTGCGAAATGATCTCTGAAGATAACCCGGCAGCTTCGAACACTGCGCAGGTAAAGCTAACGGGTGCAGGACCTGGAGCAGTTATGATGCGGTCGGCAACCACCGCTACTTGACTGCTTCGATAAAGCGTGGCCCCGTCATAACCTGCGGCATTCTGTTGTAAAAAGTCAGCGCTGTTCGAAGTATGAGGAACCGTGTCGAGAAGCCCGGCCCTCGCAAGTGCCAGCGTCCCCCCACAGATACCGGCAATTGTCGCTCCACTTGAACGACTAGCATGAAGAAAGTCCCGAATATCCGGTGCATCTGCACGCTCCCAGATCATTCCACCGATGACGACAACAACGTCCGGCTTCCAGTCCAGGCATTGTTGCAAGCTGCTATCCACAGTTACAGCCAATCCGCCCTGCGAGCGGAACTGCCCCGTAGTAGAGGTGAAAAACCTGACGTCGATCCCGTAAAACGGGGATGCGGTTCCTGCAATGAAAGCGTATTCCCAGTCCGCAAAACCGGGTGTCAGTATCAAGCCCAAGCGTGCCATCAGTCCGAATCCTCCATGAAAACGAACAACATAAAGCGACAACAAACAGATCTCAACGTCCGCTTCGGGTCTATTGTGTTGAAAAAATCCCAACGCCATCCTGACTGTTACTGGACTTGAGAAAAAAAAATGAAGTCGCCGTTGCCTCTGTAGTTACCTCTTCAACCAGGTACTTGCCGGTTCTTCGCCTGCCCTCCATCCACATCCGCATGATTCATCCTCGTCTGAAGGTGAAATGAGTGGAGCTACCTCCAACAGATACCATAGAGGACAACCACTGACACGCCTCTGGCCGCTTGACACAGGGAAATGGGATGACTGGAAAAACGGTGGGCAAGTCTGTGCAATCACCCAGCCGGTGGAACTGCAAACCATTCTGGCAATCGAAACTTTAAAGGGCGAGACGGGCGTAGTATGGGTTACGCATTCGCATTGAACGCCCTGTAGGGCTGTAAAGCCGGGAGGGTTGCATGGAAAGGGACGCGATGTTCAAGTTCCTTGCGGGCTACCTGTTGATGTGTGCCCTGCTGGCATGGGGGGTGATCCAGGCGTCGCACTGGATTGCTTCTCGCCTGCTGCTGTATTGGATTATTTAGCGCCGACCCTCGCTGCTTCGCTCCTCCTTGTCGATTCTTCCAGTACCACAATGGTGCGATCCACTGTCTGGCCTTCTCCCTCTGACCCTCAGCCTGCTCGATCAGTCGCTGCAATAACGCGATCAGGCCGGTTCGCTGAACCGGCAACTGACCCCATTCAAGGATTGAGCCAGTTGCCGATGCTGCCAGGTTAGTGGAACGGAAAGATGTAATTCATCCATGCTGCCATGCGCAGAAGGATTTTGCGCATCATCGCGATGTGGTGGAAATGCTGGCTGTACAACGCCGCCTGGCCGTAGGCGCCGCCGGGCATCTGGTCGGCGTACTGGGCATAGTCGGGATCGGTGATCTCAATGATCACCGGAACCCGGCCGGCCGGCGGTGAACCGGTGAAGCTGATCAGTGTGCCTGACGGTTGGATCTGGCCTTCGGCGATGACCGAAACGACGGTCTTGACCTTGCCTTCGAAAACCTTGCCTGGAATGCCGTCGAAAGCGACCTCGGCCTCGTCGCCCTCGGTCAGGCGCAACAGGCTGTTCTGGCGCATCCACGCGGAGAAGTAATGCCCTTCGGCGGGAATGAAGACCATCGAAGGGCGCAGCGGCAACTTGGTCGCCATCATGCCCGGACGCAGTGAAACATGGGTGACGAAGCCTTTGCTCGGCGCACGGACGGTGGTGTTGTCGAGTTCGTACTGCGCGTTGTCCAGTTGTGCCTTCAGGTCATCACTGCGAGCGACCACCATATCCAGTTCCCGTTGGGTACTGAAGTTACGCTTGATCAGCTCGGTGATCCGGGCGCGATCGGCCTGGGCGGCAATCAGCTGTGCCTTGAGGGATTTCACCCGGTATTCGAAAGGTGCAGGGTCGATGCGAAACAGCACATCGCCTTTTTCCAGGGGCTGGTTGGTCTTCACCGAAACATCGATCACCTGGCCGCTGACCACGGGTATCACCGGAACCGATACGAAATAGGACCGCGCCACCTCGGAGTAGGGGTGGTTGTAGTTCATCGTGAAAATCAGCGTGCCGATAATCACGATCCCGCCCAGCACCGCCGTGGGCACCGTCCATTTGTTCAGGGGGATGCGGAAGATCTTGAAGATGGCTACGCAGAGAGCGGCATACGTC
The DNA here is from genome assembly GCF_058794995.1 of Pseudomonas sp. GW823-FHT06E10. Classification (NCBI taxonomy): domain Bacteria; kingdom Pseudomonadati; phylum Pseudomonadota; class Gammaproteobacteria; order Pseudomonadales; family Pseudomonadaceae; genus Pseudomonas; species Pseudomonas sp. GW823-FHT06E10. Next base: position 151,408 of record NZ_JBXAHJ010000003.1, on the reverse strand, counting down.
AGAATGAGTAAGAGATCCATGGCTCAAATGCCCTCGCCGAGATTGTCCGTTGGCACACGGTTCTGTGCCGTACCCATCGCTGACTCCAGGCGCTCGATCCGGCCTTGCAGCTCGGCGACCTGTTGTTCGAGGTGAACCACATGACTTTTGGGTGAGTGTCCGTCACTGAAACCCCAGCCCCGGTCCTCCCGATAGGCCATCGCCCAGATCCACAGGAACGGCCAGAGTGCGTGCAAGGTGAAGAGGCTGACCCAGCCGGTGGCGTGGATCGCATCCTGGTGAGGGTGGTTGCGGTGGACGGCAATTTCATAGGGGATGTCGTGGAGCAGGATGATCCCGTAGAACAAGAAGAGTCCTACAAATATCAGTACGCCCAGGGCGAAGTATTCAAGCATGAACCAGTCCTCTTGAAGCAGATAGCGTGTGCGCCTGAGTGTAGCCGTTCAATCTACACTTGACGGGGATGCGGATATCCAGCCGGAACAACCGGTACCTGACCGACGAGGTGAGTTCATGCCAACCAATGCTCAATTCGAGAGGGCGCCTGTACTTGACCCTGTCGAGCGCATTACCGAGGTGATCTTCGGCCTGCTGATGGCCATGACATTCACCGGCACCATCAGCGTGGCCACGGCAGACCAGGCCGCCGAACGCACGATGATGATTGCCGCGCTCGGCTGCAATCTCGCCTGGGGACTGGCCGATGCGGTCATGTACCTGTTGCGCGCACTGGTCGAGCGCACGCGCAGGATCAAGCTGTACATGGCCTTGCGTAATGGCACGGACGCCGCGGTCGGTCAGGCGCTCGTTGCGCAAGTGTTGCCGTTGCAGTTCGCGACGGCGGCCGGCAGTGAGGGCCTGGAGTTGTTGCGCCGTCGGCTGCTCGAGCAGCCCCCCTTGCCGATCAGGGCCGGCCTCGGCTGGAGCGACTTCAGGGGCGCCCTCGGTGTTTTCCTGTTGGTCGTGTGCTCGACATTTCCGTTGGTGGTGCCGTTCATACTGCTCGATCAGACGGCGCTCGCCATCCGCCTGTCCAACCTGATCGGACTCGTGGTGCTGTTCATCGCAGGCTGGCTGCTCGCCAGATACGCTGGCGCCACACAATGGCAGGGTGGGGTGATCATGGCCGCCACGGGGGGCGTGCTGATCCTTGCAATCATTGCGCTGGGTGGATAAAAACCGGGCATCATTCAACACACTAAAGACTCGTTCTCATTTACAATTGCCCTTCCATTTACGTCGGGCAGCCCGGTATGGATGTTCTCGCCGCAATCCATCTTCATTTATCCCAGTGGGTGATCGAGCCGGTCACCCGGCAGTTCCTGGGCATTTTCGACTTCAACGGCAGACTCGGTCTAGCCTTTCTCTGCATGTCTTACAGCGTCGCCTATTGCCTGTTCCGCTACCGCAAATCCCGGGGCTTGACCGACGCGCGCTCATTCGGACAGTTCATCGGCGGCTGCCGGGTGTACCTGCATCGCTCGGCGCTGCTCGACTACCGCTACTACTTCGTACTCGCCATCCTCAAGGTTGCCCTGGTGCTGCCCATCGTCGGCCTGGTCGATCCGTACGTCTTGCGTTCAGCGGACTACATCGCGTTCTTCACCCAGCTGTGGGGCGCGCGTACGCAAGTGGAAGAGAACCTGGCGCTGACCCTGCTCTATGGGCTGGGCGTATTTCTGGTCAAGGATTTCAGCCATTACTGGGGTCATCGCGCTTTCCATTCGCGGTATCTGTGGGCCTTCCACAAAGTCCATCATTCGGCGCCCGTGCTGGTGCCGGCGACGGCCAGCCGCGTGCACTTTCTGGAAGAAGTGGTCGAAAAGCTCACGGATATCATCTGCGTCGGCGCATTTGCCGGGGTCTTCTGGTACGCCTGCGGCGGGGAGATCAGCCGCTATACCTTGTTTGGCGTGACCTACATGGTGTTCATCTTTAATGGTCTGGCGGCCAACCTGCGTCACAGCCATGTCTGGTTTTCCTTCGGGCCGGTGCTGGAACGGGTGCTGAGCAGCCCGGCGCAACACCAGATTCATCACAGCGATGCGCCACGACACTTCAACAAGAACTTCGGCATCAATCTGTCACTGTGGGACTGGATGTTCGGAACGCTCTACGTCACCCGGTCCACACCCGAGGCCATTCACTTCGGCACCGGTGAGCAGGATCACGAGCGTTACCTGACGCTGCAGGGGTTGATCGTCACGCCTTTCGTGGACATCGCCCGCAAACTCCTTCCGGGAAAACCCCCGAAAGCACAGCCTGAAAACGGATCTGATCCGTATTTTTCAGCGCAATCTGCCTCTGTAACGGATACAGCCGCCAGCCCACAATAAGTCTTCGGTACGCCGCTCGGGCAGCACACGCCGCCCCTGTACCGCCAATTCATAGTGTGGGAGGCCCCATGGCCAAGATGACGATTTTTCTCGGTGGTTTTCTGCTGTTGACCATCCTGATCGGTATGCTGGCGACGATTCCGCCGGCGTGATTAGGTGCGGCGTTGACCTTGGGAAGGTTCATGGTGTCCAGTGCTTGAAATGCTCAATTGCTATCGATTTTCTCACGCACCGAATTTACCCAGAAGTTTATCGAGAGGGACGAAGTCAACGACCTTACTTGGTGAAACCAGCCTTCAGGTAAAAAGAGTAAATCGCCGGGTTTCAAATGCACCGCAAAAAAGCTCACATGTTTTGCTGCCGGAAACTCCTCAAAATTCGGATTTGACGGGTCGAAGTCGCAACCTTCCAGGCCGCCATTAGGCGAAGTCGACCAACTACCCAATGCAATGCGGTGGTGAGGCGCAGCCAGCAACATAGACTTTTCTCCCCAGACTTGAGCGAAAAGGTTGTCTGAGTCATCCCGATGAAGGGGGGTCAACGAAGCCTGCGTTTCTTCGCGGGCTTGCATGACGGGCAGCGTGCAATACAGCCGGTCGGCCATCCACAGCTGGCCCTTAGTGGCGCGGGCCAACAACGGCAGCACGCTGACGCGTTCACTCGCGTAGGCATCCTCGCAAGGCTGCAAGTCGACGATCTGATCCAGGTCCGGGTCGTAGACCACGACTGAAAACCCTTGCCGGGCCGCACCTCGTTCCCGCCGCAAAGCCCCCAAGCGTTTTTCGGTAGAAGGCAGGTGATTACCGTCGACAATGCGCAATTGCCAGCCGGGCAAAATGGCGGGACAACCCAACGCCTCTATCGTCGGGGTCAGGCGCTCAGCGCTTCCTGTGACCAACGCCCGCAGCAATGCAGGCTCTGTGCGACTGACCTTGTCATAGAGCGCCGCCAAGGTAACCGGTAGGTCATCCATCTGGCGGGCAGCGGCATGCAAGGAAGGGCGCAAACCCAATGGAACAAGGGACATCAGCTCAACGATGGTCGAAAACAAAAGCTCACGCGGGTATTGGCGTTGACGGTGTTCTTCAAACACCTGATCAACCCATTCGGCAGGAACAGCCTGCTCCAGTATCAACTTGGCCATGACACTGGCCGGTGTCTTTTTTTCAAACCGCGCTAGAACTTCTGCCCACATCGTTTTCGTCACCCTGACTGGAGTTTTAGGAGATTCTAAACGAAGCCCTTGAAAGGGCTGACTCTAAGGGCGGCGTTGAATTTGAGCTTATCCCCCGGGCACTATGTACCAATTCATATACTGTACGCAGATTTTTCCTCAGGGCCTGATCTTACTTCTGGTAAGTAACAAAGATACTTTGGTTGCTATTAAAATTTGTCAAAAGTTTGATCGTTAGATTTGAGCCGGTATCATTGCTGTTAGCCGGCTCAGGATTTTTTCGCAGAGGGAGTTGTGCACCATGTGCTTAGTTTAATACTCAGCTATACACATCCCGCTCTATTATATTTGAAAGCTTCAGTAGCTTGGTGTATGGTCCCGTCAATATAGTGTTTTTATCCTTGATTGTGTGAATGATAAGCTCAGATTTGCAGAAGTAAAAAATGCTAAACATTCTTTTTTTTGGGTAGTATACTCCATCTTTTTTTTCTGAATAATCGATGGTGAGCATTGCGCTCTTCAATGTTTCTTGGCTTATATCGATGTGGGTTCTTAATTCAGAAAGCGCTTCGTCATAATACATTAGTTTGATTGTCATAGCTAAATAACCTATAGTTCCGGCTATGGCGTTGCTACTTCGGTATGCTTCTGTTAGTCCTATTTTGTTCATAAAAATAAAAACTAAACTCATCAGTGTGTAAGCCAATACGGTTTTTTCAACTAATGAAAGTAATTTAAGGTGGTCTTTTGATAATTGGTCTCTTAGCTTAAGTTTTTTCAAGGTGTCACTATTCATGGGGTCAATCACGCTACGATGCTCTGTTATAATTTTAAATCTACTGGGCGTACTCGCACTGAACTAAGGTACGTCCAGTAGAACCCCGGTTATTTAACTGGGAGTACTAGAGGGCGTCTGAGGGAAAAAAGAAGATCCCTCAAAGCCACCTGGAAAGGTACCTGGTTTCCACGCGTTAGCGGCATCTCTTCCTGCATTATAAATTCCTTCTCCTGCCATGCTTCCCAACCCGCCCCCAATTGCCGCACCCGCGAGTGGATGCCCAAGTCGAGTCCCTATAGCAGCACCTGCCGCAGTACCCAAAGTACCTCCTACGCCAGTTGCAAAAGTGCTACCATTGCTGGCGCCTGAAACTTGAGATATTTCAATATTGGATAACTTTCTCATGACTAAATATTCCTTTTTAGGCGTTAATGATCGTCAGCGTTCTATTTGTGTAGTATTCAACCTCCATTTGCTAAAAAAATTTTTACTATTCACGTCAGTAAATACTGGGATCGGAGTGTGCCTGAAACGCACAATTTCTCTAGTTGCCACTGCATTGCAACAGGTTTTTTTGTTGTATATTAGAAATGAGTTTTCATGGTTGATGAAAGCCTAGAAGAACCATCAATCTTGGAATAAAATAAATTATGGTTGAAATTACAACTGGTAAAATTACGGTCTGTATGTGCTCGCATTGGATAATGTTACGACCGAGTTTTGCATTTATAAATGATGCGCACCCCTTTGCCGTGAGCGAAAGGAATAAAGCAATTCCGAGAGAAATAGTCATTTCCACGATATCATCTATGTCCAAAACAAATTGTCCGAGGCGGATTTGAGTTTTTGTCGTAATAATATAATGCCTACTTATAGGTTTTGTATTATTAAAAATATAGCTTCATGCTCTACTTTTGATTCTTCCGCTCTAGGCACCGAACGCGGTCCGTGTTTCCTGTTACGACGCCAGTGCCGAAAACCGGCACCTGACTTGCCCAAAGCCTGTTTTACATCAAGAGGCCCTGATACTCCTATTCGATCGATCGTCAATACCCATAGGATTTGTAATGTTGGCACACTTGGCTCCGGATACAGAGGAGCGTTTCTTCCCGATCCGAGACTTTTATTGTAAGTCCAAGTAGAAGGCGAGCAGGCTGATGTTGCATTAATAAGCCATAAATACCGATGGCAAGACAACATGTAGTCAAAGGTCTATTTATACTGCCACGCAGCAAGCTAAGTACCATCCTGCAGATGTAGGGGGTCAGAAGTTGATGTGAGCCCTTCTACACAGGTCAGGCTCTGTACGAAAGAATTTTAAAGTACGTAGATCGTTTGTTAAGTCAGCTTCGTCCTACATTTCAAGTAAGTTTTCTTTTTTTCAAGAGAGATGATTCCTACAAAAATGCTTTCCCGTTTTAACTTTCCAGACTGTAAATTGCGCGAGCTCCACATTCCCGATTATTGAGTCAGTATTTGACCGTAACCTGGAAAACTAAAGTCGGTTGTTTTTCAAACTCTCACATGAAAAAAAAACACTCGTGTGTACCGCAGAAAACCATGCCGGCAGTAGTTTTTGCTTATGACACCTCGGTAGCGCTCGGTGACTCGGCCACCACCTCGCACGATTGCATACCCTGTAGAAATTAATTTGACTTCAGAGTCAGGTTCTTGAAAGATGCCGCCCGACCAGACTGTTTCCAGGCTCTCGCTGCGCCTATCGCTGTATACAAAAATATATAGCGAAAGCCGCCCGCCAGAGCTCAGGCAAACCCGGACCCTGGACACCAAAAAAACAAGAGACCCGCACCGGAGTAAACACAATGAAGCTGCAACCCCTGGCCCTGGCCATCACCCTGGGTGGCTTGACCCACCAGGCCATCGCCGCCGGTTTTATCGATGACAGCAAGGCCTCGCTGAACCTGCGCAATTTCTATTTCAATTCGGACAACCGGGAAAGCCAGGGCAAGGTGGGTAATGCCGCCTACACCAGCCAGGCCAAGGAGTGGGGGCAGGGGCTGCAACTCAACGTGATCTCCGGATTCACCCAAGGCACCGTCGGCTTTGGCCTGGACGCTATCGCCATGATGGGGCTGAAGCTCGACAGCGGCGGTCGTGTGGGCAAGGCCGGTATCGACCGCACGCCGGGGGCGCTGTTTCCCACGGACAGTGACGGCCATGCAGTCGATGAATATTCCAAGGGCGGCGTGACCGGCAAAGTGCGCATTTCCAAGACCGAAGCACGCCTGGGCACCCTGCAGCCCAAGCTGCCGGTGATCAACTTCAACGACGGTCGCCTGCTGCCGCAAACCTTCGAAGGCGGGCAGATCACTTCAAGTGAAATTGACGGCCTGACCCTCACTGCCGGCCAACTGCAAAGTACCAAGACCCGCAGTTCCACCGACGATATCGATCTGCGCATCGGCGGTGCGACGCGTCCCGCCGGTACTCCGGCCAGCACCGCGCTGGCCGACTCGGACACCTTCGTCTTCGCCGGCGGCGACTACAAGATTACCAAGGACCTGACCGCCCAGTACTACTACGGCAGCCTCGAAGATTTCTACCAACAGCACTTCCTCGGCCTGATCCACACAATGGCCATCGGCCCCGGCGCGCTGAAGACTGACCTGCGCTATTTCAACAGCAGCGCCGATGGCAAGAACGGCAACGCGGCCGGACGGGCCCAGGGCTACAAGAGCAGCGGTTTCTGGAAAGCGGGCGACACACACGCCGGTGAAGTGGACAACAACACCTGGAGTGCCCTGTTCACCTACAGCCTGAGTGGCCATGCATTTAGCGCGGGCTACCAGCAAGTCTCCGGCGACAGCGCGTTCCCGTTCGTCAACCAGGGCGACGGAGCCACTGCGTACCTGATCACGGACCGGCAGATCGGCAAGTTCCTCAGCGCCGGTGAGCGCACCTGGCTGGCCGAGTACGGGTATGACTTCGTGGCGCTTGGCGTGCCGGGGCTCAAGACAGTGGTCACTTATCTCAGTGGCGACAACATCGACTCCGCCGCCGGTGATCGCAAAGAGTGGGAGCGCGACCTACGGATCGACTATGCACTGCAAAGCGGTCCACTCAAGGGGGTGGGCATTTCCTGGCGTAACGCCAGCTTGCGTGGCAATGCCAGCAGCGACCTGGATGAAAATCGCCTGATCCTCAGCTACAGCCTGCCGCTGCTTTAAGCACGGCGGAGCGGTCCCGGACTGCCATCGCCCAGTCCGGGACCCCAGTGATTGGTCAACCACGACAGGAGCATCGCCATGCGTTCAATTTTTTCGACTGTGCAAAGCCTTGTTCGCCCCAGCGCCAAACCCGTGTTGTTTTCACGCCCGGCCATCAATGTGGCTGAGCAGACTCTGGAGGTGGTCGGGCAAGTGCAGATCCCGCTGTGCCTGAGCGTGGCCGACCTGCAAGCCATGCCGGGCTATGACTGGGTGCGACTGACCAGCAATACCTGCGAGGGCAATGCGCAAAAAGCACAGAAAAAGGGCTATCGCGGGGTGCTGCTGCGGGAAATTGTCCTCAAGGCCGGGTTGAAGAGTGATGACCCCAAAGGCTGGAAACGCGCCTATGTGGTGGCGCGTGCCAGTGACGGCTATGTCGCGTTGTTCAGTTGGAACGAACTGATCAATACCGACGTGGGCGATGCGGTGCTGGTGGTGTACCGACAACATTCGCACGGGCAGACGGAGCTCGGCGAACACCTTTCATTGGTCTCGGGAAGCGATCGTCATTCCGGGGCTCGTCAAGTGAAGTGGTTGCGCAGCATTGAGCTGTGCAGCATCTTTGGTTGACTCATCCACAACGCCGAACCGGGGGAAATGCCAATGCCAGTGTGCAATTCGCTTGGCCTTGATCGACATTCTACGGTCGAGCAGGTGTTAGGCGGCGAACAGTGGCCACCGGAATTCGAAGTGGCCATGAGGGATTTGCTCGAGCAAATGGCCAACGCCGGCCATGAAGTCACGCTGCACAACCTCGGCCGCTTCCTCGGCGACTTTGTGCCGCGCTACACCCTGGACCGTGCCGAGGAATGGCAGGAATGGGCGACCCGACGCTGGTTCTCGCAGACAAAGCCGGCACTGGTGGACAAGCTGGCGGACGTTTTCATCGGCGGTCAGTGACACCGCTGGCGCTCACCGGTACTCATCATGCCGACGCCACCAAGGCCCCGTTTCATTGCGGCCCTTGGGCGCGCGGTCGAGCCATTGGTACATGCTCCACAATCCGTCCAGGCCCCGCGCGTAGGTGGAGTAGGTGTGATAAATCTCGCCGTCCTCCAGCACAAACGTACTCAACCCCGGCCGGTCGCGGGTATAGGTCGGCGCATCGGTGCCACAGGTCGCGGCGAACTGTTTCACCGGTTCCGGGATCTGGCTGGCGTCCATGGCATGGCCGCCACGCTGGTAGTTGTATTCGACCAAGCCTTCGCGCTGCTGCGCTTCGGTGAAGTAGACATTGAAGTCAGCGGTGAAGTCGCTATCGGCGGCCGAGGCCCAGGGGAAGGTCCAGCCCATTCGGCGCTTGTAGGCCTGCAGTTTCGTCAAGGGTGCGCGGGATATCGCCATCAGGGTCACGTCGTGGTTCGCCAGGTGGACGACGACGGGGTCGAAGCCATCGGCGATGGCTGAGCAGGACGGGCAGCCGGCCGTGTAGTCGGGGCCGAACATGAAGTGGTAGACCAGCAGTTGCGAGCGCCCTTGAAAGAGTTCGGCCAGGGTGGCGCTGCCGTTGTCGGTATCGAAGCGGTACGTCTTGTCGAGGCGAAACCATGGCAATGCCTGGCGTTGCCTGGCCACATCATCGCTGCGTCGGGTCAGCGCCTTTTCCGCTTCAAGCAGTTGCAGACGTGCCGCCAGCCATTGTTCCCGGGTCGCGGTTTTGTGGGTGTTCATCGTTGTACGCTCCTGGTGAAAGGTCGTGATTTAGACTAAACCCGGGTATCGAATGATGGGAGTGACAAGCGTGGCGGGATTACGATGGACTCGATGATCACGGCAGCTGCACAGGCGCTGGCGGCGGGCAATCCGCTGGGCGCACTGGACCGCGTGGCCTTGCGCGACGATGCTCCGGCCTTGGCCCTGCGCGGTATCGCCATGGCGCAACTGGGCGATCTGGTGCGGGCCAGGGCGCTGGTCAAGCGGGCGCAACGGGCCTTTGCGCCCAAGGAAGTGCTGGCCCGGGCGCGCTGTGTGGTGGCCGAGGCGGAAATCGCCCTGGCTTCGCGGGAGCTCGGGTGGCCGGTCAAGGCGCTCGAAGCGGCGCGGGTCACCCTTGAACACCACGGTGACCGGGTCAATGCTGCCCATGCGCGTTATCTGCAAATCCGTCGTTTGCTGTTGATCGGCCAGCTCGACGAGGCGCAGCAGTTATTGGCCGGACTCGACCCCGGCCCATTGCCACCGGCCTTGCGGGCAACCCATGAACTGGTGCTGGCGGGGATCGCTATTCGGCGCCTGCAATCGCACGCGGCGCGGGAAGCGTTGAACAGGGCCGGGCAGGCTGCCGGTCAAGCCGGGATTGCCGCCCTGATGGCTGAGGTCCAACACGCTGTGTATCTGCTCGATGCCCCCGCGGCACGCCTGATTGCCCAGGGTGAAGTACGGCCGCTGTTGCTCGAAGATGTTGAAGCGTTGTTCTGTTCAACGTCACTGGTGGTGGATGCCTGCCGGTACGTTGTGCGCGGTTGTGGCATGTCGGTGTCGCTCGCGACGCGGCCGATCCTGTTCGTGCTCGCCCGTGTGTTGGCCGAGGCGTGGCCTGCCGACGTTGCGCGGGAAGTGCTGATCGCCCGGGCATTCCGTCTGAAGCTCTCGGATGAATCCCATCGCGCCCGGCTTCGCGTGGAAATCGGCAGGCTGCGTAAAGCACTCAAGCCGTTGGCCGGCGTTATCGCGACAGCGCGCGGTTATGCCCTGCAATCGCCGGTGTGTACGCAGGTGGTGACGCTGGCGCAACCGGTCGAGGAAAAATTTGCCGCGGTGTTTGCCTGCCTCGCCGATGGCGAGTCGTGGTCCAGTTCCGCCCTGGCACTGGCGCTGGGTACCAGCCAGCGCACGGTGCAACGGGCGCTCGATGCGCTGGCGGAGCAGGGCAAGGTGCAGTGGTTTGGCCGTGGTCGCGCGCGGCGCTGGATGACGCCGCCCGTGCCGGGATTCGCGACGACCTTGTTACTCCCGGCGCCGCTGCCCGGTGGTTAGGATGAACGGCACCAAACCCCATCGAGGAATGCCAGATGAAACACGCAACTGCTGAAATCATTCGTGAATATGGCCCGTTTGCCGATGTCGACCACGTGTGCGGCGTCACCTGGGATGGCGAAAAGGTCTGGTTCGCATGCAACAGCAAAATCAACGCCCTGGACCCGGAAAGCGGCAAGTTGCTGAGCTCGATCGATGTCGCTGCCCATGCCGGCACCGCGTTTGACGGGGAGCACCTGTTCCAGATCGCCGAAGACCGCATCCACAAGATCGACCCCCGCACCGGTCGCATCCTCTCGACGATTCCTGCTCCCGGTGCAGGCGCCGATTCGGGGCTGACCTGGGCCGAAGGGACGTTGTGGGTGGGCCAGTACCGCGAACGCAAGATTCACCAGATCGACCCCGAGAACGGCAAGATCCTGCGCACCATCGAATCCAACCGTTTCGTCACCGGCGTGACCTGGGTGGACGGCGCGCTGTGGCACGGTACGTGGGAAGGCGATGAAAGCGAATTGCGCCGGATCGATCCGCAATCGGGCGAAGTGCTGCAGAGCCTGAAAATGCCCGAAGGCGTGGGCGTGTCGGGGCTGGAGTCCGATGGTGGCGAGCGGTTGTTCTGCGGTGGCGGCGATAGCGGCAAGGTGAGGGTGGTGCGCCGGCCTGCATGAGTGTGGCCGGGTTACCAAGTGCAACCTGTGTGGGAGCGAGCTTGCTCGCGATTGCAGAGTGTCAGGCAACATCGATGTTGACTGATTTGACGCCATCGCGAGCAAGCTCGCTCCCACAGGGTTAGTGGATGTACGCAAAATCTGCGAGCAACCGAAATCACTGTGGGAGCGAGCTTGCTCGCGATAGCGGTGGGTCAGTCGATATCAATGTTGAATGTGCTGACCTCATCGCGAGCAAGCTCGCTCCAGTCACTCAGTCCGTTCGTGGATGCTGATCGTTGATGTCGTACCAATCCGCTTTCGAGCTGACAAAAACATGTTTTTGCTTGTTTGGTCGGAACGGCGTATCCAGCGTACCGAGGGCAATCGAAATCCACTCGGAAAACGCTCCTGTCGAGTCAGACCAGAACAGTGAAGATCCGCAGTGAGAACAGAACTGCCGTGTGACACCCCTGGACGATTCATAGGCCTGCAGCGAATCTGCGCCGGTCATGATGCCAAGCGCGGAGGCGGGTGCGCTGGCATAGGTTGCAAATGCAGCCCCATGGCCCTTTCGGCATTGGCTGCAATGGCAATGGGTGACGGCTTTCAGCTTGGTCGACAAGCGATATTTGACGGCGCCGCAGAGGCAACTGCCGTGGTGAAACTCATCCATGTAAAGTCATCCGTGGATCGATAGTATTTTTCCGTCCTGCCATGTTTTCTGCTGGTCGAAATCGGTCTAAAAGCCCGGTTGGCAAATGTGTCTGTTTTGCTATCCTCAAAACTGTAGGTGAAGACGCAGACTGATGCGCAAAAGGATAGCAAGGAGACGTGGGGCGCGTTCCGAAGGGTACACGGTTAGAAAGATCCCCGCGCTGGGATCCAGCCCTTATGCCGTGTGAAGCAGAAGAGTTCCATTACAGTTTCACGACTCTTTTGTGGGAGGCCTGATAAACCTTGTAAGCCGGAGACCAGCACCGGCCACCTACTTGTTACATTCACCCACAAAGCCCGCTCAGTGCGGGCTTTTCAATGCCCGCAAGGTGGGTCCGGTCAGCGGCTCAAGGCGCGCCAAACAGCATCGTCCAGTAAACACCGTTGTCGCTGCGCGCGTTGGCGGCGTAAGCGGCACCAACCTGGGTGAACATCGGGTTCATCAGGTTGGCGCAGTGCCCTGGGCTGGCGAGCCAGCCGGCCATGGCCTTGCTGGGTGAACCTTGCCCGGCGGCGATGTTTTCACCGATCTGCCGGCCACGGTAGCCAGCGGCCCTGGCGCGGTCGGAGGGCATGTCACCGTCGGCGTCCTGGTGGGCGAAATAGTTGCCGTAGGCCATATCCTTGCTGTGGCTTTGTGCTGCGGAGCCCAAGGCTGCACTCCAGGACAGCGGCCGTGCGGCGGCGAAACGCTGGCGACCACACAGTCGCGGTTTGGCCCGGGCTGCGTTTACCTGCGCCAGCAACGCCTGAGCGGCGCTGCGTGGATCGCCGGTTTTCCCGTCGAGCACCGGCCGTGCCAGCACCACTTGCCACTCACTTCCGGCGCGGCTGACGCCGATGTCGGCGTATTGATTGTCGAGCAGTGCCGCGCAATGCTCGTCCTGGAACATATCGAAGGCTTCTTCGGCATCCCGTGCACCCACCACGCGGATGGACCGCACCATGGTGGCCTGATAGCCGGAAGCCTTTAACCGGTCCCGCAACCCACCGCCATAGCCAACGGGCAGGGCCAGGTTCGACTTGAGCGTCAGGGGTGATAAGCGTTGCGTCGGCCGCCGGTCGCAGCGTTGCGGATGGGCGCGATAGTCATTGATGGCGTCTACCAGTTGCCGTTGCCCATCGGCGTGGGCGGGGCTTGCAAAAACGGGGAGCAGGGAAAACAGGCACAGCGAAGATAAGCGCAAGGCAACGGCGGTTTGGCGCATGGACGGACAACTCTGATGAGATGACAACGAAGAAAGTGGGGAAAAACGCTGGGCTATGACTGGTGCCTTGAAACAAGGTTCACGGCGGGCACCTGTCTATTTGCGGGCGAAGCCATGAGTCCGACGAAGGGTGTCAGGTCGTCGGAAACCGGCAGCAACGGTTGTCACGCCAGCGCTAGGCTGGCTGATCGGTATTGCCTGAAGCAGGCTCTGTCGCGACGTCCGGGGTTTCGCTCGGACGCAGCCTGAAGCGACAGACATGCCCGCCGCGCACCATGCACTCGCTGTGCTCGACTTCACCGCCGCCCAACGCGCCAATCAAGGCCAGGTCCAGTTCGCAGACCACCGGGTGGGCAGCGGCCAAGCGATGGAACACGCAGTTATGCGCGACGATTTCCGGGGTGCCGCCTGAGCGAAAAAACACCTCGGCTTCGTAGCCCGCCTGATTCATGTGCTGCACGATCCTGGCTTCATCCACGACCTGCTGTTCACGGTCCGAAGCCAGTTTGCGGCCCATGCTGCGCATCAGCGAGGCCAGGGCTTCAGGGCCGATGATGGCAGCGACTTCATCAATCAATACGCTGGCCAGTAGCTGATAATGGCGAGGGAACTGCTCCCGCGCGTGGTCGGTGAGCTGATACAGCTGCTCGGGGCGGCGGCCCGTCGGCCGGGTGTCGCCGCGCAGCACCAGAGCGTCACGCTCCAGCGCCGCCAGGTGTTGGCGGATCGCCGTGCGCGTGACTGCCAGGTGCTCAGCCAACTCGTCAATGCTCATGCCGCCCCCATGGTGCAGCAGTGCGTTGAGCAGGTCCTGCTGTGTTCGGCCCAGTCCTTCCAGCATGGTGTGCCCTCGCGCGATATCAGAACTTGTCCGGGAATTGCTTGACCAGCGCGCCGGTCAAGGCGTCGGCCAGGGCCAGGATGTGCGTGCGCATCATCGCCCAGGTGCGGGCTTCGCCGGTGTAATCGTGTGCCGAGAATTCATCGATCTGGGCGACGTGGTGACCGCCATGGGCCGACAACATGTTGACCAGCGTGGCTTCAGGCAGATTGGGGTTGGCGGTGGCCAGGAAAGCCGCAATCGCCTTGGCATTGCCGGTCAACTCGGTGACGGCAGCCTGCTTGCCTTTTGCGTCTTTCGCGACGGTGGCATCGCTGTAGTGTTTCACCGCGCCCCAATGACCGGCAAGCAGCTTGAGCAACTGATCGGCTGCCGGTTGGCCGTAGAGCGAGGCGATGCTGTTGGCGATTTTGGTGGCGTTGTCGACCACCTGGTCCGCCGCCACTTTGGCTTGCTTCTGGTCGGCGGATTGATTGGCCAGCGCGTAGTTTCTGATCCAGAAAATGTGTTCGACCCAAAGGTCGCGAAGGGCCAGGCGCGTGGTCAGCGCGGGGCTGTCGGCAGCGGCAGGTGAGGCGGCAGGCGTCTGGCTCCAGACCGGTTGCGCACAGAAAGCCAGCAGGAGCAAAGCCAGGATCTTGATATTCATGACGGCACCCTCTGAGAGTGGGAATGTTCGACAATATCAATATAGGCATAAAAATATGTTTTTATTGGGCGTGGATGAACTCTCGGATTAACGGTCGTATTTCGTCATGGGTAAGGCACGTTGCACTCAGGTTTTACAACCCTTCACGCAGACGTTTGAGGTAGTCGGGGCTGTCACTGATCGAGTTATGGCCCGTCCCCGCAATGACCTGCAATGACGCCACACCACGGGTGAAGTGACTCAACAGGCGCTCGGTGCTTGAGCGCGCAATCACCTCGTCATGCTCGGCCGCGATCAACAATGTCGGCACGGTGATGCGGGCGGCGTACCGCCAGGACTGAAACTTGTCCTTCAACAACCAGCGCACCGGAAACCAGCGGAACTGACGGGCGGCGAGCCCTTCGAGGCTGTTGTAGGGCGTGATCAGCACCAGTCGCGCCGCCGGACGCTCGCTGGCCAGGCGCACGGCCACCCCGGAACCCAGGCTGCGTCCGACCACTGCCACATGCGGATGGCTGGCATGTACCTGGTCGAACAACGTGATGGCATCGCGGGCAATGGCCTCTTCGGAAGGCGAGCCGGAACTCCCGCCATAACCACGGTAATGCAGCAGATACAGGGCGTAGTCAGGGAACGCTTGGGAGAACCCGGGCAGGTTGCGCGAGACGTCTTCGGCATTGCCGCCAAAATAAATCAGCGCGTTGGGTCCCTTGTGCGGTCGGATGGACACCAGCACCTGTGCGTCGGCAGTCGACAGGGTGAGCAGCGTCGCGTCTGTACCGACGGCGCGCGGTTGCGGGTAGTAAATCAGCGCTCGCTGGAAAACGAACAGCGCCACGCACAGCGCCAGGTACAACGCAGCGACGATGACGACGAGTAACAACAGGGTGCGCGACATTCGACTAACGTTAGTGGGCGGCATTGACTGCTCGGGGTTTGAAAATGGCTGGCGCCACAAGGCTTTCTGAGTGTAGTCAATCGACCCTTGGCGCGGGTTATCCGTATTGTCGGCGCAACAGGCCGGACCCTGGCGACTGGTGAGAAGCGTTTTATGAGCCATCCTGTGGGGTACACCCGTCGAGCAATACTCACGCTGGCTGCCGGTGCTTCGGCGGTCTTCACGTTCGGTCAGGCGGGGGCACAACCCGTGCTGTCGACGGGAACAGGAGGCAAGACCATGCAGACCCGCGCCATTCCTTCCAGCAACGAGTCCTTGCCGATCGTAGGGTTGGGCACTTACCGAGGCTTCGATGTCGAGCCTTCGCAACCGGCCTACAAGGACTTGCCCGCAGTGCTGGATGCCTTGTTTGACAAGGGGGGCAAGCTGATCGACAGCTCGCCTATGTACGGTCGCGCCGAACAGACCGTCGGCGAACTGCTGTCGATCCATGAGCCGCGCTCGCCGGCCTTTCTGGCCACCAAGGTGTGGACCCGGGGCCGCGAAGAAGGCATCGCGCAGATGGAACAATCCTTCGCCCTGCTGCAGACCGACCGGATCGACCTGATGCAGATCCACAACCTGCTGGACTGGCAGACGCACCTGCCGACCCTGCGCCACTGGAAGGAAGCAGGGCGCATCCGCTACATCGGCATCACCCATTACACGGCGTCGGCTTATGAAGAAGTGGAAGCGGTACTCAAGGCCGAACCAGTGGATTTCTTGCAGATCAACTACGCCCTGGATGATCGCGGCGTCGAGAAACGCCTGTTGCCGTTGTGCCGCGAGCGGGGAGTGGCGGTGATCTGCAACCGACCGTTTGGCGGTGGCGGCTTGCTGGCCAAACTCAAGGATAAGCCGCTGCCAGGCTGGGCGGCGCAAGTCGGGGTCAAGAGTTGGCCGCAACTGGCACTGAAGTACCTGCTGTCACATTCGGCGGTGACCTGCGTGATTCCCGGCACCGGCAACCCGCGCTACATGGCGGAAAATGTCCGGGCCGGTTTCGGCCCGATGCTCACCGATGCCCAGCGTCAGCAACTGATTGCGCTGGTGGGCTAGCGACGTGTTCAACCCGTTGCAGCGAGTCGCCGAACCTCTCCTATACTGAGTCGCGTCCATGCCGTTGAAAGCGCATTCGCTGCCCTGACGGCGTCCCTGTCCATCACTGCAAGGAGATCGAACATGGCTATCCGCATTGGCGACGAAGCACCGGATTTCACCGCCGACACCACCGAAGGCACCCTCAACTTTCACCAATGGATCGGCGATGGCTGGGCCATCCTGTTTTCCCATCCCAAGGATTTCACCCCGGTGTGCACCACCGAACTGGGTTACCTGGCCAAACTCAAACCGGAATTCGACAAGCGCAACACCAAGGTCCTGGGCCTCAGCGTCGACCCGGTCAGTGACCACAACCGTTGGGTCGGTGACATCGCCGAGACCCAGGGCACGGCGGTGAACTACCCGCTGATCGGCGACGAAAACCTGGTGGTGGCCAAGCTCTACGACATGATCCACCCCAATGCCAGCGGCGGCGCGCGCACGGCAGTGGACAACGCCACGGTGCGTTCGGTGTTCATCGTCGGCCCGGACAAGAAGGTCAAGGCCATGCTGATCTACCCAATGAGCGCCGGGCGCAATTTCGATGAAGTGCTGCGTCTGCTTGATTCCCTGCAACTCAATGCCAAACACACCGTCGCCACCCCAGTGAACTGGCGGCCGGGTGAAGACGTAATCATCCCGACCTCGGTGTCCGACGAAGACGCGAAGAAGAAATACCCGGATGGCTTCAAGACCCTGAAGCCGTATCTGCGGACTGTGGCTCAGCCGAAGTAGTCACCAACAGTCATACCGCCATCGCGAGCAAGCTCGCTCCCACACTGGATCTCTGCTGTACACAGATTTTGTGTTCACCAACGATCCCTGTGGGAGCGAGCTTGCTCGCGATGAGGCCAGTCCTGCTGGCCGAGTATTTCCCTGGTCAAACCAGATACTTGCGAAACCACCCCAACGTCCGCTCCCACGCCAGCTTGGCCGCCGCCTCGTCGAAGCGCGGCGTCGAATCATTGTGAAAGCCATGATTGCAGCCCGGATAAATGTAGGCCTCATAGGTCTTGCCCCCGGCCTTCAACGCTTGCTCATAGGCGGGCCAGCCTTCGTTGATCCGCGTGTCCAGTTCGCCGTAGTGCAGCATCACCGGGGCCTTGATCCGGGGCACTTCCTCGGCCGTTGGCTGACGGCCATAAAACGACACGGCGGCCCCCAGTTCCGGATAGGCCACCGCGGCGGCGTTGGTCACGCCACCGCCGTAGCAGAATCCGGTGATGCCGACTTTTCCGCTGGCGGCAGGGTTTTTCATCATCCATTCGACGGCGGCGAAAAAGTCGTTCATCAGCTTTTCCGGGTCGACCTTGGCCTGAAGCTCGCGGCCCTTGTCGTCATTGCCCGGATAACCGCCGACCGAACTCAGGCCGTCCGGGGCGAGGGCGATGAAGCCGGACTTGGCCAGCCGCCGGGCCACATCTTCGATGTACGGGTTGAGCCCGCGGTTTTCGTGCACGACCACCACTGCTGGTACTTTGCCGGTGGCTTTGGCCGGACGCACCAGATAACCGCGAACCTGGCCGTGGCCCTTGGGCGACGGGTAGGTGATGTACTCGGCAATAATCTCCGGATCGGTGAAGGAGACCTGCTCGGCCAGCGCATAGTTGGGGCTTAGCGCGGCGAGCAGGGCTCCAGCGGTCAAACCGCCGAAGGTAAACAGCGCCGCACGGTCGAGAAACTCCCGGCGGTTGATCTTGCCGTGGGCGTAGTAGTCGTACAGTTCCAGCAGTTGCGGGGAAAAGTCTTTGGCAGTTAGACGGGTCATTGCTGCAACTCCTCATGACTGGTTTAACACGGACCCTGTGGGAGCGAGCTTGCTCGCGATGGCGGAATGTCATTCAACATAGATGTCGACTGGTCTGCCACTATCGCGAGCAAGCTCGCTCCCACAGGGGGAAGTGGTGATGCCAAAACCTCATTTCACGCTCTGCGCCCCGGCCTTAGCTACCTGCGCATCCTGTTCAGGCTTGACGCCCGACACCCCGACAGCGCCAATCACCTGTCCATCGAAAACAATCGGCACGCCACCCTCAAGCGAAGTCAGCAAGGGTGCCGAGAGGAAAGCGTAGCGCCCGGCGTTGACCATGTCCTCATAGCTTTTCGATTCGCGCCGCCCGAGGGCTGAGGTGCGCGCCTTTTCGGTGGCGATGTAGGCACTGCCTGGCGCGCAGCCATCGAGGCGTTCGAGGGCCAGCGGGTGGCCGCCGTCATCGACCACCACTATGGTCACGGCCCATTGATTGGCCTGTGCTTCGGCGCGGGCGGCGGTGAGTATCTGGCCGACTTCGGCCTGGCTCAGGACAGCTTTGCGGTTCATGGGCATCTCCAGGGGCTGGTTAAGGCAAGTTGGCTTCGACCAGTTCGATCCAGTGCCGCACCGGGGTTCGCCCTGCGCCGTCGAGGTGCGACTGGCAGCCGATGTTGGCCGTGACAATGACCTCGGGATGGCCGCTTTCCAGGGCGTCGAGCTTGTTGTCGCGCAGTTGTCGCGACAGTTCGGGCTGGGTCAGCGAATAGGTGCCCGCCGAACCGCAGCACAGGTGCCCGTCGGGGACGGAGGTCAGGTTGAAACCGAGTCCGGTCAGCAGCGCTTCCACGGCACCGCCGAGTTTCTGCCCGTGCTGCAAGGTGCAGGGGCAATGGAAGGCCAAGCGTTGCGAGGCGTGGATGCCGAGTTGCTCCAGCGGTTCGTCGCGCAACACTTCCACCAGATCCCTGGCCAGCGCACTGACCTTTTTCGCCTTGTCGGCATAGGCCGGGTCGCTGGCGAGCAGGTGGCCGTAATCCTTGATGAAGGCGCCGCAACCGCTGGCGGTCTGCACAATCGCCTCGGCGCCTTTTTCCAGGCTCGGCCACCACGCGTCGATGTTGCGCCGGGCACGATCGAGGCCGGCGGCCTGGGCGTTCAGGTGGTAGTCCACGGCGCCGCAGCAACCGGCTTCGCGGCTCGTGATGACACTGATCCCCAAGCGGTCCAGCACCCGCGCCGCCGCGGCATTGGTGTTGGGTGACAGACTGGGCTGCACGCAACCTTCGAGCATCAGCACCTGACGCTCGCGCAGAGTCATGGGTCGCGGCTTGGCCGGGTAGACATTGCGCGGCAACTTGCTTTGCAGGTTGCCGGGCAGCAGCGCGCGGAACACCTGACCGCTATTGACCAGGCTCTTGAACAGCTCTGGATGCGGCACAGTCTGCCGCAAACCCTCGCGCAACAGGCGTTGACCGAGGGGGCGTGGCACCGCCGCATCGACCACCGCCCGCCCGATGTCCAGCAGGTTGTGGTAGTCGACGCCCGACGGACAGGTGGTTTCGCAGTTGCGGCACGACAGGCAGCGGTCCAGGTGCTGCTGGGTCTTTTGCGTGACGTCGTTGCCTTCCAGCACCTGCTTGATCAGGTAAATGCGACCCCGTGGTCCGTCCAGTTCATCGCCGAGCAATTGATAGGTCGGGCACGTGGCATTGCAGAACCCGCAGTGCACGCAGGTGCGCAGGATGCTTTCGGCTTCTGCGGCGCGGGGCAATTGGCTGGCGCGTTCACTCAAGGTCGTCTGCATGGTTCAAAGCTCCGCGTACAGACGTCCGGGGTTGAAGATACCCCGTGGATCGAGCTGTTGTTTCAGGTTGCGGTGATAGCGCATCAGGGCCGGGGGCAGAGGCTGGAATGGAGTGTCGGTCAGGCCGTGGCTGAAGCAGGTGGCATGGCCACCGACCTCGTCGACGACCTGGCGGATGTACGCCGCTTCGGCATCGGATTTCAGCCAGCGCTGGGCGCCCCCCCAGTCGATCAACTGGCGCCCCGGCAACGACAGAAGCGGCGTGTTGTGTGGCAGTGACAGGCGCCAAAGCGGTTGGTCTTCATCGAAGAAACTCAAGCGCTGTTCGTTGAGATCGTCCCACCAGCAAGACTCCAGCCGTTCGCCTCCGAGGCGCTCATGGGCTGCCGATACCGAACCTTCACCCCCCTCAAGCCGCAGGTGCAGGCGTGAACCGTCGTGACAAGCCGCGCTGATCGGCAACGGCTGCTGGCCCCATTCCGCCAGGCGCAACAAGGCCCGTTCGGCGTCCATTTCCAGGCTGATACTGAGGCACTGCCGGGGTTTGGGCAGCACTTTGAGGGACACTTCGGTAATCAGCCCGAGGCTGCCGTAACTGCCGGCCATCAGGCGCGACAGGTCGTAGCCGGCGACGTTTTTCATCACCTCGCCACCGAAGCGCAACAGCTTGCCTTGCCCTGTGATGACCCGCGTGCCGAGCACGAAATCGCGCACCGAACCGGACCACGGGCGCCGTGGCCCGGACAGCCCGCAGGCGATCATGCCGCCGACGGTGGCGCCGTCGCCGAAGGATGGTGGCTCGCAGGGCAGCATCTGTTGCGCGGCGTCCAGTACCTGCGTCAGTTGCGACAACGGGGTGCCGCAACGGGCGGTGATCACCAGTTCAGTCGGGTCGTAACTGACGATACCCTGGTGCGAGCGGGTGTCGAGAATCTCCCCGGCCGTGGTGCGGCCGAGAAAGGCTTTGCTGTTGGAACCCTGGATGCGCAAGGGCGTGGCGTTTTCCAGCGCCTGATTGACCTGTTCCAGCAGTGACTGGCTGTCATCGAAATCTTCAGGGCCGTGCATCAGAAGCGCTCCAGTTCGGGGAAGGGCAATTGACCGCCATGTATGTGCATGGCGCCGAATTCGGCGCAGCGGTGCAGGGTCGGAATGTTCTTGCCGGGGTTGAGCAGGCCGCTGGGGTCGAAGGCGGCCTTGATGGCATGGAACAGGGTCAGCTCATCGCTGTTGAACTGCGCGCACATCTGGTTGATCTTCTCGCGGCCCACGCCGTGTTCACCGGTGATGCTGCCGCCGACCTTCACGCACAACTCCAGAATTTTGCCCCCCAGGGCTTCGGCTCGATCAAGTTCACCGGGTTGATTGGCATCGAACAGGATCAGCGGGTGCATGTTGCCGTCCCCGGCATGGAACACGTTGGCCACCCGCAGGCCGTATTCGTTCGAAAGCTCGGCGATGGCGTGCAGTACGCCGGGCAGTTCGCGACGGGGAATGGTGCCGTCCATGCAGTAGTAGTCCGGCGAGAGGCGACCCACCGCCGGGAAGGCATTCTTGCGCCCGGCCCAGAACAGCACGCGCTCGGCTTCGTCCTTGGCCTGGCGTAACTCGGTGGCGCCGGCCTGTTGCAGTACCTGGCGCACCCGGTCGCAGTCATCTGAGACATCGGCTTCAACACCATCGAGCTCGCACAGCAGAATGGCCTGGGCATCCACCGGATAACCGGCGTGGATGAAGTCCTCGGCGGCGCGGATGGCCAGGTTGTCCATCATTTCCAGGCCACCGGGGATGATGCCGGCGGCAATGATGTCGCCGACGGCGCGCCCGGCTTTTTCCACGGAATCGAACGCCGCCAGCAGCACTTTGGCGGTCTGCGGCTTGGGCAGCAGCTTGACCGTGACTTCGGTGATCACCCCGAGCAGGCCTTCGGAGCCGGTGAACAGCGCCAGCAGGTCGAAACCGGGGGCGTCGAGGGCGTTGGAGCCCAGGCTCAGGTGCTCGCCATCGACGGTGAGGATGTCGACCTTGAGCACGTTGTGTACGGTCAGGCCGTACTTCAGGCAGTGCACGCCACCGGCATTTTCCGCGACGTTGCCGCCGATGGAACAGGCGATTTGCGACGACGGATCCGGCGCGTAATACAGGCCGAAGGGTGCCGCTGCCTGGGAAATCGCCAGATTGCGTACGCCGGGCTGAACCCGTGCGGTACGGGCGGCTGGATCGATGTGCAGGATGTTGTTGAAGCGCGCCATCACCAGCAGCACACCTTTCTCCAGGGGCAACGCGCCGCCGGACAACCCGGTGCCCGCGCCACGGGCCACGACGGGGACGCGCAGTTCATGGCAGACCCGCAGCACCCCCTGGACTTCGTCGATGGATCGGGGCAGCACCACCAGCATCGGCGTGGTGCGGTAGGCCGACAGCCCGTCGCATTCGTAGGGCTTGGTTTCCTCGCGCTGATGCAGGATCTCAAGAGCTGGCATGCGGGTTTGCAGGGCGTGCAACAGCGCCTGTTTGTCGACATCGGGCAAGGCGCCGTCAACGCGTTCATCGTAGAGAATGTTCATCGGCGCTCGACACTCGTTTTGTTGATGCGTGAGGTCTGTTTTCGCGGTCCACTGTCTTAATCATTGGCCCGTCAGGCCCAGCTGTCCATGGGATCGTTGTCTGCTCGACGTACCACCACTCACTGTGGGAGCGAGCTTGCTCGCGATAGCGGCAGACCAGTCGACATCTATGTTGAATGACACTCCGCCATCGCGAGCAAGCTCGCTCCCACAGGGATCAATGTCCGCCCACCACCATATGGCTGAACGGTGCGACGTAGGCCTGCAGCGTCACCAGGCCACCGACCAGGATCGCCAGCACAATCGAGTGGAAGAACACGTAGCGCAGGATTTCCCCTTCATGGCCGTACCAGCGGGTGGCGGTGGAGGCGACCACGATCGACTGGGCGTCGACCATCTTGCCCATGACCCCGCCGGAACTGTTGGCTGCAGCCATCAACACCGGGCTGATGCCCAACTGCTCGGATGTCACCCGTTGCAGGCCGCCGAACAGCACGTTGGACGCGGTGTCCGAACCTGTCAACGCCACGCCGAGCCAGCCGAGCAGGGTGCCGAACATCGGGTAGAAAATGCCCGTCGCGGCGAAAGCCAGGCCCATGGTCGCATCCAGGCCCGAGTAGCGCGTGAGGAAGCCCAGCGCGAGCATCGCCACTATGGTGATCAGCGAATAACGCACCACCCACAAAGTGCGCAGGTACTGGTGAATCAGTTGCGGGATCGAGTACCCCATCAGCAAACCGCCGACAATCGCCGCCAGCAGAATGCCGCTGCCGGTGGCGGTGAACCATGTGAACTTGTACACCGCTTCTTCGGTTTTCGGCGCGGCCACCACGGGCGGGACTTTCTCGACCTGCAAGTGCAGGGTGGTGAAGGTCACGACCGGCGCAAACAGCGGGTTCGCCTCGCGCATCGGCTTGCCCTGAGGATCGAGC
The DNA here is from genome assembly GCF_058794995.1 of Pseudomonas sp. GW823-FHT06E10. Classification (NCBI taxonomy): domain Bacteria; kingdom Pseudomonadati; phylum Pseudomonadota; class Gammaproteobacteria; order Pseudomonadales; family Pseudomonadaceae; genus Pseudomonas; species Pseudomonas sp. GW823-FHT06E10. Next base: position 127,758 of record NZ_JBXAHJ010000003.1, on the reverse strand, counting down.
TTGGCGGCACTGGTTTGCGGGTCGATGGCGGGGCGGGTGTCGAAGGTGTTCTTGAAGCCCTGGGTGCCCCAGATGAACACGAAGACCGTGAGGATGAGCCACGGCATCCACGCCCGCATCACTGCCGGTTTTGCTTCATTGGCAAAGGTTGCAGTGGGTACAGGCTTTTCGTCGTGCTCGGCATCGATCTTCGAGTTGTCGACCCGGCCGGACAGGGCGGCGGAGGTATGCACGGTGGCCGGTTTCCACACCTTGAGGAAACCGGTCAGGCAGGCCATGGAAATCAGTGCGGCGATCACGTCCACCAGCATCGGCCCGTGATAGTTGGACACCAGGAACTGCGGCACGGCAAAACTGACCCCGGCCACCAGGATCGCCGGCCAGATTTCCACCATCTTGCGCCAGCCGGCAAAGGCCCAGATCAACCAGAACGGCACCAGCACCGAGAAGAACGGCAACTGCCGGCCGACCATCATCGACAGCTCCATTTCGTCCAGTCCGGTGACCTTGGCCAGGGTGATGATCGGTGTGCCGAGGGCGCCGAACGCCACGGGGGCGGTGTTGGCAATCAGTGCCAGCCCTGAAGCGGCGAGCGGCGAAAACCCCAGCCCGATCAGAATCGCCCCGGTCACCGCCACCGGCGTACCGAAACCGGCCGCGCCCTCGAAAAACGCTCCGAAGCAGAAGGCGATCAGCAGCAATTGCAGGCGCCGGTCATCGGTGATGCGCGCCAGGGAGTCTTGCAGCACCTTGAACGAACCGTTCTCGGTGGTCAGGCGATGCAGGAAGATGATGTTCAACACGATCCAGCCAATCGGCAGCAGGCCGTTGGCCGCACCGAACAGCGCCGCGGAACCGGCCATGCTCGCCGGCATGCCGAAGGCGAAGATCGAGATCAGCAAGGCCGAGACCAGGGCGAGCAACGCCGCCAGGTGCGCCTTGATATGAAAAAAAGCGAGGGCCGCCAGCATCACCACCACCGGCACAGCCGCCATGAGCGTTGAAAGCACCGGGTTACCGAACGGATCGTAGACTTGCTGCCAGACCATGTTCCACCTCTGCTTTTTATTGTTGGACGTGCAGATCCCCAGGGGGAGGTGGCCTTGAGTATAGGTGGCATTGCGCCGCTGTCAGGGCCGGCCTCCGGTCCTGCCAATCGGCGCATTCCGGAGGGCTGAGCTAGCATGGCCAGTAGGGTTTGAATTCAGTCAGGGGAGCAATGCAGTCATGACCGAGCGCCATATGGAGCACAAGGAAACGCTATCGAACGGATGCAACATCAAAGTCAAGGCAGAGATATTGAAGGACGGTTCGTTGGGCATGTTCATCGGTGTCTATCGGCCGGACGGCTCGGCCATCGATGAGAACCACGACCCACGGCCGCACATGCTGGACATGGAAGCGGCGATGGATTGGGGGATTGATATTGCCAAGGGGATCGGCAATAGCCAGCGAACGTTGTGAGCGGTTGCCGTCCGTGCCCGGGCGACCGGCGGTCGCTGTCAGAACCCGAACGAACGGGCCGAGCCTTTTGCCAGTTCGACATCCAGCAGATGCTCGACCAGCACGTCATTCAAAAAACGGAACTGATCATTGAGCCCGACCACTTCGTTGCTGAAGTGATGATCGGCTGCCGGGATCAGCAACGCCTCGAACTTCTCGTCGAACAGAAGAGTCAACTCTTTACGTGACTCGAATTCCTGCGCGTAGAAATTGTTGCCGAACACCGGAAAACGTACGGCGAGGGTGACAGTGTGAATCATGATGTTTGTTCCTCGCTCAGGACGTACCAGGCAAACACACTCAATGTGAACGCCGTCAGGGTCAGGCAGGTCAGCAGATGGATCAGCATGAGGTTCCCCTCCGATTCGGGGTTTCGTGTTGGCTTGGAATTGATCCTACGCTGACGGCGTTCAAGCGGAAGGCAATCGCGGCGATGGTGAATATCGACGCAAGTGATGGTGCAATTTGCGCTGTCTGCTCTGGCCCCATCGCGAGCCGGTTCGCTCCCACAGGTTCACCGCCGACCAGGGGGGGAGCGAGCCTGCTCGCGATGGCGGCCGACAGAGCACCGCCACCTATACTTAAACCGATGGTTTCGAGTGTCGGGCATTTCGTCCGGTGCACACTGCGGGAAGTCGCAATCTTGAGCCTGCGTTCGCTGATCGTCGCCGTGCTGGTGGTGTTGGCGGGGTGCGCCACACCGCCGCGTGCGCCGGTGGAAGTGGTGCCGGTCATCGTCTCAACGAGCACCTGGCAGCAAGTGGACCGGGAGATCGTCGCTGCGTCGCAGTCAGCCACCGAGCAAACCAGAATCTACGCCCGCGGCGCCATGGAGTACTGGCGCACACGGGTCTATGAGTTGACCGAACAGAATTTCATTCCGTGGTTCAGCAGCTACTGGACCCAGGAATGGCTGTCGGTGAAGGTCAGCTGGTACACCCTCAGCGCCAGGGGTGAGCAGGACGCATCGGAAAAACGCCTGGCGGCGTACCTGCTCGAAGCCTATCAGGAGAAGGTCTTGGCCCCGGCGGCATTGGAAGTCGATCCCGATGCGATTCTCGGTCTGGCAGCGGCGTTCTACGTCGACATCCTCAAGGAAGAGCTGCAGAAAATCTCCACCCGCCACGGCGTGCCGATGGCCCAGCTCAACGGGCGCATCCAGAAAATCCCGGCCATCGCCCTCGGGCCGCCGCCGGCGCGGGACGCTTCGTTGTACCAGATCGTGCACACCGAATCGCTGAACACCTTGCCGGCCTTCGCCGCGCTGGTCGACAAAATCCACAAGGCCGGTGGCGACAAGGGGGTGGGCTCGACCGACACCGCGATGGCGCCGGTGGCCAGGCGCGCCAGCCGGCGGATGGAAGCCGAGATGGCCCCGCGCGGGGCCGCCAGCGCCGTGGCCGCGGCAGCCGGGAGACTCGCCGGTGGCTTGATCACGATAGGGGTGGCGGGCATTCGCGCACTGATTCAGGCCAATGACCGGCCCGACAGCGAGGCGCTGATCCGCAGCAGCCTGGGCAATACCTTCGACAAGGCCTGGCTCAAACTGGTGCAGAACCCGACTACTGGCGTCATGGCTGGCACGCTTTACATGGCGGGGCAGATCGAAGGCAGCCTGGCGGTAAGCACTGAGCCGCCGGTCGGTTTGAGTACCGGCACTGTCGATTGGACGCCAGCGCAATCGACTACCCAGCAGATCACCCCATGACCCAAGGAGAAATACTCATGTCTTATGTCGATGGTTTTATCGCTGCCGTACCCACCGCCAACCGTGAGCAGTACATCAAACACGCCGAAATCGCCGCCTCGATTTTCAAGGAAAACGGTGCCTTGAGCGTGGTCGAATGCTGGGGCGAGGATGTCCCGGAAGGCAAAGTCACCTCGTTTCCAATGTCGGTGAAGCTCAAGGAAGGCGAAACCGTTGCCTTTGGCTGGATCGTCTGGCCGGACAAGGCCAGGCGCAATGCCGGAATGGACAAGATGATGCAGGACCCGCGCATGAAGCCGGACGTCAATCCGATGCCCTTCGATGGCCAGCGCATGGTGTACGGCGGGTTCGAATTGCTCCTCCAGGCCTGACGCCTTACGCGGGGGATCACTCCGGCGTCGGGGTGATCCTGCAACTCTTGCGCTGGCGGATCTCGTCGTCCGTCGGCCGCTCGCGGATGAACTCGAAGCGCGGCTCGCCTTCGCTGTAGTGCACCAGCCAGCCCCATTCCAGCTTGAGTTCATCCTGGCCGGGCTCGGGCGGTCTGGCCCACCATGGTTCCTTGCTGATGATCTGTCGCATGGCCCCCTCCGGTATTTCGGGATGCTAGAACTATAACGCGCCTGCCCCACGATGCCAGAAATGCGCTGGTCGGCAGGCGGGTGTTGAGTACACTCAGGCAGTCTTCCCACGAGGTGTCCGGCATGAACGACGAATCCCGCGAGCCGTTCAAGCGTCTGTTCTTTGCGCTGAACTGCGCCCCGACCCAGCGCCGGGAGATAGCGCAGTGGCGCAGTGCGCTGCAACTGCGCAACGGACGGCCGGTGCCGGCGGAAAACTTTCACCTGACGCTGAAGTTTTTGGGGGCGGTGGGTGTGGCGCAGATTGCTGATATCTGTACCGCTGCGGCGGCGATCCGTACACCGGGCGAGCGCTTGACGGTGGTGCTGGATCGGTTGGACGTGTGGCGCAGGGCAGGGGCGCTGGTGCTCGCACCGGAGCAGGCGCCCCCGGCATTGTTGCGCCTGGTGTATGCCCTGGAACAGGCGATGTTGCCGTTCGGCCTGGAGCAAGCCCCAAGGGAATACCGTCCGCACCTGACCCTGGCGCGGGACTATCGGGCACCGGTGCCGGAGTCCGCAACGGCGCCGGAATTCTTCCTGCGTGCCGACCGGTTCACCCTGTTCGAATCCCACAAGGGCCGCTATCGGGCACTGGCCGAATGGCCTTTGATCGATCCCCAATAAAAAAGGCGCCCGAGGGCGCCAAAATTCACCTGAACCGAGGGAGCCAGGTGAGGCCGTTCTACTTGCAGGAGAGGCAGCGGTGGTAAGGCGCTGCGTGAACGGAAATGGGTAAAGCTGAAATGTGTAAAGCTGAAATGTGTGCTGGCTGTTCTGGCCTCATCGCGAGCAAGCTCGCTCCCACAGGGGGGTAGCGTCGTTCGCACATCATTGGTTCAACACGGACCACTGTGGGAGCGAGCTTGCTCGCGATGGCAATGTCAGGCTCAGCAGATCAACTGAGTGAATTACTGGCCCAACTTCACCTTGGTCCAGCCACGGGTCATGATCCGCTGGACGGCAATCGGCTGGTCCGGCACGGCATAGAGCGTGGCCATCACCGCTTCCGGCGGGTAGGAGCCCGGATCGTTGCGGATCGCTTCATCGACCAGTGGCGTGGCCGCAGCGTTCGCGTTGCTGTAGCCGATGTTGTTGGTGATGTCGGCAATCACGTCGGGGCGCATCAGGAAGTTCATGAACAGGTACGCGTTCTCGACGTTGGCGGCATCGCGCGGGATGGCGAGCATGTCGTAGAAACTGGCGGCGCCTTCTTTCGGGATGCTGTAGTCGATCTTCACCTTGTCCCCGGCTTCCTGGGCGCGGGCCTTGGCCTGCAGCACGTCGCCGGAGTAACCGACGGCCACGCAGATGTTGCCGTTGGCCAGGTCCGAGATGTATTTCGACGAATGGAAGTACGCCACGTTCGGGCGAATCTTCATGAACAGCGCCTCGGCTTCGGCGATGTGCTGTTTGTCCTGATCGTTCACCGGGTAGCCCAGGTAGTGCAGGGCGGTCGGGATCATTTCAGTCGGCGAATCGAGGAAACTGATGCCGCAGGCTTTCAGCTTCTCGGCGTTTTCCGGTTTGAACAGCAGGTCCCAGGAGTTGGTCGGGGCGTTGGCGCCGAGCACTTCCTTGACCTTCTGGGGGTTGAAGCCGATGCCGATCGAACCCCACATGTACGGGATGGCGTGGGCGTTGTCGGGATCGCTCGCGGAGGCGTTTTTCAGCAGCACCGGGTTGAGGTTTTTCCAGTTCGACAGCTTCGACTTGTCCAGTTCCTGATAGACACCGGCCTTGATCTGCTTGGCCAGGAAGCTGTTGGACGGTACGACGATGTCGTAGCCGGATTTGCCCGCCAGCAGGCGTGCCTCAAGGGTTTCGTTGCTGTCGAAGACATCGTAGGTCACCTGGATGCCAGTCTCTTCCTCGAACTTCTTGACGGTGTCCGGGCCAATGTAATCCGACCAGTTATAGACGCGCAGAACCTTGTCATTGGCCTGGGCGCCGGTGGCGATTGCGCCCAATAAGGACAGTGTCAGCAGAGTCCTGCCAAACATTTTCATCGGTACAACTCCATTTTTTTTCAAGATCACACGGCAAACATTTGTGGCTGGAACGCTTGCGCGCTCCCGTGTAGGAGCGAGCCTGCTCGCGAAAAACTCAAGGACGCCGCGTTAATTCAGGTAGCCCGCGTCATCGTTGACGTCCATCGCGAGCGAGCTCGCTCCTACAGGGGCGGCCTCAGGCCGTCGCTTCTGCCATTTGCTTTTTCGGTTGCTGCCAGGATTCGCTGGCGGTCTGGTCCATGGCTTCCTGGATCGCGCGCTTGCGGGTGGCTTCGGCACGGCGGCTGAAGTACCAGACCATGAAGGTCACGATCGACACTGCCAACAGGATCAGGCTGGCCACGGCGTTGATCTCGGGCTTGACGCCCAGACGCACCGCCGAGAACACCTCCATCGGCAGGGTCGTGGAACCCGGGCCGGACACGAAGCTCGCCAGCACCAGGTCATCCAGCGACAGGGCGAACGACATCATGCCGCCGGCCGCCAGTGACGGCGCGATCATCGGAATGGTGATCAGGAAAAACACCTTGAACGGCTTCGCACCCAGGTCCATGGCCGCTTCTTCGATGGACAGGTCCAGTTCGCGAAGGCGGGCGGAGACTACCACCGCCACATAGGCGGCACAAAACGTGGTGTGGGCGATCCAGATCGTGACGATGCCACGCTCCATCGGCCAGCCGATCAACTGCGCCATGGCCACGAACAGCAGCAACAGCGACAGGCCGGTGATCACTTCAGGCATCACCAGCGGCGCGGTGACCAGGCCACCGAACAGCGTGCGGCCCTTGAAGCGTGTGACGCGCGTCAGGACGAACGCGGCCAGCGTCCCTAGTGCGACTGCCGCAATCGCGGTGTAGCAGGCGATTTCCAGCGAGCGCAGCACCGAACCCATCAACTGGCTGTTGTCGAGCAAACCGGCGTACCACTTGATCGACCAGCCACCCCACACTGTCACCAGCTTGGAGGCGTTGAACGAGTAGATCACCAGAATCAGCATCGGCAGGTAGATAAACGACAGGCCGAAAATCAGCATGAACTTTGAAAATCCGAAGCGTTTCATCCCCGTGCCTCCATCTCTTTGGCCTGGCTGCGGTTGAACAGCAGAATCGGCACAATCAGGATCAACAGCATTACCACCGCCAGGGCGGACGCCACCGGCCAGTCGCGGTTGTTGAAGAATTCTTGCCACAACACACGGCCGATCATCAGGGTTTCCGGGCCGCCCAGCAGTTCCGGAATCACGAACTCACCGACCACCGGAATGAACACCAGCATGCAACCGGCGATGATGCCGTTCTTGGCCAAAGGCACGGTGATTTTCCAGAAGCTGTTGAAGGTGCTCGAACCCAGGTCCGATGCGGCCTCCAGCAGGCTCTGGTCGTGCTTGACCAGGTTGGCGTACAGCGGCAGCACCATGAACGGCAGGTATGCATAGACGACGCCAATGTAGACGGCGATGTTGGTGTTGAGGATCTCGATCGGGTGCGACGTCAGCCCGGTCCACATCAGGAACCCGTTGAGCAGGCCGTTGTTGCTGAGGATGCCCATCCACGCATAAACGCGGATCAGGATCGCGGTCCAGGTCGGCATCATGATCAGCAGCATCAGCACGTTCTGCGCTTCCTTGCTGGCCTTGGTGATGGCGTAGGCCATCGGGAAACCGATCACCAGGCACATCACGGTGCTGAAAAACGCCACCTTCAACGAGCCCAGGTAGGCGGACAGGTACAGCTCATCCTCGCCCAGCAGGGTGTAGTTGCCGATGTTGAGCAACAGCTGGAATTTCTGCTCGGCGAAGGTGTAGATCTCCGAGTAGGGCGGAATGGCCAGGGCCGCTTCCGAGAAGCTGATCTTCATCACCAGGAAGAACGGCAACATGAAGAACAGGAACAGCCAGATGAACGGAATCCCGATGACGAACTTGCGCCCGCTGGGGACCCACCTCAGGAATTGCTGATTGAAGGTTTTCATGCGCGCAGTACCACGCCGCTGTCGTCTTCCCACCACACGTAGACCTGATCGTCCCAGGTCGGACGCGCACCACGGCGTTCGGCGTTGGCCATGAACGACTGGACGATCTTGCCCCCAGGCAGTTCGACGTAGAACACCGAGTGCCCGCCCAGGTAGGCGATGTCATGCACTTTGCCAGCGGACCAGTTGTAGCGGTTATCCGGCTTGACGGTGCTGACCAGCAGTTTTTCCGGGCGGATCGCGTAGGTGATCGACTTGTCCTGCACCGAAGTGCTGACGCCGTGACCGACGTAGATCTTCTGCTCCAGGTCCGGGCTGTGGATTATCGCGTGACCTTCCAGGTCCTCGACCACGGTGCCGTCGAAGGCGTTCACGTTGCCGATGAATTCGCAGACCATGCGGCTGACCGGTGCTTCATAAATGTCCACCGGGCTGCCGATCTGGGCGATCCAGCCCAGGTGCATGATCGCGATGCGCTGGGCCATGGTCATGGCCTCTTCCTGGTCGTGGGTCACCATCACGCAGGTCACGCCCACGCGCTCGATGATCTCCACCAACTCCAATTGCATCTGCGAACGCAGCTTTTTATCCAGTGCGCCCATCGGTTCGTCGAGCAGCAGCAGCTTCGGACGCTTGGCCAGGGAACGGGCCAGGGCCACGCGCTGACGCTGGCCGCCGGACAGTTGGTGCGGCTTGCGCTTGGCGTACTGGGTCATGTGCACCAGGCGCAGCATCTCCTGCACCCGGGCGTCGATTTCGGCCGCTGGCAAACGGTCCTGCTTGAGGCCGAAGGCGATGTTCTGCGCTACCGTCATGTGCGGGAACAGCGCGTAGGACTGGAACATCATGTTGATCGGTCGTTCGTACGGCGGCATGTCGGTGATGTCGACACCGTCGAGCAGAATCCGGCCTTCGGTCGGGCGCTCGAAACCGGCGAGCATGCGCAGCAGGGTCGATTTGCCGGAACCGGAACCACCGAGCAGGGCGAAGATTTCACCCTGGTGGATTTCCAGGGACACATCGTCCACAGCGATGGTTTCGTCGAACTTCTTGGTGACGCGATCGATTTTCACCAACACCTTTTTCGGTGCCTGGTGACCCTCAAGAGCCTTCCTGTAGATGCTGGAGGCGTTTGCCATGTGAAACTCCCAACAGGTTTCAGTCGCCCGGCCAACACGGCCCGGCTTAATAGTGGATTGCAAACCCGTATCGGGGACTTCGGTCAGAACGCAGACCCTGTGGGAGCGAGCTTGCTCGCGATGAGGCCGGCACAATCGACATTGATGTCACCTGACACATCGCTATCGCGAGCAAGCTCGCTCCCACAGGGATTTGCGTTTGCTGATCGAACTCACCCATACCGCTCGGGTTTATTCGGCGCCGCCATCCTGGCTGCCTTTCGTACTTGTTGTTATTGCAGTGTGTTGTTGTCGCGGGTGACGGGCGCGCAAAGGCACGCCCGCCTGACCCACGGGGGCAGAAAATCGTTTGTTGGTGTTTTTACGTCAGCGCGAGTGACGCAGTGCCGCCCGTTGCCGGCAGGCTTCGCCAAACGCCTGGAAAATACTCAAATAAGGAGGGTTGTTCAGCACTTGCCATTCCGGGTGCCATTGCACGCCGAGGGCAAAGGCCTTGCTGTGCTCGACGGAGATCGCCTCGATCAGGCCATCGGGCGCGACGGCTTCGGCGCGCAGGCCGGGCGCGAGGCGGTCGATGCCTTGGCTGTGAATCGAGTTCACCTGGAACACCGCAGGCAGCTCCAGCGTTTCGAACACACCGCCGGGCTGCACATTCACCTCATGGGCGGGGGCGTATTGCACGGCCAGGTCCGGATGGTCGGCCTCGCGATGGTCGAGCAAGCCAGGCAGTTCATGGACCTTCTGATGCAGGCTGCCACCGAACGCCACATTCATTTCCTGGAAACCACGGCAGATGCCGAGCACCGGCACGCCCGCTGCAATAGCGGCGCGGATCAGGGGAAGGGTGGTGGCATCCCGCGCCGGATCATGATCCGTGCCGGGGGCGCTGTCGGGGCCTTGATAGTGGAAGGGTTCCACGTTCGACGGCGAGCCGGTCAGCAACAGACCGTCGAGCTGCGGCAGCAGGTCATCGATTTCGGTCAGGTCGCCTAAGGAAGGAATAACGACAGGCAGCCCCAGTGCCGCAGCGCTGACAGCACGCAAGTACTTGTCACCGCTGATGTGGTAGGGGTGCAGGCCAATCTGTTTGACGCACGCAGTAACGCCGATCAATGGCTTGAGTGCCATTTTTATCACCTCGAAGTTTCACACTTGAACGAGCTTTTCCGGAGCTTAGCCTTGTTGATTTTAATTAACAACTCTCATGTAAAAAATTCTAAACGCCGCACGTCCGATCTTCAGGGTTTACGCGTGTTTGAGGGCGTATCTGGCACTCTCGTCCCCCTGAGAGGCCCGAAAATAAACGTTGAAAGGCCAGGTGTTCGCTATTGACTTCACTTTGTCTTTCGGATTGACTGGGCTCGTGAAAGGGCGGTGAACATAATAATTAACAGTAAAAAATAGGTGCATCATGTCGGTCCCTCTGCGTGCCGTTCAACTCAACGAAGCAAACGCATTCCTTAAGAAACATCCTGAGGTTTTGTACGTCGACCTTCTGATTGCGGATATGAACGGTGTGGTGCGCGGCAAGCGCATCGAGCGCACCAGTCTTCATAAGGTTTACGAGAAAGGCATCAACCTGCCGGCCTCTCTGTTTGCTCTGGACATCAATGGTTCCACGGTGGAAAGCACCGGCCTGGGTCTGGACATCGGCGATGCCGACCGGATCTGCTACCCGATCCCCGGCACCCTCAGCATCGAGCCATGGCAGAAGCGCCCGACCGCGCAACTGTTGATGACCATGCACGAAATCGAAGGCGAGCCATTCTTCGCCGACCCGCGTGAAGTGCTGGCCAATATCGTGCGCAAGTTCGACGACATGGGCCTGACCATCTGCGCCGCGTTCGAACTGGAGTTCTACCTGATCGACCAGGACAACGTGAACGGTCGTCCGCAATCGCCACGTTCGCCGGTGTCCGGCAAGCGTCCGATGTCGACCCAGGTGTACCTGATCGACGACCTCGACGAATATGTCGATTGCCTGCAAGACATCCTCGAAGGCGCGAAAGAGCAGGGCATCCCGGCTGACGCCATCGTCAAGGAAAGCGCCCCGGCGCAATTCGAAGTCAACCTGCATCACGTGGCTGACCCGATCAAGGCCTGCGACTACGCGGTCCTGCTCAAGCGTCTGGTGAAGAACATCGCCTACGACCACGAGATGGACACCACCTTCATGGCCAAGCCGTATCCGGGCCAGGCAGGTAACGGTCTGCACGTGCACATTTCGATTCTCGACAAAGAAGGCAACAACATCTTTGCCAGCGAGGATCCCGAGCAGAACGCCGCGCTGCGACACGCGATCGGCGGTGTGCTCGAGACCCTGCCGGCGCAGATGGCGTTCCTTTGCCCGAACGTCAACTCGTACCGTCGTTTCGGCGCACAGTTCTATGTACCGAACTCGCCGAGCTGGGGCATCGATAACCGCACCGTGGCCGTGCGTGTACCGACCGGCTCCAAGGACGCCGTGCGCATCGAGCATCGTGTAGCCGGTGCCGACGCCAACCCGTACCTGCTGATGGCATCGGTATTGGCCGGTGTTCACCACGGTCTGACCAACCAGATCGAACCGGGCGCCCCGGTGGAAGGCAACAGCTACGAGCAGAACGAGCAGAGCCTGCCGAACAACCTGCGCGACGCACTGCGCGAGCTGGACGACAGCGAAGTCATGGCGCGCTACATCGACCCGATGTACATCGATGTGTTCGTGGCGTGCAAGGAAAGCGAGCTGGCCGAGTTCGAGAACTCCATCTCGGACCTTGAGTACAACTGGTACCTGCACACTGTCTGACGGCGTTGGCGGCACACACAAATCCTGTGTGCACCGCCAAACCCTGTGGGAGCGAGCTTGCTCGCGATGAGGCCATCACATTCAACATGGATGGCGTCTGACCCACCGCTATCGCGAGCAAGCTCGCTCCCACAGGGATTGCGGTTCTTTTCAGATTCTTATTCCCCTGCGTCGAGTCACAACCATGACAAACACTCGCAGCGATTGGGAGCAGCGCTTCCAGTCCCTAACCATCGAAGGTCGCGCATTCATTGACGGCCAATACTGCGCAGCCGCCAGCGGCGCGACGTTCGAATGCATCAGCCCCGTGGACGGTCGTTTCCTGGCGAACGTCGCCAGCACCGACGAAGCCGACGCCAATACAGCGGTCGCCGTGGCGCGTCGTACGTTCGAATCCGGCGTGTGGGCCAACCTCGCCCCGGCCGAGCGCAAGCGCATCCTGATCCGTTTCGCCGACCTGATCCTGGCGAACCAGGAAGAACTGGCCCTGCTCGAAACCCTCGACATGGGCAAGCCGATCAGCGACTCCATGAGCATCGACATTCCGGCGACCGCCAACGCGATCCGCTGGACCGCCGAAGCCATCGACAAGATCTACGACGAAGTCGCCGCCACGCCCCAGGATCAACTGGGCCTGGTGACCCGCGAAGCGGCCGGCGTGGTCGCGGCCATCGTGCCGTGGAACTTCCCGCTGATCATGGCCAGCTGGAAATTCGCCCCGGCTCTGGCGATGGGCAACTCGTTCATCCTCAAGCCTTCGGAAAAGTCCCCGCTGACCGCGATCCGCATCGCGCAGCTGGCGCTGGATGCCGGCATCCCGAAAGGTGTGTTCAACGTCCTGCCGGGCTACGGCCACACCGTTGGCAAGGCGCTGGCGTTGCACATGGACGTCGACGTGCTGGCCTTCACCGGCTCCACGGCGATTGCCAAGCAGCTGATGGTTTACTCCGGGCAGAGCAACATGAAACGCGTCTGGGCCGAAGCCGGGGGCAAGAGCCCGAACGTGGTGTTCGCCGACGCGCCGGATCTGCGTGCGGCAGCACAGGCGGCGGCCAGTGGTATCGCCTTCAACCAGGGTGAAGTCTGCACTGCCGGTTCTCGCTTGCTGGTGGAACGTTCGATTCGCGAGCAGTTCATTCCATTGTTGGTCGAAGCCCTGCAAGCCTGGAAACCGGGCCACGCCCTCGACCCTGCGACCACTGTCGGTGCGGTCGTCGACCAGCGTCAACTGGACAACGTACTGCGCTACATCGGCATCGGCAAAGAGCAGGGCGCCGAACTGATCGCCGGCGGCAGCCGCACCCTCGAAGACACCGGTGGCCAGTACGTGGAACCGACGATTTTCGACGGCGTGACCAACGCCATGACCATCGCCCGGGAAGAAATCTTCGGCCCGGTGCTGTCGGTCATCACCTTCGACACCTTCGATGAAGCCCTGGCGACTGCCAACGACAGCATCTTCGGCCTGGCCGCTGGTGTATGGACCAGCAACCTGAGCAAGGCCCACACCTTCGCCCGTGGCCTGCGTGCCGGCAGCGTCTGGGTCAACCAGTACGACGGCGGCGACATGACCGCGCCGTTCGGCGGGTTCAAGCAGTCGGGTAATGGTCGGGACAAATCGCTGCACGCGTTCGACAAGTACACCGAACTCAAGGCGACCTGGATCAAGCTCTGATAACAATAAAGCGACGGTCGCCGGCTCTGTCGGCGGCCATCGGAGAAATGTATGAAACAAACACATGTAAACAGCTACTACGCCGCCACCCGCAACTTCACCGGTGATTTCCCGGTGCTGGAAGGGGCGGTGGACTGCGACGTCTGCGTGATCGGCGCCGGCTACACCGGCCTGTCCTCGGCCCTGTTCCTCGCCGAAGCGGGCTACAGCGTGACCGTGCTCGAAGCGGCCAAAGTCGGTTTCGGCGCCAGCGGTCGCAACGGTGGCCAACTGGTCAACTCCTATAGCCGCGACGTCGATGTCATCGAAGAGCGCTACGGCGACAAGACTGCCGAAGTCCTCGGCAGCATGATCTTCGAAGGCGCCGACATCATCCGTCAGCGCATACAGCACTACGACATCCAGTGCGACTACCGCCCCGGCGGCATCTTCGCGGCGATGAACAAAAAGCAACTCAAGGGCCTGGCCGAACAGAAGAAGAGCTGGGAACGTTACGGCAACAAGAACCTGAAAATGCTCGACGCGGCCGACATCAAGCGCGAAGTGGGTTCCGACGCCTACGTCGGCGGCCTGCTGGACATGCAGGGCGGCCACATTCACCCGCTGAACCTGGCCCTTGGCGAGGCCTCGGCCATCATCGGCCTGGGCGGCAAGATCTACGAGCAGTCGGCGGCGGTGGAAATCACCTACGGCGAGCCCATCACCGTGCGCACCGCCAAAGGCGTGGTGAAGGCCAAGTACCTGCTGATCGCCGGTAACGCCTACCTGCCGCAAGGCCTGGACAACCGCGTGACCAGCAAGAGCATGCCGTGCGGTTCGCAGATCGTCGTCACCGAGCCGTTGTCTGAAAAGCAGGCCCGAAGCCTGATCACCAACAACTACTGCGTGGAAGACTGCAACTACCTGCTCGACTACTACCGCCTGACCGCCGACAACCGCCTGCTGTACGGCGGCGGCGTGGTCTACGGTGCACGCGAGCCGGACGACATCGAACAACTGATCCGCCCGAAGATCCTCAAGACCTTCCCGCAATTGAAGGACGTGAAGATCGACTACCGCTGGACCGGCAACTTCCTGCTGACCATGTCGCGCATGCCGCAATTCGGCCGTATAGAGAAAAACGCCTACTACATGCAGGGCTACAGCGGCCACGGCGTCACCTGTTCGCACCTGGCCGGCAAACTGATCTCGGAAATGATCCGTGGCGACGCCGAGCGCTTCGATGCATTTGCCTCGCTGCCGCACATGCCGATGATCGGCGGGCGTACCTTCTCGGCGCCGTTGACCGCCCTCGGCGCGGTGTACTACTCGCTGCGTGACCGTTTCGGGATCTAGGTTTTACCTCACCGGCGGCTGCCCCAAAAAGGTGCCGCCGGTTTTTTATTTCAGCAACACAGCAAATCCCCCTGTGGGAGCGAGCTTGCTCGCGATAGCGGTCTGACATTCGACATTGATGTTGACTGACCCGCCGCCATCGCGAGCAAGCTCGCTCCCACAGGTCTTGTGTCTTGACCCAGAATTATCATCAACAGGTTCTTTTTTTCAGCCGTTTATCGAACCTGCTGAGCATTACGAACAAACGTGATTTAATAGCCGCCTTTCACGTTTCCGGGACCGGAAAACGGCGTGATCCGCGCCTGCACTCCACCCCTCCATTATCCCTGTAGGAGCGAGCCTGCTCGCGAAAGCGTTGGTTGAGTCGACATCAATGTTGAAGGTCAGATCGCAATCGCGAGCAAGCTCGCTCCTACGGGTTGGCACATAAGGCTGTCATGGACACGGGCTCACGACTCAAATTAGTACGCGAAAGCTACAAACTGTCCCAGCGCGAGCTGGCCCGGCGTAGCGGCGTCACCAATGCAACCATCTCCCTGATCGAACAGAATCGGGTCAGTCCTTCCGTCAGCTCCCTGAAGAAATTGCTGGAGGGCATCCCCATGTCCCTGGCCGACTTCTTCACCTTCGATCAGCCGCCGCGCGAACACCAGTACGTCTTTCGCGCCAACGAACAGCCCGACCTCGGCCGCCATGGCCTGCGCCTGCTGCTGATCGGCGCGTCCGTGCCAAGCCGGCAGATGCGCTTGCTGCGCGAGCAATACGCACCGGGCGCAAGCTCCGGCGAAGAGCCGATCGTGCATTCCGAAGGCGAGGAGTGTGGGTTGGTGACCCGGGGTACCGTGGAGTTGACCGTGGATGGCCAGGTGAGTGTGCTCAACGCCGGGGACGGCTATTACTTCCCGACGACCTTGCCGCACCGGTTTCGCAATATCGGGGCAGATGAGGCGGAAATCATCAGCGCCAACACACCGGCGAACTTCTGATAACCGCTTTTCGGGCAGGGATCATCAGGATCCAGCCGTTAAAACCCGCCTCTGATGCGGGTTTTTTTATAATTTGAATCTGGTTTGGCCGGGCATCTTGAATGTGCAGTGTTGGTCATTTCCAATGTTCAAGACGAAATACTGCACCCTTTGCGGGTTATTTCGATCTGTTGGTAGTCGGCACGCGTTTCTTTCTGCAGGGTGGCCAACAGAGATAAAGTGGCTTGCGGATCATTGAGCGGTAATGTCTTGAGTACCTCGACATCAACATCCCACCACTTGCTGTTGATCAGCGCCTCAATCAACTCGGGTGTATGCCGATACTTGACAACTTTTGCCGGGGTGCCAGCAACAATGGCGTACGGTGGCACGTCATGGGCAACCAGGGCGCGGGTTGCGATGACAGCGCCGGTGCCTATGGTCACGCCTTCCAGGATCATCGCGCTATGGCCGATCCAGACGTCATGCCCAATCGTGATGTCCGCAACCTCCGGGTCGTAAACCAGCGCCGTGTCGGTATATTGAAAGGGATGTGAACTGAGCCAGTCCAACGGATGCGAGCTCTTTTGTTGGCCGATAAAACAGCTGCTGCCAATGGAGCAAAACCTGCCAATGGATGAGACCGCCGAAAGGACGCAGTCACTGCGGATATAGGTATGCGCACCGATTTCCAGCTTTTTTGACTCTATGACCACATGCCCAAGCGTCACGCCTTCTTCTAGGGTCACTGTCGATCTTTTGTGCAGCGACAATAAACCGCCCGCCACTTTGCATTTGTGTTTGCGGATCCATCTTTTCCAGTAACTATTTCGCAAATAACTAATTATTGTTTTCATGAACAGCTGTCTTGGATATCCGTTATCGGGCATGGCCCGGCCCCATGAGCCAACGGCGAGTCTAAATGAATCGGCCGGGGTAGATGAACTTTTTAGACGTTACTCAAAAACGGTTTTTGCGCGTTTCAGTCTGCTGATGGCTGCTGTAGCCAACTGAACGGTAGCCATTGAAAACCCGCAGAAATGCGGGTTTTTTGTGCTTGAACAATGTCACTGCTTCTTCGGCCCCTCAAACCCCCGCTGCTCGATCACGCCAAACACATCCCGCACATCCTGAAGCAGAATCCGCGAAATGTTGGTGACGGTGTTGATGTCGTTTTCGGCGTAGTCGGGGAGGCTGGTGCAGGCCATGAGGTTGAGGTATTGCAGGACGGCGTTGAGGCGTTCGGCGGCGCAGTTGTGGAGTTCGCGTAGCGGGGCGTCACTGTCGATGAGGAGGACGGGGTAGCTGGTGGCGATTTGTTTCATGGGGGTGAAGCGGGGATCCGGACTGTTAGTCGTCATAAGTAAAACTTCCTCGTATCTGTAAGAAGAACTACTCCCGGTCGCTGCGATTCGAATGGGGTGGTAGCTATGTGCGGGTTCGCAGACCGAGGATACGAGGAACCCGGCAGACCCGAAGATCTCCCACACACAGCCACCATAAAGCGACATGCGGGCGCAGATGCGACCGTCATCGGCTTGATGGACTGCAAGGTTACTACACGTATCTACAGGGCTGCGAAACCCTGTCGCCAACTCAAGTCAGCGACGGGCGCACATTAGGTGTCGATCTCCTGTGCTGCAACCGGCCTGTAGGACGCCAAATGCCCCCTGTGGCGAGGGAGCTTGCTCCCGTTCGGCGGCTCTGCCACCGTAAAACCGGGCACTGCGATGGGTCTGAGGAAATGAGTTGCAAAGGATCAGGGCCGCTTCGCAGCCCAGCGGGAGCGAGCTCCCTCGCCACAAAGGGACAAGTCCTACAAATTTTCCAGACGTCAAGATTGAACGTTCGTCGGATGGCGGGTTGCTACCATCGCAATTGCCTGCCGATATCAACACGGCTGCTACGCTTGGTCGTTGCAGTGCCCGAGTTCCATTCCTGCTCACGCTGCAAGGGTAATCACGGAGTGCGACATCCATTCCTGTCGGCAACCTGCACGGAGGCAGGCGATGGTGATCAAAAGCATGGCCGATTCGACTGCGGCGGGGAGACCCGAGCCGCTCGATCGGGAAGAAATCGAGCGGGTGCTGGCGCTGTTGCTGGTCAGCCCGTTGTTTGCCAAGTCCAGGCGCATGGGCAGTCTGTTGCGCTTTCTGGTCGAGCACGACCTTCAGGCTTGCAATACGCCGCTGACCGAACACGCCATTGGCATCGCGGTGTTTCGTCGTGACCCGGCAGTGTATTGCACGGGCGACGATCCGGTGGTTCGAGTGCAGGTGGGGCGCTTGCGGCGCAAGCTCGCAGCGCATTACGCCGGCAACGGCCAGCAGGACCCGGTGCGCTTCAGCATTCCACCCGGGTGTTATCGCTTGACCTACCAGCGGCTGCGGCCCAAGGGCGTCGGCACTCGCCATCCTGTGGTCCAGATCCAGCCGTTTACCTGCCTTACCCGCGATGGCGATGACTTTACCCGGGGTTTGTGCGAGGAGTTGAGCTGCCGACTGTTCGAGTCGTTCGAGCAGGCGCAGACCGGGACCAATCATGTGTTGATGCGGGTGGCACGCAACAGCGAGCCGGTACCGGACTTCAAGCGCGGCGGGCGTTACAGCTATTGCCTGGAGGGCAGCGTGCGGGTCGAGCCTTCGCGGGTGCGAGCGTCATTGCGCCTGGTGGATGTGGCGCAGGGGCGGATTCGCTGGTCGGCGCAGTTCGATCGTGATCGACCCCATGGCATCGCCACCCAGGAGGACCTCGCGCAGTCGATCTGTCGCTCGCTGACGGGCTACTTCGCCACGACGGGCAAAGAGGAGTGAAAGGGCAACCGCAAGGTTGCCCCGGCATGACGGTTACACGGTTTTCCACTGACCGCCTTCGTAAAGGCGACCTGCGGTGTTATCGAACGTCAAGTCGATTTCGATCGCCTTGGAGCGTGAGGTACTGAACATGGTGCTGGTCTGTACGTTCTGTTCGAACCACACGAGGATGGTTTCCACCGGCGTCAGCACGGTTTCACCGGTGACCACCTGATCCACCGCAACGTAAATGGGGGTGCTGACCTGATTGCCATCAATGCCGGTAGATAACTGGTTGATACCCGGATGGATGGGGTCGTAGTCATTTACAAAGGTTATGGAAATGTTCGGTCCCCCGGTAACCGCCGAACTCAGCAGACCGTGCTCATCGAGTGTCGATGTTTGCCCCAGGCCGATATTGACGATGTTGGTCGAGACTTTGACCTGCACATTTGCCTTGAACAGGTTGGACGCAAACAGCTGATATTGAGGCGTCCAACTGAACTCGTTGTTGCTCAGGTAAGCGTCATAGGACTGCCAGACCACGTTGTAGTCGGCGTCACCCACCTTCTTGGCAAAGCACAGCTTGTAGCCTGACTTCTTGAGCAGCGCCAGGTCGCCGGCGGCGATTTCGATGGTGACGGTTTTTTGCGAAGCCGCCAGGGCCGACCTCAGTACCCGGCCGTAATCCGCCGCTTTCAGTTGCGTTGCACCCATGATCGACTTGACGGCTTCTTGCACATCATTGTGAAGCTGCTGGCTCTTTTGGCTGACAGCGATTGATTTGCTCATGGTTTCCCTCTTCCTTGGTGGTGTGTTGGGCAAACAATGGGCTGCTGGCGCTTGGCGCTGCTGTCCATTGACGGCTTCACTCTAGGGGCGAGGGGCAGGGCGGCTAAGTGTCTTGGTGTTACAAGCGGGTATCGGGGGTGTATCAGGGGCCGGGTCAGCGGGGCAGCCGATCGGCCGCCCCGCCTTGACCTCAGGCGGCCCGGGCATCGGCCCAGACGAAGTTCCAGCTGGTGCGTTTGCCCTTGGCGATCTCGATCAGCTTGTTCTCGTACACCGTGTGATTGACCACGCCGGTGTAGGTCAGGGTGCGGGCGGCATTGGTCCCGGTGACC
Organism: Pseudomonas sp. GW823-FHT06E10; assembly: GCF_058794995.1. Classification (NCBI taxonomy): domain Bacteria; kingdom Pseudomonadati; phylum Pseudomonadota; class Gammaproteobacteria; order Pseudomonadales; family Pseudomonadaceae; genus Pseudomonas; species Pseudomonas sp. GW823-FHT06E10. The sequence continues at coordinate 108,126 of NZ_JBXAHJ010000003.1, read as the reverse complement.
TCGCCCGGCTTGCCGCCCGACTCGACCATGGCTTTTTTCATGTCGGCATCCGACGGGGCGCTGCTCTGGTTTTTTTCCACTTTGACGAAACTCATGATTCACCTCTTCCGTGATGGGGGGATCGGTGCCAACGCGGGCCGACAAGTCGACGACCCAGTTCCACACCGACGGCCATACTCTATTGGCCAGTTCGGCGGCGCAGAAGTGACAACTGCGGCGCTGAGGTAACAATCGGGAAACAGCGCCACGCATTGAAGTATCTGCGACGTATCAAGCGTGGATTCACATCGAAGAAGGTTGCGGCGAATGCCCGGACGTGAAACCTGGTTTCGAGCGGATGAGCGCAGACGGTTCATGGCTCTGTGACTCGATGGAACCAACTACGTCAATAGCGTCTAAATTTCAGGGAACATTTCCCACCACGAAGGAGCGACTCATGTTCAGGTCTCGATCTTTGATTGCAGCAATCACCTGTTTGACCCTGATCAGCGGCTCGGCGACGGCGCTGGCTGATCCCGGTAACGGCCAGGGTAACGGGAAGGCCAACCATGGCAACCAGGGCAGTCATGGCAACAAGAACAAGAATTCCGGCGGCGGGGACTGGAGCAATGGCCCGAGCATCAACCGCAGCAGCGTGCTCCAGATCATTGGCGTGAACACGGGCTACTGGAGCCCCGGGCCTGATTTGCCACCGGGCATTCAAAAGAACCTTGCCCGTGGCAAGCCGCTTCCACCCGGCATCGCCAAAAAACTGGATGGCCGGCTGGTCGGCAGGCTGCCCCACTACGATGGCTACGAATGGCAGCAAGTCGGTACGGACCTGATCCTGGTTGCGCTGGCCACCGGGCTTGTCTATGAAATTCTCGACGGTGCGTTTGATTAACGTGTGGAAGGTCTTCCCGTTGACTGAGGGTGCTCCAGCCGTCTGTCGTGGCACTTGAACTGTTCCAGGGATATCGCGTCATACGTCACGCGATATCAACCTCCTACGGAAGCAATCATGCTTTTTAAAAACAAGAGTCTCGTTGCTGTAATGTCATGCGCCATGATGCTTGCAGCCGCTCCGTTACTCCCTGATGGCCTGTCGATCATGGGTTCCGCATACGCGAAGGATGGCGGTGGCGGTGGAAACGGTGGCGGCGGCGGTGGCGGAAATGGCGGTGGTAATGGCGGTGGTAATGGCGGTGGTAATGGCGGCGGAAACGGCGCAGGCCACGGCGGCGGTATGGGGGGCGGACACGCCGGTACAGGCCACTCCGGCAGTAACGGCCGCGGCAACGGGCTGAACAGCGACCATGCCGGCAAATCCGTGCGCGACCATGGCCTGAGCGGGAACCACTACGGTAGTGAGCGCAACGATGATAACGGTCATGGCACCACGACCTCAGGCATCGCCCATTCCAAAGATACTCGCGGCATCTCCAAGGCCAGGGCTATTTCGGCCTCGACGCCGGGTGAGCACAACACCAAGGGCTTGAGTAAAGCCGGGCAGTCGACCTCGAAAAAAACCCATTGAGTTCGCGGCGACAGATCAGATTCTGAAAAGCAAAAAACCCGCTGGAAGGCGGGTTTTTTTATACCTGGAAATTGACCACCGGCCACCACACACCTCGTTCCCCGCCAGGCACATCACTCACAACCAGCCCCCCAGCGGGCATTACACGGACAGAAAACGAGCCGCCGGGACACATCGCGCAGTGATTTGCGTTCGTGGGCGATTTGTCATGTTCAACGCCATTTCATTGTAGATATTAGTCAGCCCAACGCGATTTCAATGAGGCTGCACTGTGTTCCAACGACTTGTGTGTTCGCTGTCTGTTTTGAGCCTGTCCATCGCTGCCGCCCAGGCGGCCGAGACTGTCCCCCTCAACACTCCTCGCCTGAAGAGCATCGATAACTTGCGCGATGTCGCCGGTCTTGCCACCGCGTATTCCACGGCCAATGACGGCACCATGCGTGGCGGGGTGTTTTACCGCTCCAACGCGCTGACGCCATCGGCGGCGGATCTGGTAACCCTCAACGGTATGGGCATCAAGGCGGTCTACGACCTGCGCACGCCAACCGAAATCGCCGCCACGCCCGACACGATGCCCACGGGTGCGACGTACACCAACATCGACATCATCGGTGGCTCCACGTCGGGTGCGAACATCACCAACGTTGCGTTCCACAGCGCCGCCGAAGCCACCGCCATGATGCAGGACACCAACCGTGATTTCGTCCGCAACCCGGGGATGCGCAGCGAGTTCAACCAGCTGTTCAATGAACTGGCCACGGTCGACGGCGCCGCGCTGTTCCATTGCACCGCCGGCAAGGACCGTACGGGCTGGACCGCCGCCGTGCTGCAAAGCATCGCCGGGGTCGACGATGCCACCATCATGAGCAACTACCTGGCGACCAACGACTACACCGCCGCGCGCATCAAGGCGACCCTGGCGGCGTTGCCACCGAGCCTGGCGACCATCTATGGGCCGCTGATCGGTGTGGAGGCCAGTTATCTGCAAGCCGGCCTGGACGAGGTGACCGCGCAATACGGCACGATGGATAACTACCTCAAGCAAGGCCTCGGCCTGTCCCAGGAAACCATCTACGTGCTGCGCGGCAAGATGGTGTTCTACAACAGCCTGCCTGGCGCAGCGGACCTGGCCGGCAACGCCGCGGCCGGCGCGCAGTTGTTGCAGCAACTGCAGAACAGCAACCTGTCGGGCACCTACAGCGCCTACAACTACTACCTGCAGTCGGCCATCGATGCCCGCAGCCTCGGGGGCGTGGAGTCCACCGTCGGCGGTCAGGTGCACGCCGACGCCGCGAGCTACCTGCTGCGTCAGGGCGCGATGATCGAACAGGCCGCCGCGCCGTTCACCAGCGGCATCGACCTCAAGGCCGGGCAATATCGCCTGTGGAGCACCGCACTGGCGGGGTACCTGGGCACGGATGCTTCGTCCCAGGCCTCCAGCAGCAACGAGCATAGCCAGGGCATGATGATTGGCCTGACCCAGCGCTTTTCCGAACAGCTCAGCGCCCATGCCGGCTTCGGCTACAGCAGCGGCAGTGTCGGCGGCGCCGGTGGCGAGGCCGATACCGACCTGACGTTCTTCAGCGTTGGCGCACGCTTCGCACCGAACGGCCTGGAGCGTGGTCTGTTTGTGGATGCCAATGCCAGCGCGGGCTATCTCGATTACGAGAGCAAGCGCGAACTCGGCGGCGGTCTGGGCACGGCCAGGGGCGACAGCCATGGCAACCTCACCGGCGCGACCCTGGCGCTCGGTTACCGTGTGCCGGTGAACGGCGTGACCCTCGAACCGAGCCTCGGCGTGCGGGTCAGCCACGTCAACCTGTCGGGCTTCCAGGAAAAGGGCAGCGAACTGGCCCTGGACGTCGACGGCATCCACGAGACCCGCAAGAGCGCGGTGGCCAACCTCAACGCATCCTTTGCACCTGTCAGCCTCGGTGCCTGGCAAGTGGTGCCGGGTGTGCAAGTGGGCTACGAGCATGTGTTGGGCGACCATGAAGTCGACAGTGAAGGGCAACTGCTGGGCCTGGACATCGAACAGCAAGCCGCCTTCGACAACCGTGACCAGTTCACCGGTGGTGTCAACGTCATGGCCAACCTTGGTCCGTGGAGCGTAGGGGCGCAAGTCGGCGCCAGTGGTGGCGGCGACAGCCACGGCTTCAATGGCGGCCTGAAGGCCAGTTATCTGTTCTGACGATCAGATCAAACAATTTGTGGGATCGAGCTTGCTCGCGAAGGCGGACTAGCAGCCGACGAAGAGGGTGGCTGACATACCGCCATCGCGAGCAGGCTCGCTCCCACACATCCTCAATTGGTCGCCATGGGTCGCGTTCTCCGGCCTTTTCTCACGTCTGCGGGACTGATGCCGTAGGCACTCTGGAAATACTGGCAAAACCGGCCGACATTGCTGAAGCCGTGTTGCAAGGCCACGTCCGTGACCGAAGGCGATACACCCTGGGACAGCGCGGCAAAGGCGCGCTCCAGGCGTACCTGGCGCTGATAGGCAACGATCGAGGTGCCCATGAAACGCTGAAAACCCTCCTGCAATGCGCGCAGGCTGACGTTGGTCAATTGCGCCAGTTCGGTACCGCTGGCCAGTCGGTCGGGATGCGCCTGAATGTACTCGACGGCCAGCTTCACATGTCGCGGCGCTATCAGTGGGGAGGGGCGCTGAAGGGCCTCGGTGAAGTTGTGCGGCCAGGTTTCGAGCACGGCGTCGACCAGCATTTCGCGAAGGCGTGAAGGCATCAGCGAGCCCGTATTGATCAGCAGGTCGAACTCGGTTCCGGTGGCCAGGTCCACCAGCGCCTTGATGCCCTGCAAGGCGGGTACGCTCAGATCCACCACGGGCTCAAAACAGATTTTTTGCAGGATCGGCTTGCCGAGCAACATCGACAGTCGTTCGGTGATCAGCGCCCGGCTGATCGAAATCCCGTGCTGCGCATGATTGTCGACAAAGCGCGCCGAGCGGACCTCGGCCTTGTCGATGGCCAGGCCGATCTGGGCGAAGCCAACCGACTCGGTGACGTGGTTGAAGATGATCTTGCCGGCGGTGGGAATGACGAACGTGATTTCATCAAGGGGGGCGGGAAATGCCACCGTGAAGTCACCGTGAAAGTGCATGCGACGAAAGCTGACACCTTCGTGTCTGCCGTAGACCCCGCCGATGCTGATGCTTTTTGGCGGCGGCGCAGAGTCGGAGTAAAGGTTGCCGAACAGGTTCAAGAACAACGCGCCAAAGTCGTCACAGCTCATGTCGTTGGACCTGATGATGATTTGCTTGCGCGTCGTGCTTGAGTACACCTGTAGTGTCACCTTGAGCGGTTGGGCAAAGCCCGGTACGGGGAACTGCCGATCGGAGTTCGAACGGATGCGGTTCGGGAAAGCGCTAGGACGTTATCAGTGACTAATGACAGGTTTGTTACCGGTTGTTGCCACTGTCGTCACCGGCTCCGTTCACCCGACGCCACCGCTCGCACCGCACAACGGGTGGCACGAGCGGTACCGGGGCGTGGGCGGCCAGCAATGGCCGCGGCTATTTCACCGGTTCTGTTGCCTTGATATCCCCGCAAAAAATATCGACGTTGCCATCGGTCGAAGCCGTTCGCACGACCACCGAATACTTGCCGTCAAGCAGGGTTTGCAACGGCACAGGCGCGGTTCTGGTAAAAGACCAGCCGCGTACGGGTTGGCGTTCGGTGTTGACGGTGTCGTTCATCGCGTAAGCGACTGACCCGGGTTGCTGGCAGGTGCCGTTATTGATGAAAGAGTAAAGACGCAGGGGCAGCGTAACCCCCATTGGAGCACCGCTGATGAAGAAACTGAGCCCCGTTTTCTTGTCCCAGTCGGTCAAGGTGACGGTGCCGATCTGACCGGCGTTTTGCCGGGTGGCGACCAGGTTAACGTTCACGCCGTGGGTCGAAGAAGTGGTGCAGCCGAAAAGGCTTGCCGCAACCACGAGTGCTGCCAGTGAGGTTTTGAGCTTCATTGCCAAACTCCTGAGTTGAAGAACTGCAATGGGGAGAATTAGCGGGTATAGCTCATTTATCGCTTTCATGACGTCGTCCATACGAGGCTTCCACTTTCAGGAAGGACGTGTTGGAGGTGTTCGGGCTCAATCAACGAATCCCTTCATCGCCGCGCAAACCGGCTACATTTGTAATCTACCGAGCCCGATTGCCCGGACGTTTGCCGGTGTATTCAACCCATGCCCCACCCTTGGAATTTCCTCAACCTGAGCTGATTGCCCGCCGGCACACGCGCTTCGATGCCTTTGAGGGTTTGCAATGGTTGCGCGTGCAGTTAAAGGATTGTGCGGTCAGTCGAGCCCACTCATCATCCGCATGGAAGATTTGCCACTGGAGTGACCGATGAATCAACAAGGCAGCCATCCGCAAGAGCGGATTCCAGGCACTCCACAGCGGAGAACCTTGCGCAGCCTGTTGATCCCGGAGTGGCTCGGCAGCTACCGGCCAGACTGGCTGCGCAGCGATGTGGTCGCCGGGCTGACGGCAGCGGCCGTGGTCATTCCCAAGTCGCTGGCGTACGCCACCATTGCCGGCCTGCCGGTGCAGGTCGGGCTGTACACGGCGCTGGTACCGATGGTGATCTATGCCGTGCTCGGCACGTCGCGCCCGCTTAGCGTCAGCACCACGACCACCCTGGCCATTCTTGCCGGCTCCGCGTTGGGCCAGATCAGCCCCGATGGCGATGCGGCGACCTTGCTCGCCGGTTCCGCCACGCTGGCCCTGATGGTGGGTGCGATCCTGATTGTCGCGGGGTTGCTGCGCCTGGGTTTCGTCGCCAATTTCATTTCCGAGCCGGTACTGGTGGGTTTCAAGGCCGGCATCGGCGTGGTCATCGTGCTCGACCAATTGCCCAAGCTGTTGGGCACGCACATCGACAAAGGCGGCTTCCTGCACAATCTGGTGGCCACGGTCCAGAGCGTCGGCCATGCCTCGCTGCCGACCGTGGCGGTCGGTGTGTTCATGGTCCTGCTGCTGGTGGGCATGAAGCGTTTTACGCCCCGGCTGCCCGCACCTTTGATTGCGGTGGCGCTTGGCATCATCGGCATGAGCCTGTTTGGCCTGGAGCGCTTTGGTGTGTCCGCCGTGGGCGTGGTGCCGATCGGATTGCCCGCACCGACCCTGCCGGTTTGGTCGATGGCCGAAACCCTGTGGTCCTCGGCGATGGGTATCGCGCTGATGAGTTTCACCGAAACCATCGCGGCGGGGCGCGCTTTCGCCCGCAGTGACGAGCCCGCGCCACAACCGAATCGGGAACTGCTGGCCACAGGCGTTGCCAACATCGGTGGCGCGTTTCTCGGGGCCATGGTCGCCGGTGGCGGGACCACCCAGACGGCAGTGAACCGCCTGGCCGGCGCCCGTTCGCAACTGGCGGCACTGGTCACCGCCGCACTGGCGCTGGGCACTTGCCTGCTGCTGGCACCGCTCATTGGCCTGATGCCCAACGCCACGCTCGCCGCCGTAGTGATCGTGTATTCGGTGGGCCTGATCGAACCGGCGCAATTTCGCGAAATCCTGTCGGTTCGCCGTACCGAATTTGCCTGGGCCGTGGTGGCCATGATCGGCGTGATGCTGCTGGGCACGCTGCAAGGGATCGTCGTGGCGATTATCGTCTCGTTGCTGGCCCTGGCCTACCAGGTCTCCGACCCGCCCGTGCACGTACTTGGACGCAAGCCCGGTACCAACGTCTATCGTCCGCAGGCCACCGACAACGAAGACGACGAACACTTTGACGGATTGCTGTTGCTCAGGCCCGAAGGACGGGTGTTCTTCGCCAATGCCGAGCGCATCGCCGACAAGATCCGGCCGCTGATTGACGTGGCGAATCCCAAGGTCGTGGTCCTGGACCTGCGCAGTGTGTTCGACCTGGAATACACCGCGCTGAAAATGCTCACCGGCGCGGAGCAGCGCATGAGAGAGAAAGGCATTTCACTGTGGCTGGTGGGCATGAGTCCGGGCGTATGGGACATGGTCATCAAGGCACCCCTGGGCCATGTGCTGGGCGAGGCGCGCATGTTCCTGAACCTGGAACAGGCGGTTGAATATTATCAGCGCAGTCGACGCGCAATGAACGCGGCCGGGGGCACTCCGGACGCTATGTGACGCATTGAAGGAGGAAACGGGCATGGCAAAGAAGAAGGTGGCAACCAAAAGCAAACCGGTCGAAAGCGGCAAGCTCAAGAACAAGGATTATCTCGAGGAACTGGCGCGGCTGCATGTCGAGATGGTCAAGCTGCAGGAGTGGGTGCAGCACTCGGGCGCCAAGGTCTGCATTGTCTTTGAGGGCCGTGATGGCGCCGGCAAGGGCGGGACAATCAAGGCGTTGACCGAACGGGTCAGTCCGCGGGTGTTCCGGGTGATGGCGCTGCCGGCACCGACCGAGCGGGAAAAAAGCCAGATGTATGTACAACGTTATCTGCCGCACCTGCCGGCGGCCGGTGAAGTGGTGATCTTCGATCGCAGCTGGTACAACCGCGCCGGTGTCGAGCGGGTCATGGGGTTCTGCAGCGACGAGCAGGTGCACACCTTTCTCACCGGGGTGCCGCGCGTCGAGCAGGCACTGGTCGAATCGGGAATCATCCTGATCAAATACTGGCTTGAAGTGAGCCAGGAGGAGCAGACCCGACGCCTCAAGTCGCGTATCACCGACGGGCGCAAGATCTGGAAGCTGTCACCCATGGACCTCAAGTCCTATAACCGCTGGTACGACTACTCCCGTGCCCGGGACGACATGTTCAAATTCACCGACACCGAATTCGCCCCGTGGCGGGTCGCCAACTCGAATGACAAGCGACGGGCGCGACTGAACATCATCAGTGATGTGCTGAACAGTATTCCTTATGAAGAAATACCGCGGGCAAAAGTGAAACTGCCCAAACGCCAAAGTCCCGGAAACTATCGGGATCCGAACTATCCGTTCAAGTACATCCCGGAAAAATTCTGATCGATGCATTGGGCAGGAGCCGGCCCAAGCCAGCTCCTGCTGCATGCCATCAGGCCTTGATCACGTACCCATACGCTCGGGTACGACCGCCTTCCTGCTTCAGGTACACGCCCTGCAGCTCCGGTGTGAACCCGGGCAAGCGGTTGATGCCTTCTTCCAGGGCCAGGAAGTACTTCAACACCGCGCCTCCCCAGATTTCACCCGGCACCACGCACAGCACCCCCGGCGGATAAGGCAACGCACCCTCGGCCGCAATGCGTCCGTCGGCATCCGCCAGCGCCACCAGTTCGACGTTGCCGCGGATGTACTCGATTTGCGCTTGCTGCGGGTTCATGGCCTTTTTCGGGAAGTGTTCCTTGCGGAACATGTCCTTCTGCAACTGCTGCACATTGTGGTGGCGGTACAGGTCGTGCATTTCCTGGCAGAGCTGGCGAATGGTGTAGTTGCGATAGCGCTCCTGATGCTGCGCGTAGATGGCTGGCAGCACCCGGCTCATCGGCGCGTCATCGCTGATGAAGCGTTCGAAGCGGGCGATCTGCGCGGCCAGGTGGGTCATCTTCGCCCAGTCTTCGGCCGGGGTGAGCAGGAACAGGATGGAGTTGAGGTCGCATTTTTCCGGAACGATGCCGTTCTCGCGCAGAAAGTTGGCCAGGATGCCGGCGTGAATGCCGAAGTCGGTGTAGCTGCCATCCACCGGGTCGATGCCCGGCGTGGTGAACAGCAACTTGCACGGGTCGATGAAGTACTGCTTCTCGGCGTAGCCGGCAAAGGCGTGCCAGCGGTCCTTGGGGTGGAACTCGAAGAAGCGGATGTCATTGGCAATGTCTTCGGTTGGATAGTCTTCCCAGGCGCGCCCTTCAATGGTATCCGGCACGAACGGTCGGACCATGGTGCAGGCTTCGAGGATCAACTTGCGCGCCTCGATGCCGAACTTCACGCAGTCTTCCCACAGGCGCAGGCCGCTGCGGCCCGAGTGAATGCGCGCATTCACATCCAGCGAAGCGAACAGCGGGTAGAAGGGGCTGGTGGACGCCTGGGCCATGAACGCGTTGTTGAGCCGGTGATGGTTGCAATAGCGCGCCTGGCCTTTGATGTGGCGGTCCTTCTTGTGCACCTGGGAGGCCTGGGAAAAACCGGCCTGCTGTTTGTGCACCGACTGGGTGACGAAGATGCCCGGGTCGTTCTCGTTGAGGTCGAGCAGCAGCGGCGAGCAGTCCTTCATCATCGGGATGAACTGCTCGTAGCCGACCCACGCCGAGTCGAACAGGATGTAGTCACACAGCTTGCCGATGCGGTCGACGACTTGCCGGGCGTTGTAGACGGTGCCGTCATAGGTGCCCAGTTGAATGATCGCCAGGCGGAACGGCCGTGGCAGTTGCGCCTTGTCCGGGGCGACTTCGGCGATCAGTTCGCGCAGATAGTCTTCGTCGAAACAGTGGGCGTCGATGCCGCCGATGAAGCCGTAGGGGTTGCGCGCGGTTTCCAGATACACCGGCGTGGCGCCGGCCTGCAACAGCGCGCCCTGGTGGTTGGATTTGTGGTTGTTGCGGTCGAACAGCACCAGATCGCCGGGGGTCAACAGGGCGTTGGTCACCACCTTGTTCGACGCCGAGGTGCCGTTGAGCACGAAGTAGGTCTTGTCGGCGTTGAACACCTGCGCGGCGTGTTTCTGCGCCAGCAGCGCCGGGCCTTCGTGGATCAGCAGGTCGCCGAGCTTGACGTCGGCGTTGCACATGTCGGCGCGAAACAGCGTCTCGCCGAAGAAATCGAAAAACTGTCGCCCCGCCGGATGCTTGCGAAAGAACTGGCCGCCCTGGTGACCGGGGCAGGCAAAGGTTGCGTTGGCCGCCTCGGTGTACCGTTTGAGCGAATCGAAGAAGGGCGGCAGCAGGCTTTCTTCATAGGCTTTGGCCGCTGTCTCCAGTTGGTTGCCATGGTATTCGACGTTACTGGGGGACAGGTCGAAGATGCCGTTCACCTGCAGCAGCACGTCATTGAGGTGTTTGTAGACCTCCCGGGGGCGGGTGCTGGTGCCGGGGGACGGCACCAGGAAAATCGGCACATCAAAACCGGTGCGCTGAATGACGTCCAACGCTCCAGCCAACACATCATTGACCGACACCACGGCCACGGCGACGTCGGTGAAGTCGGTTTGACTGAGCGGGACTACCTCCCGGGCGTTCAGGAAACATTCGGAGGCGCCATCACTGGCGGCGATTTTCAGAGCTTTCATGGGTGGTGTCTCCTGGCGGGCACTCAATTGTCCGCAGCTTTTTTTAGAGATCAACTTCCGGAGGAGTCTTCCAGTTCCCCTGATCGGAAATCGTGTCACCACTGGTTATAGAGCATATTTCTGATCTGTCAGGCGTTTTACCGCGACCTTGCACAACTTGACGTCTCACGACCTGTCGGTCAGGCGTGTACCAGCGCAATCGTGAACGAGACCACGATCATGCACGCAAAAGCAAAATTGATATTCATGAGGTTTCCATCCGAAACATGAGTGACGGCGCCATCTTGAACAGGTCACAGCAAAATAAAAAATTCGGCGTAATGATTTGAAAGATCGAAAAAAATGATACTTGGAGGTGTTTGCCCGGCCGCCCGTTTGTGTTTGTCCCGTGCTTTGGCTAATCTCGCCGAAGAGCGCAATTTCACGCATAAACGGGCAAAAACATGCACGACAACCATTCCGCTGCCGAACTTCCATCCGTACGCCGGCAAAAAATCCTGTTGATCCTCGAACGAGACGGCAAGGTCATGGCCTCGGAGTTGAGCCAGCATTTCGCGGTGTCCGAAGACACCATCCGCCGGGATCTGGCGGAACTGGCCAGTGTCGGCCTGGTGCAGCGGGTACACGGCGGGGCGTTGCCGCGTCCCAAGGACACGGGCAAGGACTATTTCACCCGGATCAGTGAAACCGATGAGGTGAAAACCCATCTGGCGCAATTGGCTGCGCGACGGGTGCAAGACGGTCAGATCGTGGTGTTCGATTCCGGCACTACCACCTTGCAGATCGCGCGTTCGCTGCCGGCGGACATCGCCATTACCGCGATCACCGCGTCGCCGATGACCGCCATCACCTTGTCCGAATACAAAAGCATCAAGGTGATTCTGGCGGGCGGCCAGCTCAACCCGGCGACGATGTCGGCCAGCGGTCACGAAACCCTGCGGCTGCTGGCGGGCATCAAGGCCGATCTGCTGTTTACCGGGGTTTGCGCGATTCACCCGCAGGTGGGCTTGAGCTCACTGCATTTTGATGAGGTGCCGGTGAAACAGGCGATGCTCGACTGTGCCTCTCACGTGATTGCCGTCACCACGGCGGACAAACTCGGGGCGGTGGAACCCTTTGTCGTCGCGCCTTGCAACCGCGTGCACACGCTGATCACCGAACGGCATGTGGCGTCTGGCAATGTTGAAGATTACCGGGCGCTGGGGATCGAGGTGGTGCAGGCTTGAGTGGGTCTTTGTGGGAGCGAGCTTGCTCGCGATGGCGTACTTTCAGCCGACATCACTGCTGAATGAGACACCGCCATCGCGAGCAGGCTCGCTCCTACAGGAATCGATGTCGACCACAAATCTCCAGGCCAGCACAAACAACATCCATGTTGAATGTATTGGCCAGTAACCTCAGCGCAGTCGCTCAAGCATCTGGTAGTACCACATGCCGGCGGCGAGCATCGGGTTGCCGAGCAGGTCGCCCATGGGCACGCGGATATGCTGGCAGGCGGCGAAGGTGTCGAACTGTTCCAGTTTTCCTGTGATCGCACGGCCCATGATTTCGCCCATGATGTGGGTGGTGGCGATGCCGTGGCCGGAGTAGCCCTGGCAATACCAGACGTTGTCCGACAGCTTGCCCAGTTGCGGGATGCGGTTGATCACGATGCCCATCGCGCAGCTCCACTGGTAATCGATGGCCACGCCTTTGAGCGCCGGGAAGGTCTGCTCGATGCACGGACGCAGCTCGGCGGCGATGTCCCGCGAATCCTTGCCGCTGTAGTTGGCGCCGCCCCCGAACAACAGGCGACCGTCAGCGGTGAGGCGGTAGTAATCGAGCACGAAGCGGCAGTCATAGACCGCCAGGTCTTCGGGGTTGATCTGTCTGGCCAGATCGCCCAGCGGCGCAGTGGTGACGATGCCGCCCATGGCCGGAAAAATCTTGCCCTTGAGCTTGCCCGGTTCCAGCTTGTGGTAGACGTCGCCGGCCAGCAGCACCTGGTTGGCGTCGATGTGTCCGTGGGCGGTGCGCACTCCAGGCGTGTCCCCGTGGATGATCTCCAGCACTTCGCTGTTCTCGAAGATCAACGCACCGAGGCTTTCGGCTGCGCGGGCCTCGCCGATGCACAGGTTGAGCGGGTGCAGGTGCATGTTGCGGGTGTTCTTGATCGCGCCGTGGTAGAGGTCGCTTTGCAGCAGGTCGCGCACCTGGCTGCGGTCGAGCAGGCTGACCTCGTCGCCCATGCCACGGTGCACCGCCTCTTCGTAATCCTTGCGCAAGCCGACCATGTGCGCGGGTTTGTACGCCGCATGCAGGTGGCCGTGCTTGAGGTCGCAGGCGATGCCGTATTTTTCCACGCGCTGCTGGATGATCTGGTGCCCGCGCCAGCGCAGGTTCCAGATGAAATCATCGACTTCATCACCGATGGTGCGGCGCATCTGTTTGCGCATGGCTTCATCGCCCGACAGGCTGCCGGTGACCTGGCCGCCATTGCGCCCGGTGGCACCCCAGCCGATCTTGTGGCTTTCGACGATGGCGACCTTCAGGCCTTTTTCCGCCAGCTCGACGGCGGTGGCCACACCGGTGAAGCCGCCGCCGATGATCACTACGTCAACCCGGTGCCGGCCTTGCAGCGTCGGGTAATCGGTGTCCTGGTTGAGGGTGGCGGTGTAGTAGGAATTGCAACGTTGAGTCATGGCGGTGTCCACACGAAATTGAAAGAAACTCAATGCCTGTCAGTCAAAGTGCGCAACCTGTGGGAGCGAGCCTGCTCGCGAACGCGGTGTGCCATTCACAGTTGATTTCGAATGACACTCCGCTATCGCGAGCAGGCTCGCTCCCACAGGGATTGCATACGCTGAGCAAACGCAGGGATAGCGAAGGAGGGGGCTCGCCGATCAGGCGAGCAGGGCGCTATCCGGCGGACGTGCGGAGTGACGCAGTTTGGAGCGGCGCAGGGCCATGGGCAGGTTGACGATGCGCTTCATGCAATGCCGTCCACGGCCAGCAGCGAGGTGGCCTGGATCGAGAGGTTCAGCAGGTGCTGTTCTGACGGCAAAGTACGCATGGCGCAGGTTTCCGGCGGCGGAAATCGTCGGTGGCCAGTAGCACAAGCCATCCGGGGGATGGCTGGATACTAGGGAGGATTGCGGCGCGTGTAAATGTTTGATTCAGAACATCAGGTGCACACCCAGGCCGATCAACCCGCAGCCGATCAACACCTCGATCACCCCGCGCTTGAATCCAAGCAATGCAACGCCCGCGACTATCGCGATCAGCAGCGAAGGCCAGTCCAGTGCTCCTTCGAAGCCTTTGGGCCACAGCACGTGGTAGGCAAAGAAACAGGCCAGGTTGAGTATCACGCCCACCACGGCGGCCGTAATGGCCGTCAGTGGCGCGGTGAACTTGAGTTCGTTGTGCGTCGATTCCACCAACGGCCCGCCGGCGAGGATGAACAGGAACGAGGGCAGGAAGGTGAACCAGGTCACCAGCGATGCGGCGATGGCGCCGGCAACGAAGGCCTGATCCGGGCCGAAGACCTGATGCACGTAGGCGCCGATAAAACCGACGAAGGCGACAACCATGATCAACGGACCCGGCGTGGTTTCACCGAGCGCCAGGCCGTCGATCATCTGCGTCGGTGTCAGCCATCCGTAGTGGCCGACCGCGCCCTGGTAGACGTACGGCAACACCGCGTAGGCGCCGCCAAAGGTCAGCAGCGCGGCCTTGGTGAAGAACCAGGCCATCTGGGTCAGCGTGCCTTCCCAGCCGAACAACGCGGTGAGCATGGCCATGGGCAGTGTCCACAAGATCGCACCGATCACGGCCAGGCGCGCCAGTTTCCAGCCACTGAAGCGGGCGTGTCCGGGGGGTGGGGTGTCGTCGTCGATCACTGCCGGGCCGTAGGAGCGTTTCGCAGCGCTGTGGCCACCGGTCCTGAATTTTTCCGGTGCCAGTCGCCCGCCGAAATAACCGATGACCGCCGCGCCGAGCACGATCAACGGAAACGGCACATTGAGCACGAAGATGGCCACGAAGGACGCAGCGGCGATGCCCCATAACCAGCCGTTCTTCAGCGCCCTCGAGCCGATCCGGTGAGCCGCCTGCACCACGATGGCCGTGACCGCAGGCTTGATCCCGTAGAACAGTCCGGCGACCACGGGCACGTCACCAAAGGCGATGTACACCCAGGACAGCGCAATCAGGATGAACAGCGAAGGCAATACAAACAGCACGCCAGCGATCACACCGCCCCAGGTCCGGTGCATCAGCCAGCCGATGTAGGTCGCCAACTGCTGAGCCTCTGGCCCGGGCAGCAACATGCAGTAGTTGAGGGCATGCAGAAAGCGCCGCTCGGAGATCCAGCGCCGGCGTTCGACCAGCTCCTGATGCATGATCGAAATCTGCCCCGCCGGCCCGCCGAAACTGATGAAACCAAGCTTGAGCCAGAACAGGAAGGCTTCGCGCAGGCTGATGGACCGGGGTTGCAGTACATCCTGTTGCGTGATCGGGGAGGGCGTGGGGCTCAAGCGGAAACTCCTTGTGCAGAAAAGCTTTGAGCCGATGACTGTAGCTAGGCCGGAGCGCGTTGCATAGCCGCCTCATTCGGCCTATCTACCCAGCGCTCGACGGCTGACCGGTCGCTGTCACGGGCATCGACCCAGCGTGCGCCGGACGCCACGTCTTCGCGTTTCCAGAACGGCGCGTCGGTTTTCAGGTAGTCCATGATGAATGCACAGGCTTCGAAAGCGGCTTGACGATGGGGGCTGCTGACGCCGACAAACACGATCGGCTCGCTGATCGACAACGGGCCGATCCGATGCACGATCTGCACGGCCCTCAATGGCCATCGGGCCCTGGCATTGTCGACGATTTTTTGCAGCGAACGTTCGGTCATGCCCGGGTAGTGCTCCAGAAACAACCCGCTGACCGCCTCACCCTGATTGATGTCGCGCACATAGCCGACGAAGTTGACCACGGCACCCACCCCCGGATCGTTTGTCTGCAGGCTGTCGATCAGCCGGCCGACGTCGAACATTTCACGCTGGACCCGAACCGTCATGTCTCAACCCCCGGTGACCGGTGGAAAAAAGGCGATCTCGTCATAGTCCTCGATCACCCGGTCTGGATGGCACAGCTCCTGGTTCAGTGCACACATCAGGTTGCTTTCACCCAGCACATGGCTCCACACCTCACCGCGAGCCATCAGCAGTCGGCGCACGTCCTCGATGGTCTTGAGGCTGTCGGTCAGGGGCAGTTTTTCACCGCCCAGGTTGAGCTGCTCGCGGTAACGGGCGAAGTAATTGATCAGGATCATTGTGCGTCCTCGAACTTGAAATGACCGGAGCGGCCACCTTGTTTACTCAGCAGGCGGATGTCATCGATGACCATGCCTCGGTCCACTGCCTTGCACATGTCATAGAGGGTCAGTGCCGCCACGCTGACGGCGGTCAGGGCTTCGAGTTCGACCCCGGTCTGGCCCTCGACGCGGCACGTACCGAGGATTTTCACGCTGTCGGGTGTGCAGGCCTTGAGTTCGACGTGGATCGAACTGAGCAGAAGGGTGTGGCACAGCGGGATCAGCTCATGGGTTTTCTTTGCCGCCATGATTCCGGCGATCCGCGCCACGGCAAATACGTCGCCCTTGGGGTGGCCGTCGCTTTGAATCAGCTTCAGGGTTTCCGGGCGCATCCGCACCCAGGCCTGGGCCTGGGCTTCACGCAGCGTCGAGGTTTTTTCGCTGACATCGACCATGTTGGCGCGACCCTGGCTATCGAGGTGGGTCAGGCCATCGGGCGATGCATCTGAAATGTCTGTCATGGGAGGTTCCTGCGCTTGCCAGCGCGGTGATCAGGTGAAGGCATCATGCCGGGCTGTAAATGCGTGGTGCGTTGCGGTGGGGGATGTGAATCAGGTTGAGGCGATGTTTGATTGCCCATTGCACGGTCAGGGCGGTGGGTGCCGACAGACTGACCAGCGTGCCGAGCCTGGCCCTGACGGCCTTGTGGATCAGTTCGAGGCTGCAGCGGCTGGTGACCACGGTGAAGCCGCAACGGCTGTCGATGCCGGCGTGTTGCAGGGCACCGATCAACTTGTCCAGCGCGTTGTGGCGGCCAATGTCTTCGCGGCAGATCAGCGCGTTGCCTTGGGGGTCGAAGTACAGCGCCGCGTGCAGCGCACCGCTGCTGCGGGCCATTTGCTGTGCCTGTTCGATGCGGTTGCGGATGTCGATGAAATGTTCGGCGGGCGGCAGGGCAACCGACTCGAGAATCTCCAGTTTCGGCAGGGCCTGCTCCAACGCTTCCACACCGCACAGCCCGCAGCCACTGGTGCCGGCCATTTGCCGACGATGGTTCTTCAGCCTCCAGAATGCGCGGCTGGAGATCTGCACGTCGGCTTGAACGGCCTGGTCGAATCGGGTGAGGCGCAAGTCGTAGATTTCGCTCTGGTCCTCAACGATGTCGTTGCTGACGCTGAAGCCACGGATGAAATCTTCGAGGTTGCCCGGCGACACCATCATCACCGCCTGACTCAGACCGTTGTAGGTGATTGCCAGGGCAATCTCTGATGCCAGCGCCGCCTGACAGACTGACGCGGCGTTGTCGTACTCGCGAAAGTTCACACTCAACGGTTGGGGCGCGGGGGCATTGGTGTCGCTTCGAACATCGGTTTGTTCAACTTGGCACAACATGAAAATAACCTCGAAGCGCTGAATTAAGTTCAGGCTACGGGTAACTTTAAACAGCGTCCAATCGCTTGTTCCGATGCGCCGATTGGTGATGTCTATCAAACTGGGCAAACATGTCCGGTTCGGTTTTATATAAAGCCGAAACTTGATCAGTCAGTCCGGCTGAATAACGTTCGTGCTTCGGCGAAACACTTTTCGGCAATCGCCGAACGCGGTTCGGTCTTGCGCATCACCAGGCCCAGGGGCGCGAGTACGCTGGCATCCGGCAATTCGATGAACGCCAGGTGTTCGATGGGCTCTTCCAGGCCACTGTCCAGCGGCATGATCGCGCAGCAGAAACCCTCGTGAATCGCCTGCAGCAACTGGTAAGTCGAATCGCTTTCCAGGATCGGTTGCGGGTCCAGTCCGCGGCTGCGAAAGCTCAGGTCGATGGATTTGCGGTAGTGCATGCCGTTGCTGAGCATCCCCAGCGGCAGTTCGGCGGCGTCCTCCCAGCTCATTTGCATGCCGTCGAAATGGAAGTGGCGATTGTCGTACAGCAGGCCGACGCGGGTTTCGCCGATCTCGAAAAACTCGAAATAGCTCGGGTTGACGTGATCGAGGTAGCACACGCCCAGGTCCAGCTGATTGTTGCCAAGGCCCTCGATGATCTGGTCGGAACTCAAGGACGACAGGCTGTACTTGAGCTCGGGAAAGCTGCGGGACAGGCCCTGAATGTAGGTGACCGGGTTGAAGCTGCTGAGGGGTACCAGCCCTAGGCGCAGGTTGCCCACGAGCTGGCCCCGGCACGCGGCGGCCTCGGCGAAGAGCCCGTCGTGGGCGGCCAGCAGGGTCCTGGCCCACGCCAGCACCCGTTCGCCGGCCTCGGTAAAACCCTCGAAGCGCTGGCCTCGGGTGACCAGCACCAGGTCCAGTTCATCCTCCAGGTTGCGCAGGCGCATCGACAGCGTGGGCTGGGTGATGTGGCAGCGCGCGGCCGCCTGGCCGAAGTGGCGGGTCTGCTCCAGGGCGATCAGGAACTTGAGTTGTTTGATGTCCATGACGGCACCTGCTGGCGGGGGAGTGAAGGGTTAAGTATTGACTCAGGTGCGCAAGACACAAGGCGAGGCAGAAATCGTGAGCCGAGACGATCTCATTGTCTTCGGTGTGCGTCCAATCACTGTTATCTAAGGTGTTATCGACGGGCTCTATCATTGCTGTTGTTTCTGGTCTTTTTATATTGATAGATTGGCTCGATAGTCTGGTTGGTTAGAGTGATTAGACACGGCTTGAATTATCGAATTAGTCTCCGGAAGTCATTTAATCAATATCTGCCGGAGAACCCCATGAGCGTCAAACCGGATGCATTGTTTATACCCCTGAATATTGCCGTGTTGACCGTTAGCGATACCCGCGAATATGCCAATGACACCTCCGGCCAATTACTCGTCAGTCGTTTGCTGGAAGCCGGCCACACCCTCAGCGAGCGCAACCTGCTCAAGGACGACCTGTACAAGATCCGCGCGCAGGTGGCGAACTGGATTGCCGACGACGGCATCCAGGTGGTGCTGATCACGGGCGGCACCGGGTTTACCGGCCGCGACAGCACACCTGAGGCAGTGGCCTGTTTGCTGGATAAACAGATCGAAGGCTTCGGTGAGCTGTTCCGGGCGATTTCGATCCTCGACATCGGCACCTCGACGGTGCAGAGCCGGGCATTGGCCGGGCTGGCCAATGGCACGCTGGTCTGCTGCCTGCCGGGTTCCACGGGCGCCTGCCGCACCGCGTGGGAAGGCATCCTCGCCGAGCAACTCGACGCGCGCCACCGGCCGTGCAATTTCGTACCGCACCTCAAGCCTGTGCAAACTTGTGGGACGCGGGGATGAGCTATTCACCCTTGATGCCGGTGGAGGATGCCATCGAACGGTTGCTGACAATGGCCGAGGCACAGAGGATTGAAGACAGTGAAACGGTGCCGCTCAGTGCCGCACGGCAACGGGTGTTGGCCAATGACCTGGTGGCGACCCTCGATCTGCCGCCGTGGCCGAACAGCGCCATGGACGGCTATGCCCTGAATGTCGACGGTTGGGACGGGGCACCGCTGACCGTGTCGCAACAGGTATTTGCCGGTCACGCCCCCCAAGCACTGGCACCGGGAACCTGCGCGCGCATCTTCACCGGCGCCCCGGTTCCGCCGGGTGCCAACGGCGTGGAGATGCAGGAGAACACGCAAGTACTGGATGACGGACGTATCCGCTTCAAGCAGCCATTGAGCGCCGGCAGCAACATCCGCCCGCAAGGTCAGGAGAACCGAGTCGGCGATGTGTTGCTGCGCGCCGGCAAGCGCCTCGGTCCGTTCGAACTGGCGGTCGCGGCAGCGCAGGGCTGCACCCATGTGCAGGTCGTGCGGCGACCACGGGTGGCGTTGCTGTCCACCGGCGATGAACTGGTCGATCCGGGCACACCGCTCAAGCCCGGCAGCATCTACAACAGCAACCGCACATTGTTGAGCCATTGGTTGAATGCGTTGGGTTGCGAGGTCATCGAGGCCGGCATTCTCCCCGACGAGCCACGCCAGACGCGACTCAAGCTCGAACAACTGCAACACACGACGGACCTGATGCTCAGCACGGGCGGCGTGTCCGCCGGTGACGCCGACTGCCTCGGCCAGGTACTGCGCGAGTGCGGCAAGCCGTTGCTGTGGAAACTCTCGATCAAACCCGGCAAGCCATTGACCGTGGGCCACTTCGGCCGCGTGCCGGTGATTGGCCTGCCGGGCAATCCGACCTCGGCGTTGGTCACTTTCGGTCTGTTGGCCCGGGTTTATCTGTTGCGGATTCAGGGTGTCGAAGACGTCGAGCCTTTGAGCTTCCCGGTCAGGGTCGGCTTCGCCTGGCCCAAACCCGGAAGCCGCCGCGAGTACCTGCGAGCGAAACTCGAAGCCGGTCGCGCGGTGCTCTATCCGAACCAGAGTTCCGGCGTGTTGCTGGGCGCATCCTGGGCCGATGGACTGGTGGAAGTGCCGGAAGGTTGCACGCTGGAAGCTGGCGACACGGCGCGGTTTATTCCCTTCAGTGAGCTGTTCTGAATTCCGCAAACAAACTGTGGGAGCGAGCTTGCTCGCGATGAGGCCGGCAAATCCAACAGAGATGTTGGCAGGCAGACCGCTATCGCGAGCAAGCTCGCTCCCACAGTTTTGATCTTCAGTGAATGTCAACCTTGCGACCGGCCACAATCCCTGTGGGAGCGAGCTTGCTCGCGATGAGGCTGGCACATTCAACAGAGAGGTTGACTGACCTGACGCCTTCGCGAGCAAGCTCGCTCCCACAGAATTTGTGTGTTTCCTGAGTCTCAGTTCAACACAAAATCCACCGGCTCCAGTTGCGGTGGCAGTTCTGTCACACCCAGGGCCGCCAGCACATCGCGCTCGATATTGCGCACGATGGCATCGGTGGGCAGGTCGTTTTCGTCGCGGCCGAAGGGGTCTTCCAGTTCATCGGCAATCGCATCCAGGCCGAAAAAGGTGTAGCTGACAATCGCGGTGAAAATCGGAGTCAGCCAGCCCAGGGGTTCGGCCATGGCAAAGGGCAAGAGGATGCAGAACAGGTAGATGGTGCGGTGCAGC
This sequence comes from Pseudomonas sp. GW823-FHT06E10, assembly GCF_058794995.1. Classification (NCBI taxonomy): domain Bacteria; kingdom Pseudomonadati; phylum Pseudomonadota; class Gammaproteobacteria; order Pseudomonadales; family Pseudomonadaceae; genus Pseudomonas; species Pseudomonas sp. GW823-FHT06E10. The sequence continues at coordinate 87,134 of NZ_JBXAHJ010000003.1, read as the reverse complement.
AGCAGGGTGTAGGGGAAGGGTAGCGGGGTGTTCTTGATCCGTTCACAGACGGCCTGGGCATGGGTCAGGCTGGTCAAATGGTTGGCCATGAGCGTGTAGCGCCAGTCGTTGATCGCCCCGGATTCGTTGAGTGACGAGCACTGTTGACCGACCTGCATCAGTATCTGCCCGCTGATGTCCGTGGTGTTGCCCTTGGGCATCGGGTGCAGCCAGTCGCCACTGGCGGCCATTTCGTTTTCCTGGCGCAGGCGCGCGTTGAGGGCATGGGCGAAGCCGCAGAGGTTGCTGAGGATCGTGTGGCGCTCAGCGGTGTCCTTGATCACCAGGGTTTCACGAATCATCGAGCGGATCTCCACGATCACATCGCCCCAGGCCTTGCGCGCTTCATACCAGCGGTCGTAGCAGGCGTTGTTGCGAAAGCTCATGAAGATCGAGAGCGACAAACCCAGCAGCGTGAAGGGCGTGGCGCTGACCTTGGAAAAGTAGCTGGGATGCAAGGTTTCGATGAGCACGATGGCCGAGGCGAGCAGTGTCACCATCAGGCTGCGCCAGGCGATGCGTTTGGCAATCGAACCCTTGAGGGACGTCAGCACGCCGATCAGGTTGGGTTTGGGTCTCACGATCATGGGTTTCAGCCGCCCGTCATGTTCATGAAGCGAATGACCTGAACATCGTCGTTCACTTCGAAGTTGTGTCGATAAGGCTTGAGTTTCATCGCCTCGATAATGGCTTTTTCCAGGCGCTCGGGCTGTCCGGGGTGGCTGCGCAAGACCGCCTTGAGATCCACGGAGTGCTCATTGCCCAGGCACAGCAGCAGACGTCCCTCCACGGTCAGCCGCACCCGATTGCAGGTGCCGCAAAAGTTGTGGCTGTGAGGTGAGATGAACCCCAGGCGAATCTGCGGCGCCTCGGCCAGGCGCCAGTAGCGCGACGGTCCTTGGGTCGACTCGGCGGAATCAATCAAAGTGTAGCGTTCGGCAATGCGTTCGCGGACCTGGGCACTTGCGAAAAACGATTCGGCGCGGCTGTGCTCGTCGATGGTGCCCAACGGCATTTCCTCGATGAAGGAGATGTCGAGGTTACGGTCGATGGCGAAGCTCACCAGATCATTGATCTCATGGTCGTTGCGACCTTTCATCACCACGCAATTGAGCTTGGTGTTGCGAAATCCCGCCTGGTTGGCCGCGTCGATGCCTTTGATCACCTGCGCCAGGTCACCGGTGCGGGTCAGTTCGCGAAAACGTTGCGGGTCCAGGCAATCGAGGCTGATGTTGAGGCGCTTGACCCCGGCTTCGAACAACGGCCCGGCCAGTTTGGCCAGCTGCGAACCGTTGGTGGTCATGCACAGTTCACGCAGGCCGGGCAGGGCGGCGATCTTCTCGCACAACTGCACCACGCCCGGACGGATCAGCGGCTCGCCCCCGGTGAGGCGGATCTTGCGGGTGCCCAGCGCCACGAAGCTTTGTGCCAACTGATAAATCTCTTCCAGCGTCAGCACCCGTTGGCGGTGCAGAAACTGCATGTCCTCGGCCATGCAATACACGCAACGGAAATCGCAGCGGTCGGTGACCGACATCCGCAGATAGTCCACGCGCCGGGAGAATCCATCGATCAAGACTTGTTCTGACATGACACCCTCGCTTGGCACGCATTGAATGAATGTTCCGTGTAGGAGCGAGCTCTGCTCGCGATGGTCGTCAACGATTACGCGTGCTTGCTGGCTGAACGCGGTGCTCTTGAGTCCATCGCGAGCAGAGCTCGCTCCTACAAATATTGCGCCGATAACGGATTTATTGAGCGCAGGTGTAGGAGCGCTGAAAACGGATTTGTTGTGCGCAGGCTAAGAGCAACTTGTCGGCCCGTCCAATCACTATTAGTAACCGGTTGATCGAGTACATCTATGATGGATAAAGTTGCAACGTTAACGGCTGTTTAGATCTTATAAGCTATTGATAAACAACAATAAATATCGATGATAAATATCCTCGATCATGTGGTCGTAAATAGCGATTAGACAATAATTAATCCCTATTCATATGCTTTCTCCGTCAAACGATCAATGGCCTGAATCAGGTCACGGAGAAGTACCATGTCTCAAGTCGACCGCTACAAACCCTACAAAGGTGCCGCCGCTGGTTGGGGCGCGCTGATTGCTGTTACCAAAAACTGGCTGGGCAGTGAAAACGCGCTGAAGAATATTCGCGCCATGCTCAAGACCAACCAGAACGGCGGGTTCGATTGCCCCGGTTGTGCCTGGGGCGAGTCGCCGGAAAACGGCATGGTCAAGTTCTGCGAGAACGGCGCCAAGGCGGTTAACTGGGAAGCCACGGGCCGTTTGGTCGACCCGGCCTTCTTCAACAAATACAGTGTCTCGGCGCTGGCCGAGCAGAGCGATTACTGGCTGGAGTATCAGGGCCGCCTGACCCACCCGATGCGCTATGACGCGGCCACTGACCGTTACGTGGAAACCACCTGGGACGAAGCGTTCGCGCTGATCGCCCGGCACCTCAACGCGCTGGAATCACCGGACCAGGCCGAGTTCTATACCTCGGGCCGGGCCAGCAACGAAGCCGCCTTTCTCTATCAGCTGTTCGTCCGGGCCTACGGTACCAACAACTTTCCGGATTGCTCCAACATGTGCCACGAAGCCAGTGCGGTGAGCATGATCGAAAGCCTCGGCGTGGGTAAAGGCACCGTGGTGTTCGACGATCTGGAACATGCCGATGCGATTTTCGTCATCGGTCAGAACCCTGGCACCAACCACCCGCGGATGCTTGAACCGTTGCGCGAAGCGGTCAAGCGCGGTGCCCAGGTGATCTGTATCAATCCACTCAAGGAGCGCGGGCTGGAGCGCTTCCAGCATCCACAGCACCCGATCGAAATGTTGATGAACGGCTCCGAGCCGACCAACACAGCCTACTTCCGCCCGGCACTGGGCGGCGACATGGCGGTCATGCGCGGCATGGTCAAGTTCCTGCTGCAGTGGGAGCGCGAAGCTCAGGTCAGCGGCGGTGAACCGGTGTTCGACCATGAGTTCATCGCCGAACACACCTCGGGAATGGGCGCTTACCTGGGCGAAGTCGACGCAACCAGTTGGGAGCACATCGAGCAGCAGTCGGGCATGCCATTGGCGGACATCGAACTCGCCGCCCGCATGTACGCCCGGTCCAAGCGGGTGATCATGTGCTGGGCGATGGGTCTGACCCAGCACACGCACTCGGTGCCGACGCTGCAGGAAGTCATCAACCTGATGCTGCTGCGCGGCAACGTCGGCCGTCCCGGCGCAGGCCTGTCACCGGTTCGCGGTCACAGTAACGTGCAGGGCGACCGCACCATGGGCATCAACGAGCTGGCGCCCACCGATTTGCTCGATGCCCTGGAAAAACGCTTCTCCTTCAAGCCACCTCGCGAGCACGGTCACAACACCGTGATGGCGATCGGCGCGATGGAGCAGGGGCGTTCGAAAGTGTTTATCGCCCTGGGTGGCAACTTCGCCCAGGCCACCCCCGACACGCCACGCACCCACGCCGCGTTGCGTAAATGCGACCTCACCGTGCACATCGCCACCAAGCTTAACCGCAGCCATCTGGTCACCGGCCGTGAAGCGCTGATCCTGCCGTGCCTGGGCCGCACCGACATCGATATCCAGGCCGAAGGGCCGCAAGGCGTCACCGTGGAAGACACCTTCAGCATGATCCACATCTCCCACGGTCAACTGAAACCGAAGTCGAAACACCTGCGCTCCGAGCCTGCGATCATTGCCGGCATCGCCGCCGCGACACTGGGCAAGCACCCGATCGACTGGAACTGGGCCATCGGCGACTACGGCCGAATCCGCAACATGATTGCCGACACCATTCCCGGTTTCGAAGATTTCAACCAGCGCTTGCTGCATCCGGGCGGTTTCCACATGCCCAACGACGCGGCCAGGCGCATCTGGAAAACCGCCAGCGGCAAGGCCCAGTTCACTCCGAGCGTGCTGCCGGAGCACCTGATCAGCGAGGGCGTGCGCAACCTGACGGTCAAGCCACACCTGATTCTGCAGACCATGCGCTCCCACGATCAGTACAACACCACGCTGTATGGCCTGGATGACCGTTATCGCGGGGTGTACGGCATGCGCGACGTGGTGTTCGCCAACGAGCAGGACATTCGCCGGCTGGGTTTTGAGCCCGGGCAGAAGGTCGACCTGGTGGCGCTGTGGGACGACGAGCGCGAGCGTCGGGTCAGCGGTTTCACCCTGATCGCCTACGACATTCCGGCCGGTCAGGCGGCGGCGTACTACCCCGAGACCAACCCGCTGGTGCCGCTGGAAAGTTACGGTGACCGCACCTTCACTCCGACTTCCAAGTTCATCGCCATCCGGCTGGAGCAGGCGAAGGCCAGCAACCTGATTTCGACTTCCGCCGCGTAGCACCGGGGGCGGCCGGGTGCCGCTCACCTAACCCTTTCGACTTGTGTTGGCTGCAGGCCCCCCGGCCTGACGGTGGCCCGGCCGTGTGCCGCCGTTTTTCAGCCGCAATGAGGATATCGACATGTTTAACCTGGAGGCACTGGACCTGGCGCGCATTCAATTCGCGTTCACGGTTTCGTTCCACATTATCTTTCCCGCCATCACCATCGGGCTGGCCAGCTTCCTGGCGGTGCTCGAAGGACTTTGGCTGAAGACCCACAACGATACCTACCGCGATCTCTACCATTTCTGGTCGAAGATCTTCGCCGTCAACTTCGGCATGGGCGTGGTCTCGGGGTTGGTCATGGCCTACGAGTTTGGCACCAACTGGAGCCGTTTCTCCGACTTCGCCGGCAGCATCACCGGGCCGTTGCTGACCTATGAAGTGCTCACGGCGTTCTTCCTCGAGGCCGGTTTCCTCGGGGTCATGCTGTTCGGCTGGAACCGGGTAGGGCGTGGCTTGCACTTCTTTTCGACGGTCATGGTCGCCATCGGCACCCTGATTTCGACCTTCTGGATTCTTGCGTCCAACAGCTGGATGCAAACGCCCCAGGGCTTCGAGATCGTCGACGGTCGGGTGATGCCGCTGGACTGGCTGGCCATCGTGTTCAACCCGTCGTTCCCGTACCGCCTGGCGCACATGGCGATTGCCGCGTTCGTGGCCACGGCATTCTTTGTCGGCTCGTCGGCGGCGTGGCACCTGCTGCGCGGCAACGACACCAAACAAGTGCGCAAGATGCTGTCGATGGCGTTGTGGATGGCCTTGATCGTCTGCCCGATCCAGGCGGTGGTCGGTGACGCCCACGGCTTGAACACCCTGGAACATCAACCGGCGAAGATCGCTGCCATCGAAGGGCACTGGGAAAACAACGGGAGCGAAGCCACGCCCCTGGTGCTGTTCGGCATCCCCGACATGCAGGCCGAGAAAACCAGGTACGCCATCGAGATTCCGTACCTGGGCAGCCTGATCCTGACCCACAGCCTCGACAAGCAGATCCCGGCGCTCAAGAGCTTCCCGAAAGAGGACCGACCCAATGCGACGGTGGTCTTCTGGAGTTTCCGCGTCATGGCCGGGCTGGGCATGTTGATGGTGCTGGCCGGCGTGCTCGGCCTGGCCCTGCGTCGCAGCGGCGCCATCTACCGCAATCGCTGGTTCCTGCGCCTGATGTTGTGGATGGGGCCAAGTGGCCTGATCGCCATGCTGGCCGGGTGGATCACCACCGAAGTCGGGCGTCAGCCGTGGGTGGTGTATGGCCTGCTGCGTACCGCCGATGCCGCGTCCAATCACAGCGTCGCGCAGTTGAGCATCTCGCTGGCGCTGTTCGTGGTGATTTATTTCTCGGTGTTCACGGTGGGCATCGGCTACATGATGAAACTGGTCGGCAAAGGACCGCAGCCCCATCACGGGCATCCGGTCGACGGGCACTCCGATCAGCTGGTCACACCGCGCCGGCCGCTGTCCGCCGACGCTGAAATTCTCGAAACCGACGCCCGCGTCAATTGAAGGAAGGGAGTTGAGTCATGGGTATTCAAGGTATCGATTTATCGCTGATCTGGGGCGTGATCATCGCCTTCGGCGTGATGATGTACGTGATCATGGACGGCTTCGACCTGGGGTTGGGCATTCTGTTTCCGCTGATCCCGGATGCGAAGGAGCGCGATGTGATGATGAACACCGTGGCACCGGTCTGGGATGGCAACGAGACCTGGCTGGTGCTGGGCGGCGCGGCACTGTATGGCGCTTTCCCGCTGGCCTATTCGGTGATTCTGGAAGCGCTGTACCTGCCGCTGATCCTGATGTTGTGCGGCTTGATCTTTCGCGGTGTGGCGTTCGAGTTCCGTTTCAAGGCCAGCCCTGAAAAGCGTCATGTCTGGGACATGGCGTTCATCGGCGGTTCGCTGCTGGCGACCTTTTCCCAGGGCGTGGTGATCGGCACTTACATTGCCGGCATCCCGGTGGTCGATCGCCAGTTCGCCGGCGGTTCGCTGGACTGGCTGGCACCGTTTCCGCTGTTCTGCGGTGTCGGTCTGATCGTCGCTTATGCGCTGCTCGGCAGCACCTGGTTGCTGGTCAAGACCGAAGGCATGCTCGAATCGCGGATGCGCCTGTTCACCCGTCCCCTGGCCTGGCTGCTGTTGGCGGTGATTGGTGTGATCTGTGTGTGGACGCCCATCCTCCATCCGGAAATCGCCACGCGCTGGTTTGCCCATGCGCACCTGGCGGTGTTCGGTGGTCTGGCGGCGCTGGCTTTGCTGGCGATGTTCGGCCTGCTCAGGACCCTGCGCCAACGTCACACCCATTGGCCGTTCGCCTTCACCCTGATGCTGGTGTTCCTGGGTTACATCGGCCTGGCGTTCAGCATCTGGCCGAACATCGTGCCGCCATCGATCAGCCTGTGGGCAGCGGCGTCACCGCCAACCAGCCAGTTGTTCATCCTGATCGGCGCGCTGTTCATTCTGCCGATCATCCTGATGTATACGGTCTGGAGCTATTACGTATTCCGCGGCAAGGTGAGGATTGGCGATGGCTATCATTGATTCTTGTGAACGGGCACCTTGGTACAAGCGACTTGGGTGGCTGGTGGTGATCTGGTTGGGCAGTGTGGTTGCCTTAGGTGTGGTGGCGGGGGCATTGCGGATGTTGATGCATGCGGCTGGGATGAGTAGCCACTGATGGCAAGTCATTAAAGAGTTCCAGTTCACTTTGATGCGTATGTATGGATTGGATTAGGTGAATATCCATTCCTGCGGTAACGACCACCTATGGTTCCGCTCTTACAGCGGGTCACTTGGAAAAGCGGAGCGCCGCCCGGCCCCAAGTAACCAAGGGGTCTTGCCCCTGACGTTCGGTGCCTCGCTGTGGCTCGGCATGCCCTCGCTCCGGTCCTGCTCCGTGGGCCCGCCGCCATCGGCCATCCATGGCCGGCGGCGGCTAACCCGGCATCCATGCCGGGTTGCCCACTACGCAGAACCTCCGCTCGGCCTCACGAGGGGGCGTGTACCGCAAAAGCGCCCGAGGCGGCCTATCGGCCGGCCTGATCACAATTGAAGTCGTTTCCCTGTAGGAGCGAGCTTGCTCGCGAAAAACGTCTGAACAACGCGGGCATTCAGACAACCCGCGTTATCGTTGACGTCCATCGCGAGCAGGCTCGCTCCTACAGGTACGAGGTAGCTCGGGCTTTTGATTTTGATCTGCCCCATCGGCCTACCTGCCCGCAATTGAGCTCGTTTCCGTGTAGGAGCGAGCTTGCTCGCGAAAAACGCCAGGGCAACGCGGGCATTCAGACAACCCGCGTTATCGTTGATGTCCTTCGCGAGCAGGCTCGCTCCTACAGGTACGAGGTAGCTCGGGCTTTTGATTTTGATCTGCCCCATCGGCCTGCCTGCCCGCAATTGAGCTCGTTTCCGTGTAGGAGCGAGCTTGCTCGCGAAAAACGCCAGGACAACGCGGGCATTCAGACAACCCGCGTTATCGTTGACGTCCTTCGCGAGCAAGCATCGCCCCTGCAGGTGCCCCGTTGGATGGCCCGTCCGCGACACATTCAGAGTCTTGTCATCACTGCGCCCCAAACATCGCCGTCCAGTAAATCCCCGCATCGCTCTTCGGATCGGTCGCGTAAGCCGCGCCCAGTTCGCGGAACTGTGGGTTCATCAGGTTGGCGCAATGGCCGGGGCTGGCCAGCCAGCCTTCGACCACCTTGTGTGCGGTGTCTTGGCCGGCGGCGATGTTTTCGCCGATCTGCTGGAAGTCGTAGCCGGCCAGTTCCGCGCGGTCGCCCGGGGTGCGGCCATCGCGGTCCTTGTGATCGAAGTAGTTGTTGTTGGCCATGGAGCGGGCGTTGCTTTCGGCGGCGGTGGCCAGCGCGGCGTTCCAGGCCAGCGGTGGCGCGGCGGCGAAGGACTGCGCGCCGCACTGGCGTGGCCGGGTGCGTGCTGCGTTGAGTTCGCTCAGCAGCTTCTGGCCTTCGGCCTGCGCGTCGCCCAGGCGTGCGCTCAACAACGGCCGTGCGACCACGATGCGCCATTCACGGTCCTGGCGGCTGACGCCGACATCGACGAATTGCGGGTCGAGGACTATCTGGCAAAAGCTCTCCTGAATCGCCTTCATCGCCGAGGCGGCATCGCGAGGCCCGGACAGGCTGATGGCTTGCACATTCTTCATGGGATAACCGGCAGTGACCATGGCCTGCTGCAGATTACCGATGTTCGGGGCGGTCAGCACCAGGCGCGGGTCGGCCGACAGGGGTGGCAGCTCCGATGAAGCCTGGCCTGCGCAGCGCTGCGGTTGGCTACGGTAGACGTTGATCGATTCGATCAATTGCGCTTCGTCGGCCGCCACGGCGTTGGCGGCGAATACCAGGCTCAGTGATACACCGGCCAAACGCATTGCGGATGAAATGAAACCCATGAAAATCCCCCTTGAGCAGATTGCGCCCATGATGCGCGAAGTTGGCCCATCTAACACAACGGATTTATCCAGAGTGTAGTGGGGTGGGCGAAATCATTTCACTACTAGACTCAATTGAACCACTCACCAAGTGACACCGACCATGCGCTTCGACTGGATCGCCACCTGCCTCGCCCTGACGTTGCTTGCCGGCCCGGTACCCGCTGCGGATCAAGCGCAAAAGCAGGAGTCGGCCGAGAACAAGGCCGAGGTGCTGGAACAGAAAGCCGCCGAGAGCAACAACCCGGCACCAGCGCCCAAGGCAGAAGCCATTACCCCGTCAGAAGTCCAGGCTGTCGACCCGGCCGGCGCCGCGCCACTGGACGATGCGATCACCTGCCTGGCCCGGTCCATTTACTGGGAAGCCAAGGGCAAGGACGCCGCCGACATGGAGGCAGTGGCCAACGTGGTCATGAATCGCCTGGGCCATGAGGGCTTTCCGGACACGGTGTGCAAAGTGGTCAAGCAGGGTTCGGAAACCAAGAGTTGCCAGTTTTCCTGGTGGTGCGACGGTAAGTCCGACTCGGTCCAGGAAGAAGTGCCTTACGCGATGGCCAAGGAAATCGCGCGCAAGGCCCTGAACAAGGAGCTGCCGGATCGCACCCAGGGTGCCCTGTATTTCCATGATCGTACCGTCAAGCCGGATTGGGCCAGACAATACATCAGGACCGTGGATATCGGTTTGTTCCGGTTTTACAAACCCCATGGCGGATCGGCCAGATAACCGCGGTGTTTTCGGCCGGGTATTTTATTTTTTCGAGGTGGCGCGAGGCGTTATCCAAACTGAAATGTGTCTGTTTTATAAGCTTCATAACGCAACTGTGCGCGAATGAAGCCATAAGCAGGGACTACACATGAAGTTGACGAGGGTCCGGATCAGTCATCTCGCGTTGATCGCAACGCAGTCGCCGGCGCGTTTCCCATGACCGTACTGGTCACCGGTGCGGCCGGTTTCATCGGCTTTCATACGGTCCAGCGCTTGTGCCGCGAGGGTCAGGAGGTCGTTGGTATCGATAACCTCAACGACTATTACGACGTGGAACTCAAGCACGCACGCCTCAAGGTGCTGGAGACTCTGCCGGGTTTTCGCTTCCGGAAAATGGACATCGTCGACAAACCTGCCCTGATGAGCCTGTTTCAACAACACGCTTTTACCGAGGTGGTGCACCTGGCGGCACAGGCCGGGGTGCGCTACTCGCTGGACAACCCGGATGTCTACGGGCAATCGAATCTGGTGGGTTTCCTCAATGTGCTGGAAGCCTGTCGGCACCATCGCCCCGAGCATCTGATCTACGCCTCGAGCAGTTCGGTGTACGGCGCCAACAGCAAGATGCCGTTCAGTGTCGAGGACCCTGTCGATCATCCCGTTTCGCTGTACGCCGCCAGCAAGCGCGCCAATGAACTGCTGGCTGAAAGTTACTGCCATTTGTATGGCCTGAAAGCCAGTGGCCTGCGCTTCTTTACCGTCTACGGCCCGTGGGGTCGCCCGGATATGGCGCTGTTCAGGTTTACCGACGCCATCCTCAAAGGCCTGCCCATCGACATTTACAACCAGGGGCAGATGTACCGCGACTTTACCTTTGTCGACGACATTGTCGAAGGGATCGCCCGACTGCGGCCAAGGCCTCCGGTGCCGGAAGGCTCTGTCGCCGGGGTCAACCGGCTCTTCAACATCGGTCGCGGCATGCCGGTGGCGTTGCTGGATTTCGTCGAGTGCCTGGAATCAGCCCTGGACCTGCAGGCCCGGCGCAACTACTTGCCAATGCAGGCCGGTGACGTGGTCAAGACCTGGGCCGATGTCTCGACGCTGGCCGATTGGGTGGGCTTCAGCCCGCAGGTGACGCTGGAAACCGGCGTCGGTGAATTCGTGAAGTGGTATCGGCAGTTCTATCAGATTTGAAGCGTTCGCCTCTGATCTCGAACAATCAAAAAAGGCGAGAGAGCCCCCATGAGCCAAGACATTTTTGTATCCGTAGTGATTCCCGCCAAGAACGAAGCGAACAACCTCAAGCCATTGCTTGAAGAAGTCCGCGTGGCACTGGCCGATGAGGCTTACGAAATCATCGTGGTCGACGATGGCAGCACCGATTCGACCCTGCAGGAACTGCGGCAGATCCGCCATGACGGCTTGAACACCTTGCGCATCTTGCATCACGAGCGGTCGCTGGGGCAGAGCACCTCGCTGTACCACGCGGCCCGTGAGGCACGCGGGCAGTGGCTGGCGACCCTCGATGGCGACGGCCAGAACGACCCGGCGGACATTCCCGGCATGCTGGCGCTGGTGCGCGGCGAACCGGGCAAGGTCGATGTACAACTGGTGGCCGGGCACCGGGTCAATCGCCGTGACACCGCGAGCAAGCGCTACGCCTCGCGGTTCGCCAACAACCTGCGCCGGCGCCTGCTCAAGGACGCGACCCCGGACACCGGTTGTGGCCTGAAGCTGATCGAGCGCGCGGCGTTCTTGCGTCTGCCGTACTTCGACCACATGCATCGCTATATTCCGGCGCTGATCCAGCGTCATAACGGGCGCATGATCGTGCACCCGGTCAACCACCGTCCGCGCACGGCCGGGGTGTCGAAATACGGCAACCTCGACCGCGCGCTGGTTGGCATTCTTGACCTGATCGGCGTCTGGTGGCTGATCAAACGCACGCGCCTGAACACCCAGGCCCAGGAGCTCGAAGGATGATTCTGACCCGTGAAACCCTGTGGCTGCTGGTCGGCTTTGCCGGTCAGGCTGCCTTTACCGGGCGGTTTGTCTTGCAGTGGTTGTACAGCGAGTACAAGAAACGCAGCGTGATCCCGACCAACTTCTGGTACCTGAGCATCGTCGGCAGCACCTTGTTGCTCGCCTATGCCATTTACCGCCAGGACCCGGTGTTCATCGTCGGGCAGGCGTTTGGCTCCCTGGTCTATTTTCGCAACCTGCAATTGATTGCCAAAAGCAGAAGCGTAAAGGAATAAGCAATGCGTAGATCGTTGTCGCCCAGGGTCGAGTGCCTGGGTCTGATGCTGCTTGCCCTGTTGCTGATCGGCGCGGGCATGGGGCTGCGTCAGGCTCAGAATGTGGACGAAGAGCGTTTCCTCGGTGTCGCGCTGGAGATGCTGCAGAACGGCTCGTGGCTGATCCCGCACCGGGCCGCCGAGATCTACGGCGACAAGCCGCCGATTTTCATGTGGACGGTGGCGTTCTTCACCTGGCTGTCCGGCAAACCCAACATCGCGCTTTATATCCCGGGACTGTTTTCGGCGGTGACGGTCACGGCGATGGTTTATGACCTGGGCCGTCGCCTGTGGACCCAGCGTACCGGGCGCAACGCCGCGCTGTTGTACCTGGCGACCTACCAGACCTACAGCATCCTGCGCACCGGTCAGATCGACAGCTTCTTGATTCTGTTCACCTCCCTGGGCCTGTACGGTCTGGCGCGGCACCTGCTGCTGGGACCTGCGTGGCGCTGGTTCTACGCGGGCTGCGCGGCCATGGGCATTGGCGTGATCACCAAAGGTGTGGGTTTCCTGCCGGCGCTGTTGCTGATTCCCTACGCCTATGGGGTGCGCAAAGGCTGGCCCGGTGTGGTGGCGATGCCGGGCGAGGCGCGCAAGTGGTTGCTCGGGTTTGCGCTGATGCTTGGCGCCATCGCGATCTGGCTGTTGCCCCTGGCCTTGTCCATCCTCTTCAATGGCAGCGCGGACGAAGTTGCCTATGCGCGGGAGATCCTCCTGCGCCAGACCGCAGGCCGCTATGCCGCCGCGTGGCATCACCGCGAACCGTTCTGGTATTTCTTCACCAACGTAATCCCGCAGTATTGGCTACCACTGGTGCTGGTGCTGCCATGGCTGGTGCCGGCCTGGCGCCGTCAGTTGCAAAAACGCGACGGCCGGGTCTTGGTGTTGCTCGGTTGGGTGGTGCTGGTGGTGCTGTTTTTCTGCATCAGCACAGGCAAGCGCAAGTTGTACATCTACCCGGCGCTGCCTGGGCTGGTGCTGGTCGCCGCGCCGTTGATCCCGTGGCTGCTCAGGCGCTGGTTCAAACGGCACCCGCGTATGCGTCGGGTGTTCCCGGCATTGGTGGCGACCTGGTTCGCGTTGTGGTTCGCCCGTGGTTTCATCGAACCGCTCAAGGACGGCACCAACGTCGATCAGGTGCTCATGACCCAGGCGGCGTCCATGACCCGGGGCGCCGATCTGGTGCTGGTCAACTGGGAGGAGGGGCACTGGTTGTTCGCCCGGCAACCGATCGTGCATTTCGGCATGGACAATTCGACCATCGAAAAGGCCGCGCGGTATCTGCGCGAACACCCCAAGGCCTATGCATTGGTGCCGGATGACGTACTGAACCAGTGCTTCAAACCCGAAGCGGCCCGTGAATTGGGGGAAAACGCCCGGGCGAACTGGTCGATCGTGGGCGCGGATGCCGATAACGGCAAATGCCTGCCGCAAGAAGCCGGCAAAGCCTATCGGTTCACCTGGAATGATACGCACATGCCATTCGCGCCTGCGCAGGTAGCCAATCCCTGAGGGGATTTGTAGGAGCCGGCTTGCCGGCGATGGACTCAAATGCGCCGCGTTTATCCAGCTCACGCGCGTTATCGTTAACGACCATCGCTGCGATGCGGCGACCCGACAAGCCAGCTCCTACAAGGTCACTGACTGGCGTCCAGCACCACGCGGTAGCGCGCCTTGCCACTGCGCAAGTGATCGATGGCCTCGTTGACGCGGCTCATGGGAAACATCTCGACCTGCGGCACAATCTGGTGGCGTGCGCAGAACTCCAGCATGGTCGCGGTGTTGGCGGGCGAGCCGACCGGTGAGGCGGACATGGTTTTTTGCTGGGGAATCAGCTCGAACACGTGCATCGGTATGGCATCGGGCACGACGCCGACAAAGTGCAGGCGACCCTTGCCGCGCAGGGTGGCGAGCATGGCGCTCCAGTCGAGGTTGGCGTTGGCGGTGACCAGCAGAAAATCCAGGGTGCCGGCAATGGCATTGAGCGCATTGGTATCGGTCGAGGCGACCACCTTGTGTGCGCCCAGGCGCCTGGCTTCGTCCTGCTTGCTCAGCGATGAGGTGAACGCCGTGACTTCGCAGCCCCAGGCGTTGAGAAAACGCAGCGCCAGGTGACCGAGACCGCCAATACCCACCACGCCGACCCGGTCAGTGGGCTTGATGCCGAATTCCAACAGCGGGTTGAACACGGTCGAACCGGCACAGAACAGCGGCCCGGCCATTGCCGGATCGAGTCCGGCCGGGATCGGCAGGGCCCAGGCCCAGTGCGAACGAATGCGGTCGGCAAAGCCGCCATTGCTGCCGATGATGGTCGGTTGCACGGTGCGACACAGGTTATGGGAACCTTCGATGCACGAGGTGCAATGCATGCAACTGCCCTTGTACCAACCGATGCCCACCCGTTGCCCCATTTCCAGACCGCGAACCTGGTCGCCCAGCCGCACGATACGGCCGACCACCTCATGGCCGGGGATAAACGGGTAGTGGCTGATACCCCAATCGTTGTCGATCAACGACTGGTCGGAGTGGCAGACGCCGCAATATTCCACGGCGACTTCCACCTCGTCGTTGCCCAACGGACCGGGATCGTAGCTGTAGCGTTCCAGTGGCGCGCCCGCTGCGGTGGCGGCCCAGCCGGTAAAGGTGGTGAGTTCGCTGCTGTCGCTCATGGGATACCTCCAGATCAGAAGTCAGGGGTCTTGACCGCTTTGGTGCCGCGGCGGAGCGAGGAAAGTGTAGCGGGTTGCCGGCGTTCCATCGGGTGCGAGCCTGGATACATGAAAATACAAAGGCGCCCGATGTGGACACAGTGCAGATACATGAACGCGGTTTCATGGGCCAGGTCCCACGCATACAGAGAGATCAGTCATGTTCAGCAAACTGCAGCAGATCGCCAGATTGTTCAGCCAGAGCGCCCGATTGATGGTGGGCGTTCCCGAGTACGACAACTACGTGGCACAAATGGCCCGCAACCGTCCGGGCGAGCCAGTCATGAGCTATGAGATGTTTTTCCGCGAACGCCAGGAAGCGCGTTTTGGCCGGGGCAAATGCAATACGCGGTGTTGTTGAAGGCGTTGGGCGTATGCGCGGTTTGAAAGAATCCGACGCATACGCCCGTCATGGTCACAACGGCCTAATCGAGTGGCTTGCCGGCCGTTTCCTTGACCATCGCCAGCCCGATCAAGGTCAGGCACAGGCACGCCATGACATACAGCGCCGGGGCGTTGTTATTGCCGGTCAGGCCGATCAAACCGGTGGCGAAAAACTGCGCGAAGCCGCCGAACACCGAGACACCCAGGCAATAGATGATCGATAACCCGGTGGCGCGAATCGCCCTTGGGAACAGTTCAGTGACCAACACCAGGGTCGGCACGGTGATCAACACCAGCAACAGGGTGGTGACCAACGAGACGGCCAGCAGCATGCCGAGCGTCGGGAACTGGTTCATCAGCATGAACGCCGGATAGATCAGCAACAGCATCGGGATACTGCCCAGAGCGATGGTGCGGCGCCGGCCGATACGGTCGCTGAGCCGGCCGGCCCAGATCGACAGGCTGATCTGCACCAGCGCGCCGAGGCAGGCGGCGGTGGTGCCCATGGTCATCGGTAGGTGCAGCACCGTGACCGTGTAGTTGGTCATGTAATCGAGCACGATGTAGCTGGACGCGGTGCTACCGATCACCAACAGCACCCCGGTCACGATCAGGCGACGGTAGCCGGTGAAGATCACCCGCACGCTGGAGAACGCTTCATGACCTTGTTCGGCGGCGGTTTCCTTGAGGTGACGACGGATATAAATGCCGACCGGGATCACCAGCATCCCGAGGGCAAACGGCACCCGCCAACCCCAGCTCTCCAGCGCCTCGGGCGGCAGGGACGAGCTCAGTGCCAGGGCCACCAGTGCGCCGAGCAGAAAGCTCAAGCCCTGGCTGAACAGCTGCCAACTGCCGTAGAACCCACGGCTTCTGTCATCGGCGTGTTCCATCAGCATTGCCGTAGAGGCACCGACCTCACCGCCGATGGCGAAGCCCTGGATCAGGCGTGCCAGCACAATGATCAACGGTGCGAAGACGCCGATCTGCGCATAGGTGGGGGCGATGGTGAACAACAGCGAACCCAGCGCCATCAGCCACAGGGTGAGCATCATCGCCGGTTTGCGCCCGACCCGGTCGGCATAGGCGCCGAGTACCAGGCCACCGATGGGGCGCATGCCGAAACCGACACCAAAGGTCGCCAGGGACAGCAGCAATTGCCCGAGCGTGCTCTCGACCGGGAAAAACTGGCGACCGATCAGTGTGGCGAAGAAGCTGTAGACGGAAAAATCGTAGAACTCGAGACCGGAGCCGATGGTGATGGCGGCGATGGCTTTCGCACCAATCGGCTGCCGGGTCGCAGCGGTATCAGGCATGGCGGTAGAAACGGGAGTGGACATTTGACGAACTCCAGAAGACGAGGGCGATAGGGATGAGGTCAGGCCAGGAAGGTCTCGACCAGCCGCACCCAGTAGCTCGCACCTGTCGGCAGGCAGTCATCGTTGAAGTCGTAGCCGGGGTTATGCACCATGCAGCCGCCTTCGCCATCACCGTTGCCGATCAGCAAATAACAACCGGGGCAACGCTCCAGCATCACGGCGAAATCCTCACTCCCGGTCAGCGGTTGCATGTTCGCGATCAAGCCGTCTTCGCCCACCCAATCAAGCGCTACTTGCCGGGCGAACTCGGTGCTTTCGGGATGATTCAACAGAGCCGGGAAGCGTTGCGCCTCGTCGACCGTCACCGTGGCGCGGGCGCCGAAACTCGTAGCCTGGGCCTCGGCCACGGCGGTGATCCGTACAATCAGCTCGTCACGCACCTGCGCCTTGAGCGCACGCACGCTCAACTGCAACTCGGCGTGATCGGGAATCACGTTGGCGGCAATCCCGGCGTGGAACGCGCCGACGGTCACAACCGCTGTGTCGAGCGGCGCGACATTGCGCGAGACAATGCTTTGTAATGCCATGACGATGGCCGAGCCGGCCAGTACCGGGTCAACGGCCTTGTGCGGCATGGCGCCGTGACCGCCAACGCCGTCGACCCGAATGGTCACGGTGTCGGTCGAGGCCATGAACGGGCCAGCGAGGAAGCCCAGTTTGCCCACCGGCAGTCCTGGCATGTTGTGCATCGCGAACACCGCGTCGCAGGGGAACAGCTCGAACAGACCGTCATCGAGCATGCGCCGAGCGCCGCCGTCGCCTTCCTCGGCCGGCTGGAAAATCACCACCAGCGAGCCGTCGAACTCTCGGCTCTCGGCCAGGTAACGGGCGGCCGCCAGCAGCATCGCCGTGTGCCCGTCGTGACCGCAGGCGTGCATCACGCCTTCGTGGCGGCTGGAGTAGGGCAACCCGGTCTGCTCGATGATCGGCAGCGCATCCATGTCGGCGCGCAGGCCGATCGTTTTGCCGCTGGAGCCTTGGCGCAACAGCCCGACCACACCGGTGCCGCCCAGGCCGCGATGTACCTGGTAACCCCAGGCCTGGAGCTTGCTCGCCACCAGGTCAGCGGTGGCGAACTCTTCAAAGCTCAATTCCGGATGGGCGTGGATGTGTCGGCGCAGGGCGATCATCTCTTCTTCGAGTGCACGAATGCCGGGCAGGGCGGGCAAATCGGTCATCAGATTCTCCTCGTTTTTATTGGTCGTTTTCGGCTGTTGGACTGATACCCTGTGATGCTAATGAGTTGGCGAATGTCGCGGCAGTCGCAAAAAAGGTGGGCTGAAAACCGCTGGTTTACACCCTGGTGCATCAGGAGGAAGGGATGAAGCTGCATCAATTGCGGGCGCTGGTGATGATTGCCGACTGCGGCAGCATTCGTGCGGCGGCGCGGCAACTGGGGGTGTCGCAGACGGCAGTGGCCAAGGCGTTGCGCGAGCTGGAGGAACACTTGAACCTGCCACTGCTGTTGCGCAATGCCAGCGGTGTGGTGCTGACCACCTACGGTCAGTCACTGTTGCAGCATGCGCGGCAGATGCTCAGCCAACTCGAACGCGCGCAACTGGAACTGGCACACCTGAGCGACCAGGCCGAAGGGCAGTTGCGCCTCGGCATTTCGCCGTGGATGGGCATGACCTTGTTACCCGAGGTCGTGACGCTATTCCGCCAGCGCATGCCACGGGTACGCCTGGAGATTTTCGAAGGCTTGATGGCGGTGACGTTGCCGCGATTGCGCGACGGCACCATGGAGTTTGCAGTGGGGTTGGTGTCATCACTGCTGCCGCGCCCGGAGTTCGTCAGCGAGCAGATTCTGTCTTACCGCATGGCCGTGGTGGCCCGCCATGAGCATCCACGGCGCGACAGCCGCTCGATCCACGATTTGCTGGATCAGGATTGGGTGGTCAACTACCCGGATGCCAGCCATGAAGGTTTGATGACCGAGTTGTTTTGGCAACACGGTGCGCAGATCGATATGCAACACATCCACCGCGCGCATTCACCGCAGTTGACGCTTTCATTGGTGGAGCAGACAGACATGCTCAGTTACTTCCCGGAGCCGATGCTCACCATCCCGGGCTACCGCGAACGGGTGGGGCGCCTGGCGCTGGCGGAAACCTTCGCCACCGACACCATCGGCATCGTCACCCCGCGCAATGCCCAGTTGGGGGTCGCCGGGCAATGCTTCGTCGACTGCCTGTTCCAGGTCATCCGCCGCCGCGCCCGGTCGACACGGCCGGAAGATGTCGAACTGTTCGATACGCTGGAACTGTTGATTTGAGGGTCGCTTCACAGATCCAGATCGATCACGAAGGCATCATCGAAATCAGGATTTTCATTGATGCCATTCTTGGCATAGCCCCGGGGGTTGCAGATCACGCGGGTGTTACCCACTCGATAATCAAAGCTGCCATGGGTATGGCCATGCAGCCACAGTGCCGGCTGCCAGTCCTTGATCCGCGCTTCGAGGTCCGAGACAAAGCTTGAGTTGATCGGCGAAGCGGCAAAGGTCGGGCTGATGCTCGATTTTGTCGGGGCGAAATGAGAGACCACCACCGTGGGTGTGCTGCTGTCGCGCTTGAAGCAGTCTTCCAGCCAGGCGACCGTCTGCAGAAACACCAGCTGGGAAATGGCCGGCGTGAACAGGTCAGGGAAATCGGGGGCGATCTTGATGTGGCTGAAGTCACGAATCAGCCGGGTCGCCAGATCGATGCCCAGCGTCCGGTCCTCGGGGCTGTCGAGAAGGCGATAGTCAGACCACAAGGTGCAGCCGAGAAAACGCACGCCGTCGTGGACGTACTCCGAACGTTCCAGAATGTGGATCTGCGTACCTTGCGTCAGGCTGTTCAACTGTTCGTAGGTGGAGACCAGGTCACTGCCATAAAACTCGTGATTGCCTGCCACGTACAGCAGTGGAACCGGGCAGGCTCTGGCCCACTCGATAGCCTTGGCCGGCCGGGCGATGTCCCCGGCGAGCACGACAATATCGGCATCCACGACGGGAAACGGGATCGTATTGACGGACAGGTGCATGTCGGACAGCAAGGCGATGCGCATGGATCAACTCCGGCGTGTCGTTAAGGGCAGGTCATCAACTTACGCGTTGATAACCCGTTGCCACAAGTCTGCCGCCCACAGTTTTGATCTTCAGTGAACGCTGATCCAACGACCTGCCACCATCCCTCTGGGAGGCGTTCAAACGCTTACCTGACTGGCATTGCTCTCCAGGGGCCACTTTTGTGAGCAAATGCCCTGATCAGAAGTATTTGAGCCATCTGATATCGCGACGGCGTGCCTTCAATGCCGCGAACCAGCGCACGGGTAAGTACAGGGATAAAGCCAGGAGCACCGCCGTCAGCCACACAGCCCAAATGCTGTCGAAACCGAAAAAATTTCCCTGGTTCAATCCGAACAACGCCACGCTGACCAGATACAGCGCCTTGAGTACGTAAAGGTGGAGCAAGTAGAAGAACATCGGCGCCCCGCCAAAGACTGCCAATGCATTGACCCACTTGCGTTGTTGAGCCTGTTCCAAGGCACGAAGCAGTAACAGGCCAATGCCCGACGTCAGCAAAAGGAACAACAGGGAGGGCGGGTATTTTGTAATGTTGAAGAAGCTCATGAGGGTTTGCGTGATGCCTTCATGAGCGACCCAATGCACCTCGCCATAACCATTGACTGCTCGCAGTGCGACAAATCCGACCAATGTCCCGGCCCCGGCAAGCAGCAGAGTACGTTGACGCTCCGCGGCCAGAACCTGGCCAGCAAACCAGGGGCCGATACTGTATCCAAGGGCGATCACACCGATCCAGGGAAGCACAGGATAAGAGGTGCGCAGACGTAAGCTGTCGCAGACATCGATCCAGCCGCGATCATGCAAAATGGCCCAGGGTATATGCATGGGCGAGCCTGTCGCGAAGTGCAGATTATCCAGCAGATTGTGCCCGGCCACGATCACCAGGCCCAGGCAGCACAGAATGGGCCTGGGTAACCAAACCAATCCGGCCAGGGCAATCATGCAGATGCCAATGGCCCAAATCACTTGCATGTAGATCGCCGTAGGGGGGAGCTGAAATGTCCAGGCGAAATTCACCAGGGTGAACTCCAGCAGTACCAGCAATAGACCGCGCTTGAACAAAAAGGCTGACACATCGCCCTTGCCCTGGTGCTTTTGGCCATACAGGTAAGCGGAAAGTCCAGTGAGCAGTATGAACACCGGCGCACACAAATGAGCAAGTGTGCGGCTGAAAAACAGCGCCGGCTCAGTGGATTCGATGTCCATGGGGTCTGCTACTTGACGGTGCAAAAAGAACGTTTCGCGCACGTGATCCAGCAGCATAAGGAGGATTACCAATCCCCTCAGGGCATCAATGGACAGCAGGCGTTGGTTCAAGCTTGTGATGGGGGGGATGTGAGTAGAAGTTGTCATCGAATGTCGCAAGCAGGGGGTGGACGGCTCTGCCAGTGGCGACTGACAGTTCATGGTTATATAAGATATAACATAACATGTATGCCTGCCGCGTGTGTATTCGCATGGGGTGGCTCGGCGTCATCGGAACTGGAGGAGGGCGGCAGCATAGCCATGATCGTTTGCATATTGCCTTCAACGCCGGCGAGGAGGGCGATAGGGAGTCGCTCGTACCTCGTCGACGTTTCTAGCCAGCTTCTACAACCCGATGAGCGAGTACAGCTGTTTCGGGCCGGTTTCGCAGGTTGGCGGTGCATCGCCGGTGTTGCAGGCGAATTGCTCTTGGCGTCGCACTAGCGACGATAGTAGCGGCGATCGTCCTCATAGCGGTGCCGCATGGCCCGATCATGGTGGCGTTCCCAATAACGTTGGCGTTCTGCTTCGCGGCGGGCCTGCTCTCTGCGCCAGTTATCTCTACGCCAGTCGTCACGGCGCCAATCGTCTCTACGAGAGTGCCAGCGGCCGTCATGCCAGTATCGGTCGTCATGGGCAAGCAACGGCCCTGGTTGCTTGCCGGCCATGCTGGCCAAGGTCGGCCAAGGATTGCCGGCAGTCTGGGCCGGCACCTGAACGACTGCGACTTCAGGTGCTAAAACAGGGGTTGAGGTCTTCATCTGTGTTGCTGATGCCGAGCCCACTGCCGCGAACGCGAACAGGCCGAAGAGCACCATCCGTGGGTCATGGAATTTCATGAGCGAAGACAACCTCTGGTTGATTTGTGGGGGAGCCTGCGGGTTCGCGTTTACCGAACGGATGTGGCTATCCACATAGACCGATAAATAGAGAAAAGTTCTAGGGGCCGCTGCTTAAATAGCTAACGGCGCCAGTGTGCGGCCCCTTTTAGGTTCGCTATCTCGATAACCGTTCCTGGCGGTTTACTGCCTTTAGTGAACGCCAGTAAACGACTGTGGATTCAACTGGTCATGCGTCCAGTAAATCGGGGCGACTCAAATACAACGCGCTGACAGTGGGCCTTTCGGTCGATTCTGTTGAAAAAGTTGACTCGGCCAAGTAGGGGATAGATGGCATCCAGGCGTATATTGATAGTTCCAGATAGTTGAGGCGATAGTAAATCGTCGGTGGTGTGACAGGCGACAACGCTGGGGGGGGCTAGATATCCCGAAGCATTTGGAGGTGTTACATGAGCCAATATCAACGACTCTTTCTGATAGCCGGTCCAGTCATGCGTCACACCCCGGCGTTGGAGCGAGCTGTCGCCATTGCCGAAGCCACTGGCGCAGCGCTGCATATCACGGTGTTTATCGAAGACTCCAACCTCTTGGGTTTGATGAGCGCCGGTGCGCGTTTTCGTGAGGCCTGTCAGCAAGAAAACGAAAAGTGGCTGAAGGATGAGGCCGGTCTAATCCGCGGACGCGGAGTTGCAGTGAGCACCGAAGTGCTTGTTACGCGCACCGCGCTGCAAGAAATACTTCGACATGTGGCAGAAATGCAACCGGATCTGGTTATCAAGGACGTGCAACACGAGTCAGCGCTCAAACGCGTTTTCATTACGCCTCTGGATTGGCACTTGTTGCGCGAATGTCCGGTGGCTGTGCATCTGGTCAGCGAACTCAGGTGTCCACTTCCACGGGTGGTAGTGGCGGCAGTCGATCCGTCACAACCCGAGACTCAGATCACTGGCATCAACGACCGCATCATCCAGGCGGCGAACGGGTTGTCGATGCAATGCAATGCGGAGTTGCATCTGCTGTATGCCTACGATCTATCGCTGACACATATATCCGACGCAGGCGCTGGTGCAGTGACGATGCCAGGCTTCAGCAGCGATGTACGCAAGTCACTGCAAAAGACATTTATCGCATTGGCCGACCACTATGGCGTACCCACTGAGCGGCAACACTTCGTTGCAGGCCCCCCTGGCAAAGCGCTGGCCGACTTTGCAGCGCATCACCGGGCCGATGTGATCGTCATGGGAAATGCGCATCGCAAGGGACTGGGCAAATGGGTGGGCAGTACGACGGAGCATGTTCTGTATCAAGTGCCCTGCAACATTTTCGCCGTTACGGGTTCTGCGGATCAGTGATCGAGAAGACACCGCAAGGCGTAGGTGACTGGATTATTCCCACTGACGCATGGTTATGACGGAGCTTGGTTTATTGCAGCCAGTGACCATGGGAAAGGCTCGGGCAAAGCGCATGACAATGCCAAATGAGTCGCAAGCCCCGAAGCGAAGTGGGGCTTGCGACTTTTTTTCGAAATCTGTCGCACAGTCCGAAACACTGACACGGGGTATCGGTGCCGACGCTTTCAGCGACTTCGAGACGATGGTCAAGGCATAGGTTGGAGGCTGGTTTTGAAAGTAGTGACCACACGGTTACGGCCTTCGTGTTTAGCGTGATACAGGCGTTGATCGGCTGTACGCAGAATTGCCTCGATGGTGTCGCCGTCGCGACCGGATTGCGATACGCCGATGCTCACTGTGACCACGGTTGACCGCTGCTGGCCATGAAAAGAACTATTTGCAACGGTGCTTCGCAGACGCTCAGCGATTTCGTGCGCGCCTTCAAGTGAAGTCTGAGGTAGCAGTATCATGAATTCCTCCCCACCCACTCGGGCTACACCGTCATACGGGCGGATCGAATCGAGGCATTTCTCCACGAAACTCTTCAGGATGTCATCGCCAACCTGATGCCCGAAGCGATCGTTGATGGACTTGAAATTATCCAGATCGAGTGCCAACACGGAGAACGGCGCACCGCCGCGTTTGGTCCGGCCAATTTCGACTTCGACCCGCTCCATGAACCGACGACGATTATCAGCGCCGGTCAGTGGATCGGTCGCCGCAAGGTGCCCGAGTTCTTGATTGGTGCGCTGGAGTTCCTGCAGGGCGCTCTCGGCATACGCCATCGCTTCGGCAAGACGCACCATCAACTCCTCTTGGCTGTAAATCTTCGAAAACGACCGCGTGGTGAGGAACGCTTGCACTACCCCATAGCTCAACATGAAGAATCCACCGGCGAAGATCGCGTGAGCGAGCCACCACATATGGTTCCAGGGACGTGCAAGGATGAAGGCAAGAGATGACAGCGCGAACGCGGTGACCGAGATGATAAAAATGGTCATCAGCGGCGAACGGATACGGCGCAGCAGGAGTATTGTCACGGTCAATGTGGAAAGAACGAGGGCACCACCTTCCATCGATAGGCGCACCGCGAGATTGCTGGCGATCGGCGAATTCGCGACGTACGCCACTGCCACGTCAACCAGCAGGAACAGTCCTATCCAGGTCAACCACGGGCGGGCCTTCATTCGTTGGTCCGCGGCAACAGGTGGGCGGTGGTACGACAGCAGTCCGACTAACAGCAGAATCGACATGACCAGGCGAGAGGCCGGTCCATAAAGCAGGAAGAGCCAGATATTGTGGTGTGCTTGCCCGGTGAACGCACCATGCAACGCATAGATCAGTACAAAGCCGAGAAAACCAAGCGTCATCCATCGCAGCAGCGGATCTCCCGATGACTGATAGCAGCGCCACGTTACGTACGTAACAAACGAGCCGGCCAGGGTGGCTGTCGTGATCGCAACTATATGGAACAGGTGATTCTCGAATATAAGCGTGGGGTCCTGAAAAAAGTACAAGTACCCAATCAGATAGGCCGGAACAAACGCAAATCCTGCGAGCAGCAAGTAGGCGTAAACCCTGACCATGAGGCGAACGGCTTCAGGTGACTCGTCGGTGGCGATGAGATTGTTCATGGTTCCCTCCAGTTTTAAATCAATTCAGAGTTCTTTCAGGAAGCCCAACAGCAGCTCATTGACCTCTGTCGCGCGCTCTTGCTGTATCCAGTGGCCGGCACCTTCGAGGATATGACACCCGCGCAGTCCCGGCAGTGTCTGCGCGAAGGCTTCGATCTGCCGCGGGGAACTCGGAAACTTCAGCACGCCGTCGCGGCTCCCGGCAATGAACATCGACGGCTGCCGGATAATGCAACCGCGCCAAGGTGCCAGAAGTGCCCATGAGCGCGTCATGTTGCGGTACCAGTTCAAGCCGCCGCGAAATCCGCTGCGGGTGAATTCGCGGGTGTAATAGGCAATGTCCTCAAGGCTTAGCCAGACTGGCAGGGTTTCGGGCTCGACCATCGCGCCGAGGAAGCCCTGGCCCGGCTGCAGCCGGCCGAACACCGGCCAATCGGGTCCGTCACCCGAGCCACTGAAGTAGATGCGCCGGATCGACGACTCGACGTCCCTTTCCAACTCGGCCTCGGCCACACCCGGCGTCTGGAAATACTGGATGTAGAAGTCGCTGATACCCCGCGAGGCAAGCGCGCTGAGGAGCTCCACGCGCGTCGGTGGCGAGAAGGGAACGCTCATGCCGACCACCGCGCGGAACAGATCGGGTCGCATCAAAGCTGCGCCCCAGGCTACCTGCGCGCCCCAGTCATGGCCGACGATCACGGCTTGCTGTTCGCCGAGTGCGTTGACCAACTCGACCATGTCGCCTACCAGGTGGAGCGTGGTGTAGGCGTCGGGTTCGGCCGGCGCATCTGTGCCGCCATAGCCGCGCATGTCGGGCGCTACCGCTCTGTAGCCGGCGGCCGCCAGCGCAGCAAGCTGGTTGCGCCACGAGTACCCCAGCTCCGGGAATCCGTGGCATAGCAAGACCAAGGGACCGGAGCCCTGGATGGCGACCTGCATGCGGATGCCATTGATGTCGAGCAGTTCGAGGTGTGGCTCGTTCATGTGCGCTTCCTGCGATTCAAGCGATGACCTCCAGCAAACGCGGCAGATTCGTCAGAGCCTGTTGCCTGCTGACAGAGAGCCGACGCAGCTGTGCCAGTTTCTCGGTGTCGGTTTCTTGCAAGCCCCTGACCACCGCCGTCATGAAGTACAAACGCGACTGCCTGATCCAGCGGGACAGACCTTCATGTTCTCCCCAGCGTAGCTGGTTACCCAGGTAGACGGCCCAGATTCTGATCCAGTCCGTGGGGACGTGAGGCGGGGGGACCATTGTGCAAAACGCGTTCATTTGCGCTTGATCGTCCAGGTGGCTTTCCACATAAGCGATCAAGGCCGCGCTGAACAAGGGTTGGCAGCTGCTTACCATCACCAGGTTGATCTTGCCGCCGTCGAACACCTGCATTTCAGGGAGTGTCGGGATGGCACTGGCGCTGCAATCGATGTGCAGAGCATTTGGGCTCGTGGCGATGCTGCCCTGCTCGAGCACGATGCGCGTTGGCTCGATAACGCTCACTCTCCCCAGGCGCACAATGTTGTCGATGCGTCGAAGCTCGCGTAATTCCGCTTGAGTGACGGTGGCGCAGCGGTAAGCAGTGGGTTCGACGGACGTATCCAGGCGCAAGAGCTGGCCCGCCGCCTCAAGCCTGGAGAACAGGTCCGGGATCGAGTCCGCGGCTGCGATAGCCTCGAGCTGTGCCGTGAGGCCACCGATTGTTCGTTCGAAGCTGTCGAGGCCGGGTTGCAAGTTGGCCCGGTCGATCAACCACGGATCGTTCGGCATGATCCAGCAGATTTTTTCGGGCGCAACACCGTTTTGCAGGCACCACAGGCAGGCGTCGATCCCGGTCTTGCCCGATCCCACCACAACGTAGCCAGTGTGTGGGTGCTGGATCTTCGGCAGGTCGTTCAGTGGCACGCATTGCACGCCGGGCTCCACCTTGTATCTGGGCGGGTGGGTCGAGGGCACCGCCGTCTGGGCATGGGTGGCGTCCACCACCTTTTTGTGCACCCGCACCTGATGGCTTACGCCGCTGATCAGCGAGGTAAACCGGTGGTCGTCAATGCGGTCGCCGGTGTAGTCGCACATGGGGAAGTAACGGACCCGACCTGACGGCAGAAACTGCTGATTCATCACCTGGTCGAAGTAGCTCATCACCTCGGCGCCGGAGGCCAGCTCATACAAGCCCTCGTTCAGTGCCGTTGTGTCTTTCGTTCCGCTGCCCAGTTCCCGTGAGTTGACGCCATAGAAGGCCGAGGGCTGGTGCAATCGGACAAAGGGGTAGGCATCATTCCAGTGCCCGCCAGGTCGACCGTGCCGATCCACCATCACGATACGTGCATTCGTTTCCTTGAGTAGCGTATCGACGAAGGCCATGGCCGTCGCGCCAGCCCCGATGATCAGATAGTCGGTTTCGATCGGATTTGCGTCCATATGGTTGCACCTTCCTGACGGTTGCCCCCCTCAACCTCCGTAGATTAGCCACCCATGCCGCGCGCAATAGAACGAATGCTCCTCACCCACATAACCAATGGAATTAATGGCTGCAGCCTGAATGTCCATACTCAAGCCGGCATGCGCGAAGAAAAACTACGCGGCCTGGATTTCAGTTAACCGGTGGTCATGACATTGCCGAACAGATGGCAACTGGCGTAATCAGGCAAGGTCGGATCGCCGCACGCTACCGTGCTGGCGCTATTCGTCCATGCTGACGCCCGATCCCCCTGATTCGCTGGGGACATCCTTCAGCTTGGGCAACCCGTCTTTGATGCGCAGCCTGGCCTCCTGATAGTGCACGTGAACCCCTGGCGAATACGCGAGATCCGGGATGACAGCGGCATACACGTCGATGAGCCCCATCCCTGGGTGTTCGGTGAAGAGGTGTCCGCCGCAACTCTTGCACCATTTGCGATAACTCTGCGGTGTCTTGTTGTAAGTGCCAATGTTGTCAGCCCCCCGAGTTACTTGCACCGCCTCGGGTTTCCACAGCGTGAAGGCATTGACCGGCGCTGCTGACCAATGTCGACACGACTCGCAATGGCAATAGCCCATTGCGGTCGGCTCACCGCTGACGGTGAACTCGACTGCGCCGCAAAAACAACTGCCTTTGTAAGACCTTTGAATGCTCATGGAATGACTCCTTCATCAGTTATTACACATACCGTCGAAGTTGGGATGGATTGCCTGAGCGTTGGTTAGCGTCACTCGTCGATGAAGCGCACCGCTGTCGCCGGCGTGCGTCGCACCTGCAGTTCGAAAATGTCAGGGCGCGCATAGTGCCCGGTGACGTCGAGCGTCCGTCGCGCTGGCGCCACGAGTGAGGTGTCGATGTCCGCATACAGAATGCCTGCCTCACGGTGTAATGGACCGGCTGTGATCCGGCCTTGAGGGTTGACCACCACCGAGTCGCCATCGTTGATCCACTCTTGCGGATCGGGAAACAGTTGCATGCGAGCCGGAAAGTCATCGGGAATGTCACTGCCGCGCAACGAGGTGCCACTGCCGATCACCCAGCATCGACCTTCCAGTGCAATGTGACGCATCGTGCTGATCCAGCCTTCGCCGGTGTCGTACGTGGGGGCGACATAGATTTCCACTCCCTGGGCATACAATGAATAGCGCGCCAGGGGCATGTAGTTTTCCCAGCAGATGAGCGCACCAATGCGGCCGACGGGTGTATCGACCGTACGCAACCCTGACGCATCACCGAAACCATGGACCATGCGCTCGGGGTTCGTTGGCATCAGCTTGCGATGCCGGTTGAGCACTTCGCCGTTCGTACCGATAACGACTACGCTGTTGTAGAGCGTGCCGCCTCCATTACGCCGCTCGCATTCATTTATGCCGCATACGATTGTCACGGCATGAGTGCTGGCGGCCTCGCACAATTCGTTCAGGTCACCGTTCGCGATATCAACGGCGTTGGCCAGCAGACGCGTGTGTAACTGGCCCATTAAAGCCCCGTCTTTTCCCGCCGCCAGCCGCCAGATCCACGACGGGTAACCTGGAATGAACGATTCGGGTAAAACAATCAACGAGGCTTCAGCCGCCGCAGCCTCAGCGACCGATTGCACGGCTCGGGCGATTGTCGCGCTGCGATCGAGCAGCACTGGCGGCCGCTGAATGATGGCTATCTTGGTCATGGCGTTCTCCTGATACGGTGGCTTTCGCAGGTTTCAGCGTGCACGTGGCGAAGTCGCGAGGCTAGTTCAGAATCTGAAGCGTTGTATGTGCGGAGTACGGGCGATGGATGAAAGCTACGGTCAGTTCTGTACGGTCGCGCGCGGTGCTGAAGCGCTGTGCGAGCGCTGGACGCCTTTGGTCGTGCGCGAGCTGCTGTGCGGCAGTAAACGCTTCAATGAACTGCACCGCGGCGTACCACGGATGTCCACCAGCTTGCTGGCACAGCGGCTGCGCCACCTGGAAGATATCGGTGTCGTACATCGCACGGCCACGGGCAAAGTCTGGGAGTACAGCCTGACCGAGGCAGGCGAGGAACTGCGCCCCATCATCATGGCGCTAGGGCATTGGGGCGCGCGTTGGATAGGTAGTCGCCTTCGCGATAACGAACTCGACGCGGGCCTGCTCATGTGGGACGTGCGCCGGTTCGCGCGCATCGAGATGTTCCCGTCCCGGGCGGTGGTCATTCACTTCAGGTTCCGCGACGCGCGGTCCGGCGAGCAAGAGTGGTGGCTCGTAGTCGAACATGGTGTGGCAGATCTGTGCCGCGACGACCCCGGACGCGAACTCACACTCGTCGTGGACTCCAGCGTGCGTGCGTTGACCGAGGTGTGGACTGGCGACCGCACACCAAGGGAGGTTCTTCAGTCGCGAGAGCTGCGTGTGGACGGCGCTGTGCAGGATGCGGAAAACCTGTGGCGCTGGCTTGGCACGAGTGCATTCGCCGGTACCCGGAGCGCTGCAATCCAGCCTTTGCAATAGCCATCTCGAGATTGCGATAGAGCATCAGCAGCTTGTCCGCCTCCGGATGGCCCGGCGCCAGGGGATGGGCTTCCAGTTCGCCGGATGGCCCGGCGCCAGGGGATGGGCTTCCAGTTCGCCGAATGGCGCGGCGAAGTACTGTTGCTGCTGGGGGGCTCCCAGGCTGCAGTCCTGAGGCAGTCTGCATCAGGCTGCGCAATTGGAGAATCGCCTGCGCAAT
This sequence comes from Pseudomonas sp. GW823-FHT06E10, assembly GCF_058794995.1. Taxonomy (NCBI): domain Bacteria; kingdom Pseudomonadati; phylum Pseudomonadota; class Gammaproteobacteria; order Pseudomonadales; family Pseudomonadaceae; genus Pseudomonas; species Pseudomonas sp. GW823-FHT06E10. The sequence continues at coordinate 57,437 of NZ_JBXAHJ010000003.1, read as the reverse complement.
CGGGGAGGTTGGCAGGCAGGGCAATCGCTAGCTTAGGGCCCATCCAACAACAAGACCTCGCTTAAGGAAGGCTTATGCAATTCAGGCTTGCCATCTCCCACCGTGTGCCCTGCGCTTTTGAGTCGACTAAGGGAAACCTTTAGCCGGGTTGAAGTTTTCCCCTCAACGGATGCTGTTCATCTCGATATCGGCGCGGCGCCTACTCACTTACCTTGGGTAGACAAGAGGCGTGTCGTCTTGGCTGGCTGTTCCACTGAGCCCGCCTGGCGCTTTACCCCATAACAACAATAGGTCTGACAATGCTCGAACCCATCGTTCTTTATATCCCTGATGCAATCCGCCTTGCTGCTCAAGAGGGCTCGGTGTTCGGCTGCCGGCATTTTTAGTTTTAGTTCGAATCTGCTCCTATAAATACAGTGCCCAGCACATACAGATGTGGAGAAGTTAGATGTATCAGGTAAAGCAATTTTGCCGTGGGCTCGGTATTGCCGGCGTGTTGGGAATTATCTGTTCGCCATTGACAGCCTATGCCGATGTTGTTGATGACAGTCACTTGAAAGTGGATACGCGAAACTTCTACTTGCACCGTAACTACACCAATACCAATGCGCCGGTTTCTGAAGTGCATAGTTGGTCCCAGGGTTTCGATGCACAGTTTACCTCCGGTTACACCGACACGGCCCTGGCAATCGGCCTTGATGTGGATGCGCAGTACGCGGTGCGCCTGGACTCGTCGGGCAACGACGGTTCGCTGCCGTACAGCGTCCGCGACCAGCAGACGGCCGATGACTACAGTCGCGCCGGTGCAACTTTCAAGATGCGCTACAGCAAGACCGAGTTGAAGGTCGGTGACCTTCGTCCACAACTGCCGGTGGCGTCCGATGACCCCAGTCGGCAACTGGATACGATCTATCAAGGCGCCGTGGTCGAGTCCAGGGAAGTCGATGGGTTGATGATGACCGGTGGCCGTTTCTGGTCCGCCGTGACACGGGAATCTTCCAACCACGAGAAGCTATACAAGTTTGGCTCCACCGATAATCTCGACAGTGACGGCCTGGACTTCGGCGGCGCAACTTACGACATTACCAAGAACCTGCAAGCCAGTTATTTCTACGGCGTGTTGCACGACATTTATCAGCAACACTATTTCGGCCTGATGCATATGGCTGACCTGGGTAGTGGCTACAAACTTAAAACCGACTTGCGCTACTTCAATAACAATGAAGATGGCAATGCCTTGAGCGGTGAGATCGACAACCGTTCCTACGGCGCCTTGTTCACCTTGCTCAAAGGCGCCCACATGTTTGGCCTCAGTTACCAGCGCATGCTCGGTGACAGCGTGTTTCCAACGATGAACGGTTTTATCCCGCAACCTTACCTGGTGCACTGGTCGTCCCTGGGGTTTGTCCGCCCGGATGAAAAGTCCTGGGGGGCGCGCTACAGCTATGACTTTGCCGGAATGGGCGTGCCGGGGCTGAAGCTCTACACCCGCTATATCAAGGGTACCAACTGGGACCGTGGCAACAACCTGAGCGACAACCAGGAAAGCGAACGCTTTCTGGGGCTCAGCTACGTGGTCCAGAGCGGGGCGCTGCAAGGCCTGGGGCTGGACCTGCGCAACATCGACGTGAAACAGAAGTACGGCTACGACTACAACGAATTCCGTGTCGCCACGACCTACACCTGGAAGTTCTGGTAAGCCCGGTCCACCCGGGATTTGCCCCCATAACAATAAGAGGCCTGACCATGTTCGAACCCTTTGTCCTTTGCATCTGCCCCGCAACTTTCCAGTCGTTGTTCTGCGCATCGCTGCGCGCATGAGCGGATTCCAAGAGGAGCAAACACTAGTGAATATCCAGGTCGATAACGCGGTCCTGCAGAAGAAGAAAACCTACATTTACGAGTGGTATGTGGTCGGCCTGTGCATGATCGCCTACATCTTTTCATTCGTGGATCGGCAGATCCTGGCGCTGATGATCGAGCCGATCAAGGCCGACCTGCAGATCAGCGACACCCAGTTCAGTTTGCTGCACGGGCTGGCCTTTTCGTTGTTCTACGCGTTCATGGGCATGCCCATCGCCTATCTGGCCGACCGCTTCTCCCGACCGAAGATCATCGCCGTCGGCGTCGTGTTCTGGAGCCTGGCGACTGCAGCCTGCGGCCTGAGCAAGAACTTCCTGCACATGTTCCTCGCCCGCATTGGTGTCGGTGTCGGCGAGGCAGCCCTGTCGCCCTCGGCCTACTCGATGTTCAGCGACATGTTCCCCAAGGAGAAACTCGGCCGCGCGGTGGGCATCTACTCGATCGGCTCGTTCGTCGGTGGTGGCCTGGCCTTCCTGGTGGGCGGCTATGTGATCGCGATGCTCAAGGACATGAACACCATCGAGGTCGCCTTTCTCGGTGCGATGAAGGCCTGGCAGCTGGCGTTCTTCATTGTCGGCCTGCCCGGAATCGTGGTCGGCCTGTTGATCTGGCTCACCGTGCGCGATCCGGCGCGCAAAGGCCTGCAGGTGGATGCGCAGGGTCGGGCCAAGAAGGTCGGGATGAGCGATGGCTTGCGTTTCCTTGGCCGCCACCGCGCCACCTTCACCTGTCATTACCTGGGCTTTTCATTTTACGCCATGGCCCTGTTCTGCTTGATGAGCTGGAGCCCGGCGCTGTACATCCGCAAGTTCGGCCTGTCGCCGATGGAGGCGGGCTACATGCTTGGCACCGTGCTGTTGGTGGCCAACACAGGCGGGGTGCTGTTCGGTGGATGGCTCACCGATTATCTGGCCAAGAAAGGTCATCAGGACGCTGCCATGCGCACTGGCGTCATCGGTGCCCTCGGCATGGCGGTGCCGGCCGTGCTGTTCTCTCAAGTCGATCAACTGTGGCTGTCGGTGACCCTGTTGGTGCCAGCGATGTTCTTCGCCTCGTTCCCGATGCCGGCGTCCACGGCGGCGATGCAGATCCTCGCACCGAACCAGGTGCGCGCACAGGTCTCGGCCGTGTTCCTGCTGATCAGCAATCTGCTGGGGTTGGGCCTGGGCACCACGCTGGTGGCGCTGTTGACCGACCGCTATTTCGGATCGCCCGCGGCGGTAGGGTCGTCGATGTCGCTGGTGATCGCCGGTGCATCGGCGTTGACCGTGCTGCTGCTCTGGCGTGGTTGCCGTCGTTTTCGCGAAAGTTATGCCCGGGAGTATCCGACCCGGGCTTGATTGGTCATAGTCCACGATCGGCGCCCCGGCCTCGCTCCTGTCAAAGGGAGCGGGGCCGAGACGCTCCACGTCAGGAGAACCCTTGATGTTGAATGACGTACACCTGCTGGAACGGCACAGCCTGCTCAGTTCGGCCGATTACCGCGAGATCAAGGACAAGGTCAGCCAATACCTGTGCCCCCACAGTTTCAATGTGCTGCGTGACGAGCCGATCTACACCCGGCTCAACGGCGTATTCTTCGGCGATTCGGCGCTGCTCGATCTGCGTTATGGCGCGCCGGTGGAGATCACCATCGGCGACATTGCCGATCAGTATCTGTTTCGCATCACCTTGCAGGGGCATTGCGAGGTGGCCCACGGGCGGCGCAGCGCGGCGATGCAGTCGGGCTACCTGAGCGTTTCCTCGCCGTTCGCGCAAAGCCGCATCGTCACCGATGGCGAGTGCCGCAACCTGATCCTGCGTGTCGACCGTGATGCCCTGGAGACGCAGCTGCAACGCCTGCTCGGCCGCAGCCTGCGCCAGTCGGTGATCTTTGATGTCAGCGTCGACCACCTGGGCGCCGGCGTCGTCAGCCTCTATCACACCCTGGACTACATCTGCCGGCTCTACGGCAGCGGCGTTGACGGTTCGCGCCTCGCCAGCGGCCTGTCCGAATACCTGATGCAGTTGCTGCTCACACAGCTGCCGCATAACTACTCCGCGGATCTGATGATCGATTCGCGCGCGCCGCTGCCGCACCACGTGAAAAAGGCCCGTGACTACATCGAGGAACACCTCGACGAACCGATCAGCCTGACGACCCTGAGCGAACTGTGTGGTGTTTCGGTGCGCACCTTGCAGAACGGCTTCAACCAGTTCCTCCGGCAGGCGCCGGTCGAGTACATCCGCGACCGTCGCCTGGCGGTCATCCACGAGTCGCTCAAGCAGGGCAGGGCCGGCGAAACCGTCACCGATATCCTGTTGCGTCATGGCATCAACAGCTTCGGGCATTTCTCCAGCGCTTATCGGCAACGCTATGGTTGCCTGCCGTCGGACACCCTGCGGCGGCGGAAGCATTGAGACACCTGCGCAATCGGTCATTCGGCTGCGCAATCGGAGGAGTCTGTGGCGGTGCGGCTCGATAGGATCGAGTCTCTGACAAAAAGGAGTATCTGCATGAATATTACCGTGCTGGGTGGTGGTCACGGCTGTTACGCCGCTGCTGTCGAAATGGCTGAAAAGGGGCACCAGACCCGCCTGTGGCGTCGAGATTCCACAGCGCTCAAAGAGCTGCTGGCCATCGGCAGGCTGACCATCAAGGACTACCGGGGCACTCGCCAGTTGTCAGTCGGCCAGAAGGGCGACAAGTTGTCGTTCACCGACGACCTGGCCGAAGCCCTGGGCGACGCGCAACTGGTGATCATCCCGCTGCCGTCGACCTCCCACGAAGCCCTGGCCAAACATGTTGCGCCGCACCTGCACGACGGTCAGGTGGTGTTCCTGCCGCCGGGCACCTTTGGCAGTTTCGTGTTTGCCAAGGCCATGGCCGATGCGGGCAACCGGAGCAAGGTCGCCTTCGCTGAAACCGGTACGCTGCCGTACCTGGTACGCAAGCATGGCGCCAGCGACCTGGTGATCAGCGGCTACGCCACCCGCCTGCCGACCGGTGTATTCCCCAGCAACCTGTCCGAGCATGCTTTTGCGGTGCTGCGTGAAGCCTACCCGAGCGTCGAACCGATTGAAGACGCCCTGAGCGGTGCGTTGATGAACGCAGGCCCCATCATCCATCCGCCGCTGATCATGATGAACGCGGGGCCGCTGGAGCATTTCGAGGCCTGGGACATTCACAACGAAGGCACCCAACCGTCGATTCGTCGCGTGACCAACCAGCTTGATGCCGAACGCATGGCCGTGCGCGAAGCACTGACCTACGGCGCGCCGCACTTTCCTCTCGCCGACCACTACAACACCACCGAAGGTGATGAGTGGATGTACGGTCGCGGTGCCCATGGCAAGTTGACCGACAGCGGTGACTGGCGCGAGGACATCGACCTGCAGAAACATCGCTACATGCTCGAAGACACCCGCCTGGGCCTGTCCTTCCTGGTGTCCGTCGGCCGCTGGGCCGGTGTGTCGACGCCGGTCGCGCAGGGCCTGCTGAGCATTGCCTCGGTCGTCGCTGCACGGGATCTCTACGCCGAAGGCCGCACCCTGGAAAACCTCGGTCTGGCCACGCTGAGTCGGGCGCAGATGACCGAACTGCTGACCAGAGGCTACAACTGATGAGCGCCGCGCTGCCCCAAGTCAGCGTGGTCGGCGCCGGCCGGATGGGCGAGGGCATTGCCCTGGCGTTCATCCATGCGGGCCTGCCGGTCACCCTCATCGATATCAAGGATCGCGCCGAGGATGAGCGGCACGGCTACTTCGAACGTGTGCGCAACAACATCCGCAGTGAACTGCAGATGCTGGTACGCCTCGGCATGCTCCGGCTGGAACAGGCCGACATCGCGATAGCCCGGTTGACACTGCAATCCAGATCCCAGGCCGTAGAGGCATTGCGCAGGTGCGACCTGGTGTTCGAGGCGGTGCCGGAAGTCATCGCGGTCAAGCAGGAGACCTTCGCCTGGGTCAGCGAGCATGTGCCGGTGTCGACCATCATCGCGTCGACCACCTCGACCTTCCTGGTCACCGAACTGAGCGAAATGGTCAGTACGCCTGCGCGCTTCGTGAACGCGCACTGGCTCAATCCCGCGTACCTGATGCCGCTGGTGGAAGTCAGCCGCAGCGAAGCGACCTGCCCGCAGGTGGTCGAACGGCTGCTGCAACTGCTCAAGCGCATCGGCAAGGTGCCCGTGGTGTGCAACCCGGTGGCTGGCTACATCGTGCCGCGCATTCAGGCATTGGTGATGAACGAAGCGGCACGGATGGTGGAAGAGGGCGTGGCCAGCGCAGAAGATATCGACACGGCGGTACGCGTCGGCTTTGGTTTGCGCTTCTCGGTGCTGGGCCTGCTTGAGTTCATCGACTGGGGCGGCGGCGACATTTTGTACTACGCCTCGCGTTACCTGAGTGGAGCGCTGTCACCGCGTTTCGAGTCACCACAAGTGATCGCCGACAACATGCAAAACGGCCGCAATGGCTTGCGCGATGGCCAGGGTTTCTACGACTACCGTGACATGGACGTGGACGCCTACAAGCAGCAGCGTCTGGGCGACTTTGTCCGCAAGCTGGAGTTGTCGGGGCTGACGCCCGCATTCGATGGAGCCCTGAGGCAGGCTTGAGCATCAGGGCCCGGATGCCGGGCCCTGACACGCTTGACGATTTTCCGGTCCTACAGGCAGTACTGGCTGGTGGGCAGCACGTCGATCTTGTCGAAATCGATGAAGCGGCTGCAACTGTCCATCATCGCCGCCAGGTTGCGCTGGAATTTCACTTCGTCGCCCGCCGCATCGAAAAAGGCCATGGGATCGGTCATGGCCGCTGGCGGAAAACATTCTTCGACGATGGCATCGATCCGTGGCGCGCCGTGGGTCAGTGCCGACACCACCAGGTTTTGCACGTACTGGAAGTTGGCTTGGGTGTCCACGGCCACCGTCGTGTGATGGTTGCGCCAGATGTCCAGCCAGGCCTCGGGAGTCAGGCGTGGAGGGCGGGTCAGCAGGGCCAGTTGGGCAAACCCGTGGGTACGCTCACCGGGTGTTGCAGGGAAGCGGGTATTGGCGATGGCGACCGACTCGCAGACCAGGTAGGCGGCCATGCGCGCCGTTGCCGCGCTGATCAGGTTATCGAAAGGGCGACGAGCCGGCCCGTTGGCACTGTCCAGCCACAGCGACAGGCTGCCATCGGGCAATGGTCGGTTGTTTTCCTGGCGCAGGCCGGCGGCGGGTTGCACATCGGCATCGGCCAGGTTCAATTGCACACCACGGGCGCCGAGTGCCTGCAATTGCCCGGCGACCTCACTGCGCAGGCGATGGGCGAAGGTATCAGGACTGACTTGGGTATCACGCCACAGCAGATAGATGACTTTTTCCATAGCTATCAAGCTCCTCGTTGCGGTTGATGGATGGAGCGACGGTCGTGCTGCCTGGTCCATCCGGATGACCGAAAATCCCTGGCGTCATAGTCAATCAAGGTCAGCGTTGGGTAATACCTCAAACAGACTATTGACCCACACTATGAGGGCAACGGCTGACGCTTCTGGTTCGGGCTCGGCGCCGGGCAGGTCCGCAGAACAGCAGCTAAGCTCTCTTGCGCTGGGGCGGCGCTGGAAGTGTTGCCTCGGGATGTCCATTTCCGGCAAGGGAGCCATCCGCCATGAGTGCCGAACAGAGTCATTACAGTCCGCCGACCCTGCTGGTGGTCGATGACACGCCCGACAACCTGATGCTGATGACGGATCTGCTCAAGGATCGCTACCGGGTCAAGGCTGCCAATAGCGGTGAAAAGGCTTTGCGCGTACTACAGGGCGACGCACTCCCTGACCTGATCCTGCTGGACGTGATGATGCCCGGGCTGTCCGGCCATGAAGTGGCGCAGCAGCTCAAGCGCGACCCGCGTACCCGTGACATTCCGATCATCTTTCTGACGGCTATGGCCGACACCGAAGACGAGATCCATGGCCTGGAACTGGGGGCTGTCGACTACATCACCAAACCGATCAGGCCGGCGCTGGTCCTGGCGCGGGTGGATACCCAGCTCAAGCTCAAGGCGGCGGCAGACTTCCTGCGCGATCACAACGACTATCTGGAGAAGGAAGTGGCGCGTCGGACCCGCGAGGTGATTGCGATCCAGGATGTGGCCATCCAGGCCATGGCTTCACTGGCCGAGACTCGCGATAACGAAACGGGCAACCATATCCGGCGGACCCAGCATTACATCAAGGTGCTGGCCGAGCATCTGCGTGCTCATCCGCGCTTCAGTCACTTTCTCACCGAGGACACCATCGAATTATTGTTCAAGTCGGCGCCGCTGCACGACATCGGCAAGATCGGCATCCCCGACCATATTCTCCTCAAGCCGGGACGCTATACCGAGGAAGAATTCGAGATCATGAAGACTCATACAACGCTGGGACGTGACGCCATCCAGCATGCCGAGGATCAGCTCGGCATTCGCGCCGAGTTCCTCAGCCTGGCCAAGGAGATTGCCTACAGTCACCAGGAAAAATGGGATGGAAGTGGGTATCCGCAAGGGCTGGCGGGTGACGACATCCCCGTCAGCGCCCGGTTGATGGCAGTGGCGGACGTCTATGACGCATTGATCAGCCGTCGGGTCTATAAAGCGGGGATGCCCCACGCGCAGGCCGTCGAGATTATTCGTCAGGGGCGAGGTACGCACTTCGATCCCGATATCTGCGATGCCTTCCTCGATTGCCTCGAACAGTTCCAGACCATTGCCGAGCGCTTCGCCGATACCGACCAGGATATGGCCGGCAAGCGGGCTGCCCTGGAACGTATCGGCCAGGCTCCGTGAACCCGCAATTGCCCCTTCGTCAGTGTTTTCATCAGGTCCACGAGGATAGTCATGGCCGGATTGCGTACCCTGCTTGAGCGCCTCGCGCTGCTTCACAAACTGATCCTGGGGTTCTCGGCGCTGCTGCTGTTGGTGCTGGTGCTCGGTGTGCAAAGCCTGCGCACCCAGCAATCGCTGAAGCAGGACATGCAGAACCTCTATCTGCAGGAACTGGTCGGCATGGAGCACTTGCAGGAAGCCCGTGTGCAATTGCCCCATATGATGCAAGCACTGCAGCGTGCGGTGGGCACCGACAGCGCGCAGATTCGCGTCGAATCCCTGCAGCAACTGCATGATATCCGCGAAGGCCTGCAGCAGGCCGTGGCCCGCGCCAAAGTGACCTTAAGGCGCGCGGACAATCTGGCGCGCCTCGCCGAGCTCGACCTGCTGCTGCAACAGTTGCAGCGTCATAGCGACCAGGCCTTTCTATCGATCGACCAGGGCCAGCAGAACAAGGCGTTGGTGCTGCTCAATAGCAGTGAATTCCAGCAACTTGCCCGGCAGGCCGACGGCCTTTTGTACGCGATCGTCCAGATCAAGGAAGCCTCGATTCGCGACACGGCCAAGGACATTGCCGAGTTTGCCGAACACAGCACCAGGTTGACCTACGTACTGTTGTTCGGTGGTTTGTCGCTGGCGTTGCTGTTGTCCTGGGTCGTCAGCCAGTCGATCCGCAATCCACTGAACCGGGTGCGGGTGGCGGTAGACCAATTGGCCGCGGGGCAGCTCGATCAACCGATTCCCCACACTGACCTTAACAACGAAACCGGCGATCTGGCGCGGGCCATCGCCAAACTGCAGACCGAATCCCAACAGCTTGAGCGCCAGCGCTGGATCAAGGCGCATACCGCCCAGTTGCAGGTCGATCTGCAGCAGGCAGAAACCCCGGTCGAACTGGCGCAGGTGTTCCTGCAATGCATGGCCAGCCTGCACGGAATCTGCCAGGGGGTGCTGTACAGCGCGCAGGAGGATTCCGGCACGCTGCTGTTGATGGGGCGTTATGCCACCGATTCCGAGCGGCCACCCGAGGCGCAAATCATGTTCGGCGATGGCCTGTTGGGGCAGTGCGCGGTGGATCGCGTGCCGCGTCAGTTTCAGGCGATGCCGGAGCAATACTGGCGTTTGCGCTCGCCCCTTGGCGAGGTCCCGGCCCGTTGCCTGCTGCTGCAACCCATTGTCCGTGGCGAGCGGTTGTTGGGGGTGCTCGAACTGGCCGGGCTGGAGCCCTTGGGCGAGCGTGAACTGCTGCTGTTGCAGGAGGCCACCCCACGTTTGGCCGCAGCCATGGCGATTCTGGAGCGCAATCAGGCGGTCAAGACCCTGTTGGCGGAAACCCGTCGCCAGGCCAATGAAATGGCGGAACAGGCGCTGCAACTGGAGCAGCAGGCGCAGGCACTGGAAACCCAGCAATCGGCGTTGCGCGCCACCGAGGCCTGGTATCGCGGGATTATCGAAGCGGCGCCGGACGGCATGCTGGTGGTCGATGCCCAAGGACAGATCCTGCGCACCAATCGCCAACTGGATCAGCTGTTCGGCTATAGCGCCGGTGAGCTGCTCGGCGAGTCCATCGATCGTTTGGTGCCGTTGGCCAGCAGAGGGCGCCACGAGGCGCTGCGCCAGGGCTTCATGGCCCACGGCGCCACTCGCCAGATGGGGGCCAACCTGGACGACCTGCAAGGCGTGCGCAAAGACGGAAGTCTGTTCTCGGCAGAGATCAGCCTGTCGCATCTGCCGAGCCTGGAAGGGGACGGCGTATGCGTGTGCGCTTCGGTGCGCGACGTGAGTGAACGGCGTCATCTGCAGGCGGCACTCAAGACCAGCGAGGCACAGTTGCGCGCAGTACTCGACAGCAGCCCGGTGGCCATGGTGATCAGGGACGTCGATGGCCGTCCAACCTACTGCAATCCGCAGTTCGACAGTCTGTTCGGGACTCGTCTGGCTGAACTCGAAGGTGCGGATCCGGCGCAGTTCTGGGTCGACCCGCAGGCACACCAGCGCTTTCTCGAAGCGGCAGCGCAAGGTGCAGTGCTGAACTTCGAGACCACCCTGCAGCGCGCTGGAGGCGAGCGCTTCGACGTACTGGTTTCGGCCGTCACGATGACGCTGGGGGAGCGGGGCATGGGGGCCAACTGGTACTTTGACATCACCGACCGCAAGACCGCCGAGGCCGAGGTGCAGCGCGCACGAGAGGCCGCAGAAGAGGCGACCCGGGCCAAGAGCAACTTCCTGGCCACCATGAGCCACGAGATCCGCACACCGATGAACGCCATCATCGGCATGAGCTACCTGGCATTGCGAACCGAGCTCGACCACCGCCAGCGCAACTACATCGAAAAGGTCCATCGCTCGGCGGAATACCTGTTGGTGATCATCAACGACATCCTCGACTTCTCCAGGATCGAGGCCGGCAAGATGCACCTGGAGCACATTCCCTTCCACCTCGAGGCCGTGCTCGACGGCTTTGCCAGCATGATCGGCCTCAAAGCCGAGGACAAAGGCCTGGAATTGCTATTCAGCACCGATGCCGAACTGCCGACCGCCTTGATCGGCGACCCGTTGCGCCTTGGCCAGGTGCTGATCAACCTGGGTAACAATGCGACGAAGTTCACCGAGCAGGGCGAGATCGTACTCGGCGTAGAGCACCGGGGCGCGGCAGGAGAGCAGGCGCAGCTGCATTTCTGGGTACGCGACACCGGGATCGGCATGAACGCCGAGCAATGCTCGCGCCTGTTTCAACCCTTCAGCCAGGCCGATAGCACCACCACCCGCAAGTACGGTGGCACCGGGTTGGGCCTGGCCATCTCTCGGCATCTGGTGGAATTGATGGGCGGGCGCATTTGGGTAGAGAGCGAGCCGGGACTTGGTTCCACTTTCCATTTCGAGGTGAGCCTGGGGGTGCAGCGCGACAGCCATTTACGGCGCATGGTGACCGCCGACGAATTGCTGGGCAGCCGTGTGTTGGTGGTCGATGACAACGCCAGCGCACGGGAGATCCTGTCCAGCATGGCGCGCAGTTTTGGCGTGGAGGTGGACGTCGCGCAAAGCGGCCGGGCCGCACTGGCCATGCTGGTGGACGCCGAAGCGAAGGTGCTGCCCTATGATCTGGTGCTGATGGATTGGCGCATGCCTGGCATGGACGGCGTGGAAACGGTGCGGCAGATGCAGGCCGCCAAACTGGCGCAAACGCCGTCTGTGATCATGGTCACGGCGTTCGGTCGCGAGGAAGCCCGCGAAGAGGCCAGTCGGTACGGCATTCATTTGCCGGTGGTACTGACCAAACCGGTGACGCCGTCCACTTTGCTTGAGGCGCTGGGCACGGTGCTCGGCAAGATCCCCCAGGCCGATACCCGGGCCAGCTCGCGACTCGGCCAGAGTGCCAGCGCCATGGCCAGCCTGCGTGGCGCGCGACTGCTGTTGGTCGAAGACAATGAGCTGAACCGCGAGCTGGCCTGTGAACTGCTGGAGAGCGCCGGGATCGAGCTGTGCCTGGCCGTTCACGGCGCAGAAGCGCTCGACCAACTGGAGCGTGACGCAGACTTCGATGGTGTGTTGATGGACTGCCAGATGCCGGTGATGGATGGTTATACCGCGACCCGCAAGATTCGTGAGCAGCCACGCTGGGCGAATCTGCCGGTGATCGCCATGACTGCCGACGCCATGGCGGGGGACCGCGAGCGGGCGCTGGCCTGCGGCATGAACGACCACATCTCCAAACCCTTGAACGTCGACGACATGTTCGCCACGTTGGCCAAGTGGATACATCCGCGAGCTGACCGTGGCGCGATGTCGGCCGACGTTTCGCCGGTCACCACGGAGTCAGCGGCGAGCCTGCCAGCCAGCCTTCCTGGCATTGATTTGAAAGCGGGCCTGGGCACCTGCATGGGCAAGGTCGAGCTCTATCTGCGACTGCTGCGCAAGTTTCGCTCCAGCCACCAGGCTTTTTGCGCCGAGTTCCTGGCTGCCCGAGGCCAGGACGATCGTTCGGCGACGGTCAGGCTGGCTCATACCCTGCGCGGAACGGCGGGCAACATTGGTGCCGTTGAAGTGGCGAATGCAGCCGCCGCACTGGAGCAGGCGTGTCTGAACGATGGGACGAGCGATGGGGTGGAGCAGGACCTGGCTGACCGGCTGGTGGAGGTCGAGCGTTGCCTGACAACGGTGCAGGAAGGCTTATCGGTGCTCGGCGAGCCGACATCGTCCGCAGACTCATCAAGCGTGCCACCGGGCAACGAATGGCACGCGCAATTGGCCCACGTTCGGTCTCTGCTGGCCGAGAGCGACACCCAGGCGCTGACGGCCTTGCTCAAACTGCAGGGGCTGGCTTCAGACCCGCGAATGACCGAGCAATTGCTTCGGGTTGTGCGGCAAGCGGAGTGCTTCGATTTTGATCAGGCGCTGGAGCTGCTTGAAAACCTGTCCTGAGGAATCAACGCAACTTCAGCGGATCGACCATCTGCGCCGCGATGGCCATGCCCACCAGGTCCGGCAGCGTGTTGGCCTGCATGCGTTTCATGACGCGCGCGCGATACAGATCAACGGTTTTTGCACTTACGCCCAGTTGCTCCGCGATTTCGCGGGTGGTGTAACCCTGCACCAGTGGCAACAGGATATCGCGCTCGCGCGGGGTCAAGGTCAACAAGCGCGCCTGCAAGGCTTCGTGGCCCTGGTTGCCCGAACGGTTGGCGGCACAGTTGCTGAGCGCCTGTTGCACGCTGTCCAGCAACAGCTGTTCGTTGTAGGGCTTCTCGATAAAGTCATGGGCACCGGCCTTGAACGCGCGCACCACGATCGGCACATCCGCATGCCCGCTGACGAAGATGATGGGCAGGTTCAGTTGGCGCACACGCATTTCTTCCTGCACGTTCAACCCGCCCATACCGGGCATGCGAACGTCCAGCAGCACACAAGCATCGAGGCTTGCATCGCAGGCATCGAGGAACGCGACGCCACTGGTAAACGGCAAGGCCTTGAGCCCGACCGACTCCAGTAACCAGACCGTCGATTCGAGCATGCCCTGGTCATCATCGACCACGTACACAACGTGCTCCGTTACACCTGCCATTACCTGATTCCTATTGTTGTTTTGTTGGGCCGGCAAGCGGCAAGCGGCAACACATCAGCAGCCCGACAGGCTGGCGCCGGGCATTCAATTCGCCACCGAAACCTTCGATGATGCTGCGGCTCATGGACAGACCGAGCCCCAGGCCATCGGCCTTGCTGGTGTAAAACGGGGTAAATATCTGTTCCAGTTCCGGCTCGCTGACGCCCGGCCCCTGGTCTCGCACACTGATTTCCACGCAGGCGCCACTGCCATGCTCCACGGCCATCACGATCACAGAGGGTTGCCCGGGATGTTGCTCACGGTTGGCATCGATGGCATTGCGCAACAAATTGAGCAGCACCTGTTCCAGCAACACGCGGTCGGCATAAACGGGTGGCAGATTATCCGGCAGTCGATCCTCGATTGTCACTTGGCAATTACTCGCCTCCCAGGCACACAAACGCACGGCTTCGCGGGCGACGTCGGTCAAGTTCAGCGCCTGCATGCGACGCTGTCCCTTGCGCAAAAAGGAGCGTAACCGTCGGATCACTTCGGAGGCGTGGGTGGCGTGATGGGTAATGCGTTCCAGGCCCTGGGTCACTCTGGCAGCGGCCTGGGGATTGGAATCCAGCGTTTGTAGATAGCGCTGGCTTGCATTCGCATAGTTGACCACGGCAGCCAGCGGCTGGTTGATTTCGTGGGCGATCCCCGAGGCCAGTTCACCGAGAGTGACCAGCCGTGCGGTGTGTGCCAGTTCGTCCTGATGACGGCGCTGTTGCACTTCCCGCAGCTCGCGCTCGGTCATGTCGCGCGCGACCAATGAGTAATAACGCTCACCGCCGGCGGAACGGTGCGCCAGCAGTACCAGCGACACCGGCACCGATGTGCCCCCGCCCGGTGGTTGCAAACGCGCATCGGTGCTCCAGACACCGTCGCGCTCGGCGCGCCTCCAGCCATCGCGTTGCAGGCGCGCAAGGTCGCCGCTTGCGAACAACGTGGCCAGGGCCGGCATGGGTTGTTGCTCATCAATCCCGAGGATGCGTCGCGCGGCTGGATTGAGGTAAGTGACCTGGCCCTCGGGAGCGATGAACAACACCGGGTCAATGTTGGCCTCGACCACTTCGGCCAGGCGTCGCTTGTTCTCCTCGGCCTGCACCCGGGCCGTGATGTCCCGGGATATGCTGACGATTTCGACCACCGCCCCGGTGTAGGTTTCGCGGATCGCCCGGCTGGCGGTTTCGAACCACAGGTAATGGCCGTCGCGATGGCGAATGCGATAGGTCATGGTGTGATAGCCATCCTGCTCCAGCGCATCGCGCGCGCGCTGCACCAGAGCGGCCAGGTCCTGGCTATGAAACAGGCCCTGGGCCATTTGCCCGCGCAACTCTTCGGGCCAGTAACCGAGCAGGGTCCAGGACGCCGGTGATGCATCGATAACGCGACCTTCGGGGGTGTGACGGGATATCAGGTCAGTCGTGTTTTCGATGATCAGCCGGTACAGCCGTCGTGCGGTGGCCGCTTCACGCTCCGCCAGCACTTGCGCCGTGGCGTCGCGGCAACGGGCGAGCACTCGGTTGTCCTGGGGATCGGGAATGAACGTCCAGATCAGGATCTGCGTTTCAAACTGAGCTTCGACACCTTCGACGGCGCGTTGCTGGTCCAGGCAGGCACGCACCAGCACCCGATGATTGACCGGTAAAAAGCCCAACACATCGGTCAGTGACTTCTCGGCGAGCAGCGCCATCAGTGCCGCGTTGAACTCCAGCGGTCGACCTTGCGCATCGAGCAACAGGCTCGGTTGCGGATCGTGACCCAACAGTGGCGAACCACGCAGCAGGCCGTTGACGCTGCTCAGCAGCGTCGTCAGCAAATCCTGCACCCAGCCCAGCCAATCGAGACTCACGCCCTCGCGCACTTCCACCAGCAACAAGCCCGGCTGCCCCGGCTGCAAGGCCAGATCAAATACCTGGCCATGGCTGATCGCGGCCCGGCGCAACCGGCCGGACAACCAGCAATCGAGTTGACGGACTTGAGCCAGGTCCAGGCGGCCTGCCTCGACCAGATGCTCGAAGAGCAACTGGTCGCTGGCCAGCGCCGGGTCGCCAAGTCCCGGCGGCAAATGTTGGGCGGCGCCCTCATGGCTGTAGATCCGCGCATTGGGCTGCCAGCTCAGGTAAACCGCCCGCTGCACCTCAGGGCAATCCTGCAGCGCCCGACACAGCGCATCGGCCCGGGTGGCCAGAGACACACCCTCGCGCTGCAGGCGCAACCAACTGTGCAATCGAACGGGCGTCAGGGTCATTGCGGGTCCACTTTCTCAGGGAAACCAAGCATATACCAGCCTTGGAGCGTTGGCGGCATTGATTCGGACTTAATAGAAATAGATATAGTATTAATACTATACGACGTAGGTTCTACTTCCATATCAACGACGTAGTGTTATATAAAGTCATCCGGACTTTGAAGGTGACTGCGGCGACTACGCTGCAAGGTCAACCATAGAGCTAACAATCAGCCATCGAGTACCCGCACATGTCTATCTATGACCAAGGCCTAGGCCCTTCGGCTGTCAACCACATTGCCTTGTCTCCGCTGAGTTTCATCGAGCGCACCGCCAGCACTTATCCCGATCACCTCGCCGTCATCCACGGTTCGATTCGCCGCACCTGGGCGCAGACCTACACCCGTTGCCGACGCCTGGCCTCGGCGCTGGCCGGTCGCGGTATCGGCAAGGACGACACGGTGGCGGTGATGCTGCCCAACATTCCCGAGATGCTTGAAGTGCATTTCGGTGTGCCGATGATCGGCGCCGTGCTCAACCCGCTCAACGTGCGCCTCGATGCCGAGGCGATCGCATTCATGCTGCAGCATGGCGAAGCCAGGGTGTTGATTACCGACCGCGAGTTCCATGATGTGATCCAGGCAGCGCTTGGCATGCTGGATCACCCGCCTTTGGTGATCGACGTCAATGACCCGGAATACGGTGAAGGTCAGGCCGCGAGCGACCTTGACTACGAAGCGCTGTTGGCCGAAGGCGACCCGGCATTCGACTGGCAATGGCCGGGCGACGAGTGGCAGGCCATTTCGCTGAATTACACTTCAGGCACCACCGGCAACCCCAAGGGCGTGGTCTACCACCATCGCGGCGCTTACCTGAGCGCATTGGGCAACCAGATGACCTGGGCCATAGGCAACCATCCGGTGTACCTCTGGACCCTGCCGATGTTCCATTGCAATGGCTGGTGCTATCCATGGACCATCACTGCCCTGGCGGGTGTGCACGTTTTCCTGCGCCGGGTCGATCCACAGAAAATCCTCACGCTGATCCGCGAGCATCAGGTCACTCACCTGTGCGGTGCGCCGATCGTGCTCAATGCACTGGTGAACATGCCCGAATCAGCGAAAGCGGCCATCGATCACCCGGTCAATGCCTTGGTCGCGGGCGCTGCGCCACCGGCCAAAGTCATCGGTGCCGTCGAAGAGATGGGCATCAAGGTCACCCATGTGTTTGGCCTGACCGAAACCTATGGCCCGGTGACGGTCTGCGCCTGGCACGCCGAATGGGATGAGTTTTCCCTGGAGGAGAGGGCGCAGATCAAGTCGCGACAGGGCGTGCGCTACCCGACGCTGGAAGGCTTGATGGTCGGCGATAGCACAACGCTGGAGCCAACCCCGCGTGACGGCCAGACGATCGGTGAGATCTTCATACGCGGTAACACCGTCATGAAGGGCTACCTGAAGAACCCGAGCGCCACTGCCGAAGCGTTCGAAGGCGGCTGGTTCCACACCGGTGACCTGGCCGTCTGGCATCCTGACGGGTACGTCGAAATCAAGGACCGGCTCAAGGACATCATCATCTCGGGCGGCGAGAACATTTCCACCATCGAGCTTGAAGGGGTGCTCTATCGTCACCCGGGTGTGATGGAAGCAGCCGTGGTCGCCCGTCCCGATGAGAAATGGGGCGAAACGCCCTGTGCCTTCGTCACCTTGAAGGCTGATCACCAGGACGTTCGCGAGGCTGACATCATCAGTTTCTGTCGTGAGCATCTGGCCGGATTCAAAGTACCGCGCACAGTGATCTTCACGCTCTTGCCAAAGACTTCCACAGGCAAGATCCAGAAGTATGTGTTGCGCGAGCGGGCCAAGGCGCTCTGACCCGATCTGACATTGCATCCATCTGGCAGCAGGTGTTTGACCTGCTGCTGCGGGTTCGTGCAGGCCGAATTCGGCTGTGCCCTGCCCATGACACAACCGTGCCAACGAGGTTTACGTTATGCCCGAATTCAAAGTCCCGCTGCGCGACATGCGCTTTGTGCTGCACGAAGTGTTCGATGCTCCGGCCATGTGGGCGCGCCTGCCGGCCTTGACCGAGAGCATCGACACCGATACGGCAGACGCCATTCTTGAGGAGGCGGCCAAAGTCACCTCGCACCTGATTGCGCCCCTCAATCGCAGTGGCGACGAAGAAGGCGCGCAGTGGCACGAGGGCCGGGTCACCACCCCCATCGGTTTCAAACAGGCTTACGCAACCTACATCGAAGGCGGTTGGGTGGGACTGTCCGGCAACCCCGGGTTTGGTGGCATGGGCATGCCGAAAATGCTGGCCGTGCAGTTCGAAGAGATGCTCTACGGCGCCAACTCAAGTTTTGCGCTGTATTCCGCATTGAGTTCCGGTGCCTGCCTGGCGCTGGACGCCCATGCCAGCGATGCCCTGAAAAACCTCTATCTGCCGCCGATGTATGAAGGCCGCTGGGCCGGCTCCATGTGCCTCACCGAGGCCCATGCCGGTACCGACCTGGGGCTGATCCGCACCCGCGCCGAACCTCAGACTGACGGCAGCTACAAGATCACCGGCAGCAAGATTTTCATCACCGGGGGCGATCAGGACCTGACTGAAAACATCGTTCATCTGGTACTGGCCAAACTGCCGAACGCGCCTGTTGGCCCGAAAGGCATTTCGCTGTTTGTCGTACCTAAAGTCCTGGTCAATGCCGACGGTTCCCTCGGCGCGGCCAACGCCGTGAGTTGCGGTTCGATCGAACACAAGATGGGCATCAAGGCCTCGGCCACCTGCGTGATGAACTTCGACGGCGCCAGTGGCTGGCTGGTCGGTGAAGAGAACAAAGGCTTGGCGGCGATGTTCACCATGATGAATTACGAACGCCTGTCGATTGGCATTCAGGGCATCGGCTGCGCCGAGGCGTCTTACCAGAGCGCCGTCACCTATGCTCGCGAACGCGTTCAAGGTCGGGCGCCCACCGGTGCATTGGCCCCGGACAAACCGGCCGACCCGATCATCGCTCACCCGGATGTGCGGCGCATGCTGCTGGGCATGAAAGCCATGACCGAAGGCGGTCGCGCATTCGCCTGCTATGTCGGGCAACAACTGGATCTGTCGAAGTTTTCCGACGATGCCAGCGAGCGCGATTGCGCGCAGATCCTGGTTGCGCTGCTGACGCCAGTGGCCAAGGCGTTTTTTACCGACACCGGCCTGGAAAGCTGCATCAACGGCCAGCAGGTTTTCGGCGGCCATGGCTACATTCGCGAATGGGGTCAGGAACAATTGGTCCGTGATGTGCGCATTGCACAGATCTACGAAGGCACCAATGGCATCCAGGCATTGGACCTGCTCGGACGCAAAGTGCTGGCCAACGATGGCGTCGCGCTACGCCTGTTCGCACGGGAAGTCCGCCACTTCGCGCTGCACCACGAAAGCGCGTATGGCAGCGAACTGCTGAAGGCCCTGGAACGCCTGGAGGGCCTCAGCAACTGGCTGCTGGAGCGGGCCAAAGCCAACGCCAACGAAGTCGGCGCAGCCTCCGTGGAGTACCTGCACCTGTTCGGCTATGTCGCCTACGCCTACATGTGGTCGCGCATGGCCGCCGTGGCCCGGTCCAGACTTGACCGGGACCCGCCGTTCTACGCTGCCAAACTGGCCACCGCCGAGTTCTACTTCGCCCGCCTGCTGCCACGGACGCTGAGCCTGGAAGCCAGCATCCGCGCCGGCAGTGCGCCCCTGTACGGCCTTGCTGACGAACAGTTCTGACGATTGAGCGTTGCGCGGCGCCTTGCCACTCCCAGGTCCCGCGCTTTTTATTCACTGGCCCTCTCAAAGTACGGCAGGAAAGCCTGATGAATATGCAAACAAGTACAACGCAAGGTCACTTGAACTGGGACGACATGCGCTTCTTTCTCGAGGTCGCTCGTGCCCGCACCGCAAGCGGTGCAGCCCGCCGCCTGGGGGTGGACTACACCACGGTAGCGCGACGCATCCGCGCCCTGGAGCAGAGCCTGGGCGCCATGTTGTTCGAGAAATCGCGAACCGCAGGCTTCGTGCTGACCGTGGAGGGGCAGCGCCTGGTCTGCCACGCCGAAACCCTGGAAAGTACACTGCTGGTAGCCTGCGAGCAGGTTTTCGGCACCACCGGAGGGCTTGCCGGGCACCTGCGCATCGGCTGTACCGAAGCCTTCGGGTCCTGTTTCATCGCAGCGCAGATGAGCCACTTCCTCGAGCACTACCCGAATATCTCGGCGGATATTTTGCCGGTCCCGCACTTCGTCAACTTGTCACGGCGCGAGGCGGACATTGCCATCACCCTGGAGCGGCCCGAGCGCGGTCCGTACGTGTGCTCGCGGCTGTGCGATTACCGCCTGCGTGTGTATGCGACGCCGGAGTACCTGGCCAGTCATCCGCCGATTGGCTGTCGCGAGGATCTGGCCGGTCACCCGTTCGTGACCTACGTCGATGATCTGGCCTTCAGCTTCAAGCTGCTCTACCTGAACGACCTGATGCTCGGCGCGCGCAGCCGCCTGCGCAGCACCAGCGTGGTCGCCCAGTACCATGCGGCTCTGGAAGGGCGTGCGCTGGCGATCCTGCCTTGCTTCCTCGCCGGTCCCGACCCGCGCCTGTGCGAGGTGCTGCCGGATCAGGTGGAGGTCACGCGACAGTTCTGGATGTACTACTGTGAGGACCTGCGCAACCTCAAGAGGATTACCCTGGTGGCCGACTACCTGCGCACTTGCGCGAAGCTCAATCGTCCGCTGCTGATGGGCGAGTCACACCAGATGGTCTACCCGTCGTTGCTCTGAGTTGCAGGTCTGGCCATCGATTGGACCCTAAAAAAAAATCAGGTGTCTCTATGCTTCTCGAACATGCGTTGTTAACCGATGCCAGCGGCAAGCCGATTCACCAGCATCACAAAAGTTTTTCAACCGAGTGGGATGAAATCAGCGACTGGTCGGATCGCATGTATATGCCCTACCGTGTGGCACCCAAAGGGCAGGCCATCAAGCCGCACGCCACCATGCATTCGTCCAGGATTGGCGAGTTGACGCTGACTCGTTTTGCCTATGGCGTGCCGGTGAGCGTCGATGAATTTTCGCCCGAAGCCGGGAATGCGCTACTGCTCACCACTATTCGCGGCAATGCCCGGCACTGGACCCGGCGTTCCGTCACCGAGGATACGGCAATGGGTGAATCATTCGTTGCCGATTGCAGTCGTGTCGATTACCGGATCGACCTCGACCCTGATCACCTGCAACTGAATCTGACCATTCCTCATGCCGTATTGGAGCGGATGGCGCTGCAGTGGTTTGGGTTCGTGCCCGATGATCAGTTCTGGAGACACAAGTGCGTCATCGGCGGAGTCGGATCGAGCTGGCTGAGTTTGCTGGAGTACACGGTTCGTTGTGTTGCCGAAGCTCCCGCACACATGGCTGAAGGGCGTATGGGTACTCACCTGGAGCAAAGTCTTTGCGTTCATATGCTGCAAGAATGGGCTGGCCGCGCCGGGCGGGCAGGGCTTGATTTGAATAGTCCCCTGAACCGGATTGCACCCCGTTATGTCAGGGCTGCCGAAGAGTTCATGAGTGCCAATGCTGCGAACCTGCCGACGATGGGTGAGATTGCCAGTGCGGTAGGGACCAGTGTGCGGACATTGAGTGGTGCCTTCGCGCGTTTTCGCGGCATGACGCCCGGTGCGTTCTTGCGTGAGCAGCGATTGCAGGGGGCGCACCGCGATTTGCTGGCGGCGGACCCGCAATCGGGAACCACCGTTTCGGCCATCGCCTTTCGCTGGGGTTATCTGAACCTGGGTGAATTTGCGGGGATCTATCGCAAGCGTTTCAGTGAATTACCCTCCCAGACCTTGCAGCGCCGGCTGCGCTAGCGATTCGAGGCGGTACGAGGGTACCGAGAGCGGTGTCCATCCCGCTCTCGGTGTCATTCACTGTGGGTCAGAACACCCACAACAGCCTTAGGTTAACCCGCTGGTTTTCCTTGAAACCGTTGTCGACCGAGACGTCCTGGCCGTAGTTGAGCAGGGCCTGGAAGGAGGGGGTTATCCAGTATGACGAGCCGACACGGTATTTGCTGGTGTCGGGTTCATCGTTCTGATCCTGACCGTCAATGCGCGTCTCACCGCCCCAGAGTCGAGACGCACCGACATGCACCGAAAGCTTTGGTGTCACGGCGTACCTCAGGTAGGTCTGGGTTTGCCACTGCGGCTTCTGGCGCAACGTCAGGTCTTGACTCGTGAGGTCGTCATTTTTGCCAAAGAAGGTCACATCCGCGGTGAGGTCCAGGGAAAGTTTTTCAGTGAGACCGGTCACATAGCCTGTCTGCAATGTCATCTTCCAACGGTTTTCGCCAAGGTTGAGTGCATTGTTGCGGTCATAGTTTCCGGTCGGCACGTACAGGTAGGGTGCAATACCCCAGTAACGATTTTTCGCCGGGTCATTCACGAGCCATAGAGTGGACGCCAGAATCAGATCGCCCATGCCACTGGTTTGTCCCAGCGAGTCGTTATCGCGTGTTCCTTCCAGGCGGCCGAAGGGCAACAGGAACTGTGTATTGATCGTGTAGTCGCCCAACTGCTGGTAATGCGCGGCGCGCAGTATGCCGATATCCGAGTCGAGCCCCGCTTTGATCGCAACCTTGTGACCATCACTGTAAAGCGACCGCCGCTGCGCATGCTGCAGGTAAAGCAAACCGATATTGCTGCCGGCTGGAAGCGCAGCGGTGTATTCGCCGGCGTCCACATCGATGGCCTGGGCGTTGCCCGCCAGAATCGCCAGCACGAGGCCGGCACCGATCGTTGAAGTGTCAAATGCGCGCACCAGGGGCCGAACGCGCGCAGGGGTACGTGTGGAGATCTCCATGAATCACCTGTTTTGTTTTTGTTGGTTTTTGGAGAGGAATTTTTTTCGTGCAACATCGCCTGGAGCCCCAGGGGGCTCTCATGCGATCTGCATCGAATCAGTGCCGGGTCAGCGGGTCAGATAGCGGTAGGCCGCCGTTTCGAAATCCAGATAGGCATTGACCGAAACGGAATCGGCGAACGGCAATATCTGGGTGGCCCAAAAGCCGCCGATGCCGTTCTTGCGGTCGATCCAATAGAAAAGATTGGCCAATCCGGCCCACGCCAAAGAACCCGCAGGGCGACCGGTGGGGGCGTCTTGATCGTTGATCATGAAACTCATCGCCCACGACTTGGGCATGCCCGGGAAGAACTCTGCGGTATTGGTGAGACTGGGGATAACGCCGGGGAGGGCTTTTACTTTCAGGTTTTCGAGACCATTTTTTTCAGCGAAACGAATCGTTTCCGGTTTGAGAATCCGTCCGTGATCCCCCTGCCCATCGTTAAGCCAGGCACGGATAAACTGACAGTAATCCTTCACGGTCGAATACAGGCCATGGCCTCCCATGTGCACTTCGGGAGCCTGTGGCAGGATGAAATCCTCGAGTGCGCTCAGCGATCCATCCTCTGCGCGTTGGTGCAGGCTGGCTCGCCGCTGGAGCATCGACGGGGTCATGGTAAAGGCGGTATCGGTCATGCCCAGCGGCTCGAAAATACGCTGCTGCATGACTTCACCCAGACGCTTGCCGGTGATGGCCTCGACCACCAGGCCGGCCCAATCCATGTTGGAGCCGTATTCCCACTGTTCACCCGGCTCAAACAGCAAGGGTGTTTGAAGCGCCGCCAACGACCCGCTGATGATGCTGGGTTGTCCTTGTTCCTGGGCTAGTCGGTTGTAGTTTTCGTTGAAGAACTCATAACCCAGACCTGCCGTATGAAGCAGAAGCATTCGAGTGGTGATGTGTTTTCTGGGGGCGCGAAGGCGAGGCGTTCCGTCGCTATCAAACCCCTCGAGCACCTTCAGTTCGCCGATCATCGGCACATAGTTCCTGGCAGGCGCATCGAGATCCAGTCGGCCCTCTTCGAACAACTGCAGCACCGCCGTGGCGGTTATCGCTTTGGTCGTGGAAAACATGGCGAAAACGCTGTCGGTCGTCATGGCAGGGGCTTGACCGAGCGTCCGTTGACCTGACGCACCCTCATAGACCAGACCGTCACGCCCGACTATTGCCGCGACTACGCCTGGGACGCGCTGCGATCCAGCCGTGGCAGCATCGAGCAAGTGGTTGAGTGATGATGTAAAACCTGGATTCATTATTTTTATTCTCCTTACACCCGACCCATAGCCCGCTGGGCTGGAGCTTATGGTGGGGTGTGCAGTGGCAGGACTGATTGGCCCGACGTGAAGCGATGAACATCGGGGCCAGTGGAGAGTAAGAAAATAAAATCCGAGGGTTTGTCGGCTGCCGGCAGAGGGTGTCGGAATCAGGTACTTATTTAAGTGTCTGGGAGGAGGGCGATGCGTGAATGACTGCCGCCTCAGTTGCCCGCAATGCACCCTGCAGGGTACTCATCACCATCTCATGCAGCAGCTTGCGGCGTGCTCCAATGCCGGCCTTGGGCTGCCCAACCCAGGCCGGTAGTTGATTGAGCAAGGACACGATGCCGCTTACGGTCGCGCGCCGGGTGACGCTAGCCGGTTTACCGGTGAGTTGGTCTATGGTCTCCACCAGATGCTGCTCGTAGCGTCGGCGCAGGGTCAGAATCGAGGCTTGCTGTTCGCAGCTCAAACAATGGAGGTCGTACTCAGCCAGGCGGAAATGCGCGGCCATACGCTCGTGGAGCCGCAGGTGCGCCTCAAGCAGGCCGTGCAGTCGTACAGTGGGGGCGGATTTGCGACGGGTCACCAGGCTGGCGCCGTCAAGCAACGCTTCGTAGAGCTCCTCGATCAACTCAAACAGCAGTTCCTCTTTGCTATCGATGTGGTTGTAGAGGGAGCCAGCGGTGATCCCCAGACAAGTGGCCAGGTCGCGCATGCTGACTCGGCTGAAACCATGCCTGGCGAACAGCTCGACAGCCTTGTGCCGGGTTTCCAGGTAACGCGTGTTGCGTTCTTCGTCGACAGGCACGGCAAAAAGGGTTTTGGAGGGCTGCATGTGACTCATCGACCTCATACGCGAAACTGTCCCAATAGCCGATTGAGCTGACCCGCAAGTTGGCCCAGTTCCTGGCTCGCCTCGTTGGACCGGTCTGCTGCCTGGGCACTTTCGTGGGCCAGAGAGGCTGCGCGGGTCACGTTCTGGTTGATGTCCTCGACCACGTGTGACTGCTCCAGGGTGGCGCTGGCGATCGAGGCGTTCAGTTCAGTGACATTGCGCAGTGCGCCGAGTACCTGGTGCAGGCTTTCAGCCGTTTGGTGGGCCTGTTCCACGGTTTGTCGAGCGGCTTGGCTGCTGGCATTGATGACATCTACTGCAGCTTGCGAGTTGCCGTGCAGGCGCTCGATCATGTCCTGGATTTGCGCGGTGGACTGCTGGGTGCGCTGGGCCAGCAGGCGCACTTCGTCTGCTACCACAGCGAAGCCGCGACCCTGTTCGCCAGCGCGCGCCGCCTCGATGGCGGCGTTCAGCGCGAGCAGATTGGTCTGCTCGGCGATGGCGCGGATCACTTCCAGCACGCTGCCGATCTGGGTGCTTTCCCGGGCCAGGCTCTGGATCACCTCGACGGCCTGGCCGATGGTATCGGACAACTGGTCGATCTGGAGCAGGCTGATGTCGATGTTGTGCTGGCCCCGACGTGCCTGTTCTTCGGCCTGGCGAACTTCGTTGGCAGCGTGCTCGGCGTTCTTCGCCACTTCCTGCACGGCGTAGGAGACCTCGTGGATGGCGGCGGCCACCAGTTCCATCTGCTGCGATTGCTGCTGGCTGTGGTTGTGGCTATCGGCGGCGATTTCGCCGAGCGACTTCGAAGCCTGGTCCAGGCTGTCAGCGGACTGTATGGATTGACCGATCACGCCACGCAGCTTGTTGGTGAATACGTTGAAATGGCCGCTCAAGTCTGTCAGTTCATCGCGCCAGCGGTTATCCAGATTGCGGGTCAGGTCGGCTTCGCCGCTGGCGATGTTCTCCATGGCATCGACCACCCGCGCCAGTGGCGAGGCGATACTGCGGGCAATCAGCAGGATCAGCGCACTGAGCAGCAGGGTGATCGTCAGCAATATGACGCAGGTCTGAATCAGCTGGCGGCGGAACTCGACTTGCACGTCGTCTATGTAGATCCCCGAGCCGACAATCCAGCCCCAGGGCTTGAACAATTCGACGTAGGAAACCTTTTCCACTGGCGCGTCGGAACCCGGTTTGGGCCAGCGGTAGTGCACCAGGCCGGCGCCATCGCGTTTGGCCGTGGCGACCATTTCGTCGAACAGCGCCTTGCCGTCCGGATCGAGTGTACCGGCCATGCGCTTGCCCTCGAGCCCGGCATTGGGGTGCATGACCATTCGCGTGTCGAGGTCTTCGAGCCAGAAGTAATCCTCGCGGTCGTAGCGCAAGTCGCGCATGACTGCGATGGCCTGCTGCTGCGCCTGCTCACGACTGAGACCCTGACCTTCCAGGCTTTGGAAGTGGCGCAGGATGCCGCTGGCGGTCTCGACCACGTGACGGGTTTTCAGCGCCTTGGCGGTATAAAGGTCGTTATAGCTCTGCTTGAGCATCAGGCCGGCAAGTATCAGCAGCATCAGGATGGATGTCAGCAAAATCAGCCACAGACGGCGGCTAATGGAAATATTGCGCAAGCCGGGCATGGGCAGCTCCACAAGGGGCAAGACAGGGAAAAGCCGGACGCGGCAGTCGCGTCCGGCTGGAGGAGGTCAGAGCGCGTAGTGGCTCAGTTCGCGGGCGATCAGCAGGCGCTGGACCTCGCTGGTGCCTTCGTAGATCTGGGTGATGCGCGCGTCGCGGTAGTAGCGCTCTACCGGGTAGTCTTCCAGGTAACCGTAGCCGCCATGGATCTGCATGGCGCTGGAGCACACGCGTTCGGCCATTTCCGAGGCGAACAGCTTGGCTTGGGAGGCTTCGGACAGGCACGGTTGCCCGGCGCTTTTCAGGCGCGCCGCATGCAGTACCAGCAGGCGGGTGGCGTTGAGCCGGGTGTGCATGTCGGCGAGCAGGTTGGACACGCTCTGGTGCTCGATGATCGGCTTGCCGAACTGGGCGCGTTCGCGGGCATAGCCGAGGGCTGCCTCGAAGGCGGCGCGGGCGATACCCAGAGCCTGGGCGGCGATGCCGATGCGGCCGCCTTCCAGGTTGGACAGGGCAATGGCCAGGCCCTTGCCGCGTTCACCCAGCAGGTTGGCCTCGGGGATGGTGCAGTTGTTCAGGGTCACCGCGCAGGTATCGGAGGCCTTGATGCCCATCTTGTGTTCGCTGCGGTCGACCACGAAGCCGGGGTTGTCGGTCGGTACCAGGAAGGCCGACAGACCCTTCTTGCCCAGTTGCGCATCGGTCACGGCGAAGACGATGGCCAGCCTGGCGCGCTTGCCGTTGCTGACGAACTGCTTGGCGCCATTGAGTACCCATTGACCGTCGCGCAGTTCGGCACGAGTGCGCAGGTTGTGCGCCTCGGAGCCAGCCTGTGGCTCGGTCAGGCAGAAGCAGCCGATCGCTTGACCACTGACCAGCAGCGGCAGCCAACTGTCCTGCTGCGCGGGGGTGCCGTATTTCAGCAGGGGGCCGCAGCCTACCGAGTTGTGGATGCTCATCAGCGCGCCGAGGGCACCGTCGCCGGCCGAGATTTCTTCCACGGCCAGGGCGTAGGCCACATAGTCGGTGTAGCTGCCGCCCCAGGTGTCCGGCACGACCATGCCCAGCAGGCCCAGCTCGCCCATCTGCGCCACCACGGCGTCATCGATCCAGCCGGCCTTCTCCCAGGCCTGGGCATGCGGCGGGGATTCGCTGTGGGGGGAGTTGCGTGCCATGTCGCGGANNNNTACCTACCCCCCCCCCCCCCCCCCCCCCCCCCCCCCCCCCCCCCCCCCCCCCCCCCCCCCCCCCCCCCGCGCCATGTCGCGGATCATGCGTTGTTCTTCGGTCAATTCGATATCGAGCATTGCAAAGTCTCCTGCCGATCAGGCGGTGCGTACGGGCTTGCCGCAGGCGCGTTGAAACTCGTTGAAGAAGGCCTGCACCCGGGCAGGTTCCAGCTCTGCCAGGGTTGGCGGGTTCCAGCGTGGGAACTTGTCCTTGTCGATGATCAGGGCGCGCACACCCTCCATCAGGTCGCCCTTGTCGAACCACTGGTAGTCCAGGTGCAACTCCAGAGCGAAGCACTCGGCCAGGCTCAGGTAACGACCACGGCGCAACAACTCAAGCGTCGTGGCCATCGCCAGTGGCGAGCGGCTGTCGAGCAGTTTCACCGTCTGTTCGGCCCAGTCTTGCAGCTCAGGGCGTTGTTCTCGCTGCAGCGCGGTACGAATGGCCGGGACATCGGGCAAGGCGAAGTACTCGTCGATCGCCTGGCGACAGGCCTTGAGCTCGGACCCGGCAAGACGCTCTGTAGCCATGTCGGCAAGCAGGTCCTGCAAGTCTTCGTCGGGCGCAGCGGTCCAGTTCAGGTGGTCCAGACAGGCATCCAGCTCGGCCAGCCGTTCGCTGGGCAGGTAGTAGTCGGCAAGGTTCGCATAGAGGGCATCGGCGGCACGCACCTGGCAGCCGGTGATGCCCAGATAGGTTCCCAGTTCCCCCGGCAGGCGCGGCAGGAAATAGCTGCCACCGACATCGGGGAAAAAGCCGATGCCGACTTCCGGCATGCCCATCCGCGTGCGCTCGGTGATCACCCGTAGCGAGGCGGCCTGGGCCAGGCCCATGCCGCCGCCGAGGACGAAACCATCGAGCAGCGCCAGCACTGGCTTGGTGTAACCATGCAGGTATTCGTCGAGGGCATACTCTTCCTCGAGGAACAGCTCGTGCTGGTTGTCGCCGGCCTTGTAGCTGTCGTACAGCATGCGAATGTCGCCGCCGGCGCAGAAGGCCTTTTCACCGGCGCCGCGAATGGTCACGGCGACGATCTGCGGGTCCTGTTCCCAAGCCCACAGGTGCCGGCATAGCAGGCGCACCATGGGCAGGTCCAGGGTGTTCAACGCGCTTGGCCGATTCAGTGTCAGGTGGCCGACGCGGTTGCGTACGCTGGCCAGCACCGGGGCTTGCTGCTCGCTCATGCTCAGGCTTCCCCGCGGAACAGTTGGATGATGGCGGAGAAGTCCAGGCCGCCATTACCTTGCAGGCTGAAGGTCTGGTACAGCTGTTGGGCTACAGCACCGAGCGCGACCGGTTGACGCGCGTGCCTGGCCGCTTCGGTGGCCAGGCCCAGATCCTTGAGCATCAGGTCGCTGCCAAAGCCGCCGCTGTAGCCGCGTGAGGCCGGCGCGTTTTCCAGTACACCCGGGAACGGATTGTTGATCTCCGAGCTCCAGCAGCGACCGCTGGAGGTATTGATGATCCCGGCCAGCACCTTGGCTTCCATGCCCAGGGCCACACCCAGGGCCATGGCTTCGGCGACGCCGACCATGGAGATGCCGAGCAGCATGTTGTTGGCGATCTTGGCCACTTGGCCGTTGCCGGCTGCGCCGCAGTGCACGATGTTCTTGCCCATGGCCGATAGGATCGGCAGGGCCTGGTCGAACACACTGTCCGGGCCACCGACCATAAAGGTCAGGGTGCCTGCCGCCGCGCCGCCGGTGCCGCCGGATACCGGCGCGTCGAGCATCGGGTTGCCTTGGGCGAGGGCATATTTGGCCACTTCGCGGGTGCTCAGCGGGTCGATGGTCGAACTGTCGATAAGCAACACGCCTGGGCCGATATTGGCCAGCAGGCCGTCCTTGCCGCGATAGACCTGCTTCACGTGTTCGGCGGTCGGCAGCATGGTGATGATCACCTCGACCCTGGCCTTGGCCACGGCGGCGGGCGAGTCGGCGGCGCTGGCGCCGGCCTCCACCAGGGCGGCGACCGCCTGGGGGAAGGGATCAAAGACGGTCAGGCTGTGGCCAGCCTTGAGCAGGTTACGGGCCATTGGGCCGCCCATGTTGCCGAGGCCGAGAAATCCGATATGCATGTTGGCTACCTTTTACGATAGGGGGCAATGGCGCAGGAAATCCTGCGCGCGCTTGTCGTCGGCCGACGCAAGGCGCCGACCGGCAAAGGTCATTTCAGGGTGATGGTGGTGTTCACCGCGCCGACGGTGTCGTCCTCGTCGAACCAGCGCTGGGTGATCGTCTTGGTCTGGGTGTAGAAGGTCACCACTTGCTTGCCGTAGGGACCCAGGTCGCCCAGCTTGGAGGCGCGCGAACCGGAGAAGGAGAACAGCGGGACCGGTACCGGGATTGGCACGTTGATGCCCACCTGGCCGACGTCGATCTCTTCCTGGAAGTGACGAGCGGCAGCACCGGAACGGGTGAACAGGGCAGTGCCGTTGCCGTTCGGGTTGGCGTTGATGATCTCGATCGCCTCATCCAGGTTGGCGGCGTGCATCACGCTCAGCACCGGGCCGAAGATCTCTTCGCGGTACACGGACATTTGCGCCGTGACGCCGGAGAAAATGGTCGGGCCGACGAAGTTGCCGTCCTGGTAGCCCGGCACGCTCGGGTTGCGCCCATCCAGTTCAAGCTTTGCACCTTCTTCGATGCCGCTGGCGATCAGGCCGTTGACGCGGTCCAGGGCGGCGCAGGAAATCACCGGGCCGATGTCGGTGCCTGGCTCGGTGCCGCCATTGATCTTGAGGGTCTTGGTTCGCTCAATCAGGTCCGGTAGCCAAGCCTGCGCTTCACCGACCAGGATCACCACGGGCAGAGCCATGCAGCGCTGGCCGGCGGCGCCGAAGGAGGCGCCCAGCAGGTTGTTCAGGGTTTGCTGCCGGTTGGCATCGGGCAGGACGATGGCATGGTTTTTCGCGCCCATCATGCATTGCGCGCGCTTGCCGTTCTGGGTGGCGCGGTTGTAGACGTGGGTGCCGACCTTGGTCGAGCCGACGAAGGACACGGCCTTGATATCCGGGTGGTCGCAGATCAGGTTCACCGCGTCGACGCCACCGTGGATGACGTTGAGTACACCCTTGGGTACACCGGCCTCCAGCGCCAGTTCCACCAGGCGCATGGTCACCAGCGGGTCCTGCTCGGACGGCTTGAGGACGAAGGTGTTGCCGGTGGCAATGGCCATCGGGAACATCCAAAGCGGGATCATCGCCGGGAAGTTGAACGGGGTGATGCCGGCGCACACGCCCAGCGGTTGCAGCAGGGTGTAGGTGTCGACGCCGTTGGCCACGTTGTTGGCCAACTCGCCCATCTGCAGGTTGCCGATGCTGGCGGCGTGCTCGACCACTTCCAGGCCGCGGAACACGTCACCTTCGGCATCCGGCAGGGTCTTGCCTTGCTCGGCGGTCAGCAGGGCGGCCAGTTCCTTGATGTTCTCGCGGATCAGTTGCTGGTACTTGAGGAAGACACGGGAACGGGTACCGATCGGGGTCTTGCGCCAGGTCTTGAAGGCTTGCTTGGCGCTGGCGACGGCGGCGTTCATTTCCTCGGCGGTGGCGAAGGGGACGCGGGCCAGGACTTCCTGGGTGGCCGGGTTGACTACGTCGCGCCACTGAGTGCTGCGCGATTCGACGAATTCGCCGTTGATGAGAAGCTTGACGCTTGGAATGCTGGAAGAGGTCATTTTCAGTTCTGCCTACTTTCTTTGGGTCGAGTTAAGCCACTCGGCCTGGATGGCCGAGCGGTCGGATTTGGATTCAGAAGGGCCGGCGTACCAGCCTGGGTTCAGCCCTTGAGTTGCGGGAAGTCTTCTTCGAAGTATTCCTGCGGGCCACGTGCGTCGCCCTGACGGCGCTGCGTTTCCATTTGCCGCAGTTCCACCCGGCGGATCTTCCCGGAGATGGTCTTGGGCAGCTCGCTGACAAATTCGATGCGCCGCACCCGCTTGTAGGGCGCCAGGTGCTCGCGGGCGAACGCGAAGATGCTGCCGGCCAGTTCGTGGCTGCCCTGGGCTTCATGGGCCAGGATCAGATAGGCCTTGGGCACTGCCAGGCGCACCGGGTCGGGGCTTGGCACCACGGCCACTTCCATTACCGCCGGGTGCTCGATCAGCGCGCTTTCCAGCTCGAAGGGGCTGATGCGGTAGTCGGAAGCCTTGAACACGTCGTCGGCGCGGCCGACGAAGGTGATGTAGCCCTCTTCGTCGATCTGCGCGGTGTCGCCGGTGCGGTAGTAGCCGTCGCGCATCACTTCGGCGGTCTTTTCCGGGCTGTCCTCGTAGCACAGCATCAGGCCGAGCGGGCGCACATCCAGCGGCAGGGCCACTTCGCCTTCGTTACCCGGCACGCCATCAGGGTCGAGCATGGTCACCCGGTAGCCCGGCAGCGGACGGCCCATGGACCCCGGCTTGAGCCGCTGGCCAGGCGTGTTGCCGACCAGGGCGGTGGTTTCCGACTGGCCGAAACCGTCGCGCAGCAACAGGCCCCAGGCGTGCAGGATCTGCTCGATGATCTCCGGGTTGAGCGGCTCACCAGCGCCCACCAGTTCGCGCAGGCGCAGGCGTGTCTTGTAGCTGGCCAGGTCTTCCTGGATCAGCATGCGCCACACGGTAGGCGGCGCACACAGGCTGGTGACGCCGTAGCGTTCCAGCACGCCGAGCAGGGCTTGCGCGCTGAAGCGTGCGGTGTTGTGGATAAAGATGCAGGCACCGGCATTCCATGGTGCGAAGAGGCAACTCCAGGCGTGCTTGGCCCAGCCCGGGGACGAAATGTTCAGGTGCAGGTCGCCCGGCTGCAGGCCGATCCAGTACATGGTCGATAGGTGGCCGACCGGGTAACTCTGGTGACTGTGCAGCACCATCTTCGGCTTGGAGGTGGTGCCGGAGGTGAAGTACAGCAGCATCGGGTCGGTGGCGAGCGTTTGGCCCTCGACTTCGAACTGTTCGGAATATTCGCTGCCAGCGCTGTGCGGGGTCCAGCCGGCGGGGGTCGGGCCAACACAGATGCGGCTGCAGCCTTCACCCAGGCCGTCGAACTTGTCGACATGAGCGGCGCCGACCACCAGATGACGCACATGGCCACGCTCGATGCGATCACGTAAGTCTTCAGGGGTCAGCAGGGCGGTGGCGGGGATGACCACGGCGCCGAGCTTGAAGGCAGCCAGCATGGTTTCCCACAGGGCGATGTCGTTACCGAGCATCAGCAGGATGCGCTCTCCGCGGCGCACGCCCAGGGCACGCAGGTGATTGGCCACCTGGTTGGAGCGCGCGGCCAGCTGCTGGAAGCTGTAGCGTTGTTCGCTGCTGTCCTCTTCGACGATCCACAGGGCATTGGCCTGGTTGCCCTCGGCCATGGCGTCAAAGTAATCCAGAGCCCAGTTGAACTCGGTCAACTGTGGCCAGCGGAAGTCACGCACGGCGGTGGCGTAGTCGGTACGGTGGGCCAGCAGGAAGTCACGAGCGGCCAGGAAGGGTTGGCAGTTGTTGTTCATTGGAGTCTCCCGGAACGCGCGCGGGTACCTGACAGTGGGGAGACGACGGCAAGCAAGAATGGCTTCACGGTGGGTGCCCTGTTTATTTTTATTGGGACTGACCTGGTTCATGACCAAGCGGTTGAATCGAGTATAGGCATGCATAAATCAAATAAAAATGCTCAAAAAGTCCCGTGCGTTGTGCAAAAAAACACAGGCTGGCGGCATCCCCGATGCGCCAGAAATGCACAAGGCGGGTGCTGCCCGCACCGTCAAGCGATGTGAGCGGCACCCGCCTTGTGCGAGGGATTACCAGAGCGCCAGGGTATAGCTGAGGATCAGGCGGTTTTCGTCGAGATCGTTGCCGAAGTGGGCGGTGCGCACCGTAGCGTTGCGCCACTTCAGACCGAGGTTTTTCAGCGGGCCGCTCTGCACCACGTAGCCGATGTCGGTGTCGCGCTCCCATTCGCGACCCTCAGGCCTGCGGGCGCCCAGATCGATGCTGTCGCCGGCCAGGTAGCGGGTCATGAAGGTCAGGCCGGGAATGCCGAGTGCCGCGAAGTTGTAGTCGTAGCGCGCCTGCCAGGAACGCTCGTCCTTGTTGGCGAAGTCGTTGATCTGCACGAAGTTGACCAGGTAGGCGTCGCTGCCATTGACGTAGGCAAAGCCGGTGTCGCCACTCATGCGTTGGTAGCCCAGACCGAAGGCATGGCCGCCGAGGGCATAGGTGAACATGGCGCCGAAGGCGTTGTTGTCGATGTTGCTGTTGCCGTCGTCGGTGGAGCGGGCGTAGCGCAGGTCGCTCTTGAGCGTCTGGCCTGCGCCCAGCGGCAGCACGTGGACCAGACTGAACTGGTGTTGGTGGTAGAAGTCGTCCAGGCCGCCGTAGTTGTAGCCGGTGTTCAGCCGGTCGTTCCACTGGTAGGCAAGGCCGGCGAAATTGAAGGCATCACTGCGGGCCTGGCCACTGACAATGCCCTTGGCGCCGGTGGTGGTGATCGCCATTTTCTCGTAGTTCGAGGAGTCGCGCTGGTTGACCCGATCCACGCGCCCGGCATCGACGCTCAGGCCTTTGATCTCCTGGACGTTCAACTGCCCACCGCGGAATGTTTGCGGCAACAGGCGCGAGTCATTGGCCAGCAGTACCGGCAACTTCGGGGTCAGGGTGCCGAGCTTGAGCACGCTGTTGGACGCTTTGAACTTGGCCGTCAGGCCCAGTTCGCCATACTCGTCCTTGGCGCGTTTGGGCGGCTCGTTATCGCGCTTGAGCAGGCCAGAGCCGGAGCGATCGGGACTGGAATCGAGCTTGACGCCGAGCTGGCCAAGAGCGTCGATACCGACGCCGATCATGCCGTCGGTATAGCCGGATTCGTAGCGCAGCAGGAAACCCTGGGCCCATTCTTCTTGCTTGGACTGGGCGGCATTGGCCTGGCGGAAGTCGCGGTTGAAGTAGAAGTTGCGCGTTTCCAGCCTGGCCGTGCTGTCTGCGAAGAAGTCGGCGTGAGCCTGTGCGGCGAGGCCGGTGCCGGCCAGGAACAGGGTGAGGGTGGTGGGTTTCATTGGTTGCCTTTTGTTGTTTTTGTTGTCGACGAGCCGCTCCCGCGCCGCTTGGCGTTGGCGAGGGAGGGGCGCTTCTGGGGTGTCCTGCGCCGAGCGGCGCAGGTCGGGCGTAAAAAAGCGCGAAGCAAAGGAGCGGACTCGCGCTCGGGGCGTCAGCCCCGGAAAAAGCAGCGTCAGTGACTGCTGGCCATGGCAGCTCCAAGGCCGGTCTGGGCACGGACGAACTGGTCGGCATAGGCGGCGCGTTCGCGGTCGGCGCGTTCGCTGCGGTCAAGCCTGGAAGCGACCACTATGACCAGGAAGGCCAGTGGCATGGAGAACAGCGCCGGCTGGTCGTAAGGGAAGAGCGCCTGGGCATGCCCCAGTACGCCGACCCACACCGACGGCGAGCCGATCACCAGGGCCAGTGCGCTGACCAGCCCGGTCAGGCCGCCATAGAGGGCGCCGCGGGTGGTCAGGCCGCCCCAGTACATGGCCATGATCAGTACCGGGAAGTTCGCCGAGGCGGCGATGCCGAACGTCAGGCCGACCAGGAAGGCGATGTTCTGCCCCTCGAACAGAATGCCGAGGGCGATCGCAACGATGCCCAGGCAGATGGTGGCGATGCGCGACACACGCATTTCCTGTTTCTCGTCGGCGCAGCCCTTCTTCAATACCGAAGCGTAAAGGTCATGGGAGATGGCCGAGGCACCGGCCAGGGCCAGGCCAGCCACCACTGCGAGAATGGTGGCGAAAGCCACGGCAGAGAGGAAACCGAGAAACAGGTTGCCACCCACCGCCTTCGCCAGGTGCATGGCTACCATATTGCTGCCGCCAATCATGGCCCCGCCGAGCTTGCCATCGACGTAGTACTGAGGATCGGTGCCGACGATGACGATGGCGGTATAGCCCAGGACGCAGACCACCAGGAAGAAGAAACCGATGAACACCGTGGCGAACAGTACGGATTTACGCGCTTCCTTGGCATTGGGCACCGTGAAGAAGCGCATCAGGATGTGCGGCAGGCCGGCAATGCCGAAGACCAGTCCAAGGGATAGGGACACCGCGTTGATCGGGTCGGCCAGCAAGGTGCCCGGGCCCATGATCTGCACGCCGCTGGCATGCACGGCCACAGCCTGGGCGGCCAGCGTCTCGAAGCTGAAATCGAAACGACTCAGGGCCATCAGCACCAGTGTCGTGCCGCCCGCCAGGAGCAGGACCGCCTTGGTGATCTGTACCCATGTGGTGGCGAGCATGCCGCCGAAGATGACATAGACCAGCATCAGCAGTCCGACTACCACCACCGCCGTGCGGTAGTCGAGGCCGAACAGCAGTTTGATCAGTTGACCGGCACCGACCATCTGCACCACCAGATAGCAGCACACCACGGTCAGCGATCCGAGGGCGGCGAAGCTGCGCACGCGGGTTTGATCGAGGCGGTAGGAGACGATGTCGGCGAAGGTGTAGCGCCCCAGGTTGCGCAAGCGCTCGGCCATCAGGAAGGTGACGATGGGCCAGCCGACGAAGAAGCCGATG
This sequence comes from Pseudomonas sp. GW823-FHT06E10, assembly GCF_058794995.1. Taxonomy (NCBI): domain Bacteria; kingdom Pseudomonadati; phylum Pseudomonadota; class Gammaproteobacteria; order Pseudomonadales; family Pseudomonadaceae; genus Pseudomonas; species Pseudomonas sp. GW823-FHT06E10. The sequence goes on along the minus strand of NZ_JBXAHJ010000003.1, from coordinate 21,004 downwards.
ATGTAGACGAAGCCGTCGTAGCCCTTGGCGAAGACCAGGCTCGACAGACCCAACAGAGTTGCCGCCGACATGTAGTCACCGGCGATTGCCAGGCCATTCTGGAAGCCGGTGATGCCGCCACCGGCGCTGTAGAAGTCGGCGGCGGAGCGGGTGCGTCGTGCCGCCCACCAGGTGATCAGCAGGGTGGCGAGGACGAAGACGAAAAACATGCCGATGGCGTGCAGGTTGAGCGGTTGCTTCTGCGCAATGATGGGCTCGGCATGGGCCAGCACAGGGCTGAGGGCGAGAAGGGCGAACAGGCGTTTCATGCGCGGGACTCCTGCAGGATCTGCGAGCTGAGTACGTCGAAGCGGGTGTTGGCGCTGTGCACGTACCAGGCGGTGAGTAGCCAGGACAACAGGATGATCGTCACGCCGATTGGCATGCCGAGGCTGAGGTGGCTGCCGTCGTAGAGCGGCAGGTGCAGCCAGGCAGGGGCGAAAGCCACCACCATGATGAAGCTGTAATAGATAGCCAGGACCGCGCCGCTCAGCGTCCAGGCCAGCAGTGCACGCTGGCGCGCGAGGCGGTGGAACTTGGGGTTGGCCCTGACCAGTGCACAGGTCTGGACGTGGTTCGGATGGTCGGTCGTCATGGTGCAGCTCCGCATTTCTAGTTGTTTTTGTTGTTCGGCCTTTTGAGGGGCGTACGGGTACCCGGGCAGCGACCCGATGCGGGACGCCACCTGAATGCTGATGTGCTGGAGTTATTGCCGCCCGGATGACCTTGCGGTGGAGAGAGGGCGGTGCAGGAGGGCGAGCCCGATCCGCTGCGCGGCGAGCAGCGGATCGGGCCAACGGCAGACGAGAACCGTGGCCGCGATTGCGCTGTTGCGCAGCTGTTTGTGTCCGGCGTGCAAGCCGGTGTTTATCCATGCGCTCATGCTGTCAGCCCTCGGTATTTATTATTGGGGTGGGGGGCTTTCCTGGCCTGAAAACGACGCTGGCCAAGTTGGGTGAGATGCGAGTATATAAGTGCATATTTCCCATATGTATTGGCAGAAAAGCCCGATGGATATGCAAAAAAGCACAACGCAGAACCCACTGAACTGGGACGACATGCGTTTCTTCCTCGAGGTCGCCCGTGCCCGCACCGCCAGCGGTGCAGCTCGCCGCCTGGGGGTGGACTACACCACGGTGTCGCGGCGCATACGCGCCCTGGAGCAGTGTCTGGGTGCTCTGTTGTTCGAGAAGTCGCGAACCGCAGGTTTTGTCCTGACCGTGGAGGGGCAGCGTCTGGTCAGCCACGCCGAATCCCTGGAAAGTACGCTGCTGGTAGCCTGCGAGCAGGTTTTCGGCACCACCGGGGGGCTCGCCGGGCACCTGCGCATCGGCTGTACCGAAGCCTTCGGGACCTGTTTCATCACTGCGCAGATGAGCCACTTCCTCGAGCACTATCCGCATATCTCGGCGGACATTTTGCCGGTCCCGCATTTCATCAACCTGTCACGGCGCGAGGCGGACATCGCCATCACCCTGGAACGGCCCGAGCGCGGTCCCTATGTGTGCTCGCGATTGTGCGACTACCGCCTGCGTCTGTATGCGACGCCGGAGTACCTGGCCAGTCATCCGACGATCGGCTGTCGCGAGGACCTGGCCGTTCACCCGTTCGTGACCTACGTCGAGGATCTGGCCTTCAGCTTCAAGCTGCTCTACCTGAACGACCTGATGCCCGGCGCCAACAGTCGCCTGCGCAGCACCAGCGTGGTGGCCCATTACCACGCAGCCCTGGAGGGGCGGGCGCTGGCGATCCTGCCTTGCTTCCTCGCCGGCCCCGATCCCCGCCTGTGCGAAGTGCTGCCCGGTGAAGTGGAGATCACGCGGCAGTTCTGGATGTATTACAGCGAGGACCTGCGCAAGCTGAAGCGGGTCACCCTGGTGGCCGAGTACTTGCGTGCTTGTGCGGAACTGAATCGCCCGCTGCTGATGGGCGAGTCACGTGTGATGGGCTATCTACCGTCACCCTGAGGGTGGAGTTGTGCTGCCAGAAGTAAAGCGAAGTGCAGGTTGGCGAAAAGACTTGAAAACAGCGTAGTCAGTCAGAGGTGTTTTCGAAATCAGAGGCTACTCACACCACCGCAGTCAGTTATGAACACTCAATCGTTATGGTTTGACTGCGTGATCACTGTCAATGTGGGGAGCGTCCGCCGGTTACTTCTGCGGAACGATAAAACTCACTGTCGTACTGGCGAGGATTTTGTGAGTCGGATCGGCCACTTCAAGAAGGACCTTGTGAGTGCCGGGCGTCAGTCCAACCAGGATGATCGGGTCTTCGCTGGTGTGCGCCCATGTGCCTTTCCAGTCGTCGACGGTCACGTGGAGGTGACCGAGACGTGGTGATACTTCAACAGCTGCCTTGCCAAATACCGGCATGATCCTGGCGTGTTCTGTTCGATACTGGATAATGACAACACCGCGGGCAAGGGGCTCGGCAAGCGGCGGGTAGGCAATGAGTTTTGGCGCAGTCTCGGATGCCAATGGAAGTATTGCCGGTGGGGAATCGGTGTCTGCTACCCCTTGTCCGTACACGGCTGTGCAAAAGAAGACACCCAAAGCCAGGGCCAATAGATTTCCGGGGGCGAGGGACATGGTTTTTTTCCCGCGTGATTTCATTCAAGCCTAGATCAACCCGAGTATCTCCCAGTGTTTATTTGAAGTTGGAATCACTCACGTATTTCATCCGTGCCATCCAGGCAGGTTGACCATGGACGAATCAGCGCTTGTAACGCAGCGCGTCCACCACTACGCCGAACGCTGAAGAATGCTCACGGCGATTGGGGTAGTAAAGGTGGTAACCGGCAAAAGGCTGGCACCAGTCTTCGAGTACCCGCACAAGGCTTCCGTCGGCAAGCTCCCTGGCTACCATATCTTCTGGCAGGAACCCCAGCCCGCATCCGGCGACAGCAGCGCGCAGGATCGGCAAGCTGCTGTTGAACGTCCACTGTCCTTCGACACGCGCCTTGAGTTCGTGACCGTCCTTCTCAAAGTCCCATTGCATCAGGTTCCCGTGGGTGGGCAGGCGCAAATTGATGCAATTGTGTGCGGCCAAATCCCTTGGCTCTTTCGGATACGGCCGCTGTTTGAAGTATTCGGCAGACCCCACTACGGCGATGCGCAACGGGGGGCCGATCGGGACGGCGATCATGTCCTTGGCCACCTGATCGCCCAGGCGCACGCCCGCGTCGTAGCGCTGCGCGACGATGTCGCAGAGGGCGTAGTCGACGGTGATTTCGACCTTGATGTCCGGGTAGTCGGGAAGCACCTTCGACAGCTTGGGCCAAAGGATGTTGTTCGCCGCATGTTCGGAAGCTGAAATCCGCACGTTGCCTGCCGGGGTATCGCGAAACTCGCTGACCGCAGCCAATTCAAGTTCAATTTCGTCGAAGCGCGGCGCCATGGACTGATACAGCCGCTGGCCAGCCTCTGTGGGGGATACGCTGCGCGTGGTTCGGGTCAACAGGCGAACGCCGAGCCTGGTTTCGAGAGCGCGCATGGTGTGGCTCAGCGCGGACTGCGAGACGCCCAGCTGTGCGGCGGCGCGAGTGAAGCTGCCTTCGCGGGTAATGACCACGAAGGCTTGCAGATCGTTGAGATTGGCGCGGGACATTGATGAGAGCCTCTCATGCGGAGCGCGGGATTATTCCATGTAATCAGGTTCCGCATGGATGCGCGACCCCAACGAGCCAGTCACAAGGTTCTTGCGTAGAACGGCGTCAACTTGCCGAGTGCAGCGTCCACATACTTGGGAACCCAGTAGGTTTCGATGTGCGTTGCGCCGTCGATGATGAACAACTCTTTGTCTTTCGTACCGGTGGCCTTGGGGAACGCATCCTGGGTCATGTACAGGCTGTCGGCCTTGCTACCGGCGATCATCAGCAATGGCTGATTGATCAGTTCGATCTGGTTGGTGGCGTCGAAGCGCATCAGGTCCAGCAAGCTGCTCGTGGTGTACTTGAAGGTCGAGTCTGGGTGGGCATGGGTCTTCCAGTAGTACTCATAACCCTGGCGATACAGCTCGAACGGCAGTTTGGCGATCTGCTCATCGGTGAGGTTGGCATCGCCCGAATAGAGCACTTCACCTCCGGCCGCTTCCTGGGCGCGGGCAGCGGAAGCCTGTTGCAGGCGTTGCTCGATGGTGCCCAGTTGCGAGTCGTTGTAGCCATTGCGACGCACCCGGCCAGAGTTGAACATGCTCACGGTCGCCACCGACTTGAATCGCTTGTCGGTTTGCGCGGCGGCCAACGAGTAGCCACCGCCACCGCAGATGCCAAGCAGGCCCAGACGCTTGCCGTCGACGCCAGCATACTGGGTGATGAAGTCCGCCATGCCGTGGATATCCTCGATGCGGTACGCCGGCTTGTCGATGCTGCGCGGTTGTCCGCCACTTGCGCCCTGATACGCGGCATCGGCGGTAATCGTGATGTAGCCTTGTTCAGCCAGTCGCTGGGCATACAAACCGGCGACTTGCTCTTTCACGCCGCCATTGGGGTGCGCCACCACCACCGTCGGATAAGCCTTCTTCGCATCGTAGTTGGCAGGGGTGTAGACGTTGGCAGCGATGTCCAGGCCATTGAGCTTGTAGGTGACCGGATGGATGTTGACCTTGCCGGGTTCATTCTTGGTAATTGCACCGTCGTAAGCCAGGGTGAACGGGTTCTTTTTGTAGTCGGCGGCGCCGGCTTCGCCAGCAGAAATACCGACCATGGCGGCCATCAGCGAGGCTTTCAAAATTGTGTTTCTCATAAGTGTCTCCGGAGCATTAAAAGGCGCGTTAAAAAAATGTGCTGAAGCCGTCAATCCAGATGCTTTTCTGTCAGAAACCCGGACACCAGGTCCGCGATCTGCACGTTGTTCAGATCCGACATGGGGAAGTGGGTATTGCCCTTGATGCCAATCTCCGGCAAGTGGATCAGCCTCACGTCACCGCCGTGTTTGTTGACGGCATCGCGCCAAAGCCGGGCCATGGTGAGTCGGGCGCGCCAGCTGTCCTGAGCGGGCAGGTCGACGGCTTGCTCCGGGATGTTGTCGCCGTAGAGGATCAGGACCGGAATGCGCGTGAGCGCCATGAACTGATCCATCGGCACCGCTGCACCTTGTACCGTGTCGAACGCGCTGGGAATCGGCGCGGGTACTTCACCCTGCGGGAAAACGAAGCTGCTGCCCGGCTCGAAAGCCACGATGGCCTTGACCTTGTTGTTCTTGATCGCCGTCAACCAACCAGGCCCGCCACCCTGAGAGTGCGTGAACAGGATGCCGGGGCCGATTTTGTCGAAGACCGCCGACACGCCATCGGAGACCACGGCCATGTCGAACGGACCGGTGTTCGGCGTCATCGCGCGGAAAAACTGATCGCGCGTTTGCGCATCCCGGGCAACCTGCACACCCTCGAAATAGTTGGGCCACAAGCCGATGCGGAACTGGTTGAACCAGAGCTGCTCGTCCGGGACAGGCTTGACCGTTGCTTCGACCATGCTGCGGCCGGCATCGCCACGACGCGGCTGGTCGATCAGATACACGCCGAACTGGCGCCGCAGAAAAATATTCTGGAAGCCTTCGCGGCCATCCGCGGTGGTTTCCCAGGTCTTGGAAAACTGGCCTGCGCCGTGCCACATGACGATGGGCAGTTTTCGCGCATCGACCGGGATTTGGTAGAAGGTGTACGCATGGTCGCCGTGGTAAGTCTGGCCATCAGGATTCATGGGGTTGCGCGGATTGAACGAGCCCGGTGCGGTGATCATCGTCCCGCCGGCGGCGAAGCTGCCTTGCTCCTGAATCATCAAGGGGGCGGCGGCATTGGCATGGCCCGCACAGGCGGCAAGCACGCTCAGCAGGGTGATGTTCAGCAGGTTTTTTCCAGTCTTCATGTTCAACCTCCCGAGGCAGCAAGTGCCTGTGTCAGGGCTGTGCTTGCACGTTTGGCGGATTGTTCATCGCCGTGCTCGGCCAGTACCTCGATGACTTGGCGCAATTGCTCCACGCTCAACCCCACCCGCAGGCTCGCCCGCATGTGCGAGCGCAACTGCGACTCCACACCCGGCGTTGCGGCCAGAGCGCCGACGGTCGCCAGTTCGCGGCTTTGCCAGTCGAGGTTGTCGCGCTCGAAGATGTCGCCGAACAGGTGGGTTTGCAGAAACCGGTTGATGACCGGGGCGAAATCGAACACCGGCCCCTTGACCGGGCCACCGGAAATTCGGGTTTGATTGGCCGTTCCTGCTGCGAGCAATGCCTCACCGGTTGCAATGGCACGGCTGGGTTCGCGTCCAGGCGCATCCTGGATGCCGCGTTGTTTGCGCGCTTGCACCACCGTCATCAGTTCATTCAACGCATTGAGGCTGCGGGGGAAGCCGACATAGGCGTAGAGCTGCACCAGGATTTCCTTGGTCTCGCTGACCGTCAGGCCGGCGTCCAGGCCTTGGTTCAAGGCAGCGTTGAGCCTGGGCATGTCACTGGTTGCCATGAACGCTGCGATCAGTGGAATGGCCTGTTGCCTGGCCGACAGCGTTTGTGCCGCAGGTTGTGTGCTGGTCATGGGTTGCGATGCCTCGGCGTTCTGAGTGGCCACACCCGATATCAAGCCAAGGCCCAGACACAGGGCTATCAGCGCGGGGAGGGCACCGGTCTTGCGATGTGCAATCGGTGTATCAGTGGTCATCGTGAAAGCTCCATCCATTGCTCATCACTGCCTGGCAGGCGGTGCTCGAGTGAGGTTGATCTACAACAAACAGCTACAAGCCCTGCGCGGGCGATTGACCTTCGTACTGCGCATCCGAGACTTTTTCCGCCCAAGTGACAGCCTTGCCGTCCTCGGCTTCGGCGATGGCGATGTGAGTCATTCCGTGGGTGGCCGTCGCGCCATGCCAGTGACGTGTTTGCGGCGGGATCCAGACAATGTCGCCCGGACGGATTTCCTGACGTGGGCCGCCCGCTTGCTGCACGTAGCCGACTCCGGCGGTGACGATCAGCGTTTGCCCCAGCGGATGGGTATGCCAGGCCGTGCGTGCGGCGGGTTCGAAGGTCACCGTGCCACCGCCGATGCGAGCAGGGGAATCCCCCTTGAACAGGCCATCAACCCGAACCGTGCCGGTGAAGTTTTCCGCAGCCCCCTTGATGGAGGGCTGGGAGCCGGCGTGGGTAATGCGGATCTCGTTGGAGGACTGGGCGCAGGCTTCCCCGGCCATGAGCGATAAGGCCACCAATGGGGCGATCAAGGGATTCATCAATGTTGCTCCTAAAGGCGGGTCAGCCAACTGCGAGGCAGCCGCCGTGGGTGTTGAAGGGGAGATGGTTTTCCCTCTCAGGTCGTGGGCCGTAAGGAACGAGCACACAACGGGCGGGATGGTTTCACCCCAAATTCCCGTTTTTGATGGTCAGGCTGCACGTCAGTGGTATCGGCTGGGTGCAGGACCGCTGGGGAAACAGTAAGCGAGCTAACGGATGAGCACTAGACGGGTAAATCGGCAAGGGTTCATGAGGCTTATTCATCAATCCGGGCAAGTGCGCCATGTCACTCAACATCGCCGGAGAGCGTTTGTTTAACGGTGTTTAAGGTTACTTCATGCAAGCTACAAGACCTTGCGCCGTTGCCTACGGTTACGCCAGAATCCGCCGGCTTGTGCGCCTCGCAGGCCGTCGGTAACTTGATTCGTGTCACTGCTCATCAGTGATCGGGTTTAGTCGCCCGTTGGTAATTGAAGTCGCACAAGTGTCCGTCAGACAGGTATTTTCTCCTGTATTTGATGGTGGCTGTGCGCAGGGCACCTTTGGGTGCGCCGGCTTCTTCAATTCCCCGGTCGACTAACCTGCGTACAGCTGCCACCCCTTCGTTTAGTCGCGAAGTGGTGACCGCATCACTCAGGAATTGAAGATCATGTTCAAGGTAACGCCAAACCCACCGGAGGCCGATCCGGTCTCCCCACATGAACCCGACTCAACCAGGCTCAACGAAGCCGCCCCCGATTTTCACATCCCCTCGATTGCCGATATCAAAGCCACACCGCGCACACCCGGTACCCTGTTCTCCGTGGACCCGCAGGCGAGTCCCGAAACCTTGATGGTTTATCTGGTCGAAACCCTCGCGTCGGTCGACGTGATGGTCCATCAGTTGGTGGATCACCTGGACGGTGGGTCGCGCAATGCGTTGCTGGGCATTTCCAACAGCGTGATGCTGGCGGAGATCACGGCGAACCGGGTGCTGGATCAAATCGACCCGTAGGAGCGAGCTTGCTCGCGATGGGGGGTAACGATGACGCGGGAAACCAGACTTACCGTGACGTCCTCTGGTTTTTCGCGAGCAGGCTCGCTCCTACAGGGGCCGGCATGTGATTTGGGAGCAATGGACCCGCCAGGGTGGCGGGTCCGAAGGGGGGATCAAAGCTTCGGCAATTGCCCGATGCGGCCCATCATTTCGGTCACGATCTGCAAGTCCAGCAGGAACTGCTCGGTGGTCTTGAACTCGTTGTCGTTGTGACCGGTGTATTTGACGTCCGGCATGGCCAGGCCGAATTGCACGCCGTTGGGCAGTTCATGCACGGAGGTGGCGCCGGCGGAGGTGCCGAACTTGTGTTCCATGCCGAGGTTTTCGCTGGTCACAGCGAGCAAGGCCTTGACCCATTCACCCTCGGGGTTGCGGTACATCGGTTCGGCGATCGACAGGTCGAAGGTTGGTGCGATGCTGGTCTTCTTGCTCCAGGCGTCCAGCTTTGCGGCGATTTCGGACTTGAGCACATCCGGCGTCTTGCCCTTCGGCACGCGCAGGTTGACTGCGAGTTTGAAGGCTTTGTCATCCATCCCGACATAGGTCAGGGACGTGGTCAGCGGGCCCATGAATTCATCGGAAAAACCGACTCCCAACTTGCCACCCAGGTAGTCCAGCCCCCAGTTATCGGCAGCGTAGCGGGCGGCGTCGGTGATCTGGTTGTGCTTGAGCGCGACCTTGCCGTCGAGGCCATTGATGAAGTCGAGCATCCTGGCCACCGGGTTGACGCCGGACTCGGGCTCGGAGGAGTGGGCGGACACACCAGTGACCGTCAGTTTGACGTCCTTGCCGTCGACCTTGGCAGCGACCTCGAAGTTGCCGCCGTTACGCTTGGCATATTCGGTGCCGGCCTTTTGCAGGCTGGCGGCCAGTTCGGCGGGCTTGTCGGTCACCAGGGTCGCAACCGATGTCGATGGAATCTGGTTGGTGGCCAGGCCGCCGGTCATCGAGGTGATCTCTGCGCCCTTGCCTTGCGCGGTGCGCTTGGCGAAGCTGGCCATGACCGTGCCGTAGCCTTTCTCGGCGATCACCACCGGGTAGCCGCCATCCAGCGCCAGGTTGTAGTTGGGTGTGGGGTTGCGTTCGAAGTAGTAGGGGATGGCGTCGCCCGTGGTCTCTTCGGTGGTGTCGACCAGCAGCTTGAAGTTGCGGGCCAGCGGCAGCTTCTCCTCCTTGATGATCTTCATGGCGTAGAGCGCCACCACGATGCCGTTCTTGTCATCCTCGGTGCCGCGGCCATACATGCGATCGCCGATCAGGGTGACCTTGAACGGGTCGAGGCGGGTGCCGTCCTGCAGCACCCAGTTTTCCGGCGTCACCGGCACCACATCGGCATGGGCGTGAATGCCCACGACTTCATCGCCGCTGCCTTCCAGGGAGATCTCGTAGACGCGGTTGTCGATGTTGCGAAAGTTCAGGTTGAACGCCTGGGCCAGGCCCTTGATCTTCTCGGCAATCTTGAGGAATTCGGGATTGTCGTGCTGGTCGACACCGTCCACGCGCACGGTCGGTATGGCCACCAGCTCCTTCAGGGTTTCGGTGGCCGCGCTGCCGTATTTCACCCGGGCATAGAGGCCGAGCAAACGATGGATTTCGTTTTGTTGCCCGGCGGTAAGCGTCTTGTTGTCGAGGAAGGCACGGATGGCCGGGCCGAGGTTGTCGGTCTTGGCGATATCGCTCTTGGCCAGGCTTCCCAGGAACTGCCTGAAATCCTTGACCGATGCATCACTGAAGGTCTTGAGGATGATCGCGTTCTGTTGCGGGGTGATGTTGGCGTGGGCAGCGGTGGTGAACGACGAAAGGCTGGCGAGCATGAGGGTGGTCGCAGCCAGGTGCTTGAGGGAGAAATCCATTGCTGGGGGCATTCCTTTGCAGGCGGTTCGTAGGAAATATCTGATCGACTGATCAGAAACATCTCAAAGCTAACACCGCGAGCGTGTGAAACGGGAGCCCCTGAAGTGGGATCTGTCGCACAGAAATGCAAAAGCGGCGCAGAAATGAAAAACCGCTCTATCAATGCTTACATTCCGCCATCACCACTTTGCAGGTACTTGGCGTGCCGCCGGACCGGCCGGAATAGCGTATGCAATTACTCAGGGATTTCTGGCGAGCCATGTCCAGGGTGTCGCCCCAGGCGAGGCCTCCTTCGCCGACAGTGGGGAGGGCTTTTGCATAGCAGGTCGAGCCGACGCTGGGGGCTGAATATTGAGCCGTACTGGCTTTGCCTGAACAGCCGGCTATCAGCGCCAGATCGACGGCGAGCAGGGATAGCAGGATCCATGACGAGCATTGGCGCACAGTGTGTCCCGTCATCCCGGTTCCCCTGTAGCAAGAGGCGCATTTGAGATCGTACCTGGCCGGATCAGGGCTGGGGCACTCTCTTACTCTGAGCCTATCCTTGCGGCATCGATCCTGCTGCTCCTTTCGTCCGCTTTCCCAGGTTCGGTGTGTCCGGCCGTCCGAGAGCCGGGCCGAGGTCGCTACAGACCACTGAACATGCTGATGATCACGGCATTGACCAGGTCAATGAAAAAGCCACACACCAGCGGCACGATCAGGAAGGCCTGGTGCGCCGCGCCGTACTTTTGCGTCACGGTCGACATGTTGACGATGGCCGTCGCCGTGGAACCGAGGGCAATCCCGCCGAACCCGGAAGCAATCACGCTGGCTTCGTAATTGCGCCCCATAAAGCGGAAGACCACAAAATACGTATAGGCGACCGTCAGCAGGATTTGCAGGGTCAATGCGCAAAGAATGAACATCAACGCGCCGCTGAGTTGCCAGAGCTGAAGACCCATCAGGGCCATGGTCAAAAACATGCCCAGACAGATATCGGAGATCAGCGACAGGCCCAGGCTGGCACCGCTCCAGGTTTTCAGTCGCAGGTCACCGACAAAGGCCAGAACGAGGTGGTGAATGACAATGCCGGCGAACAGGCAGCTGACAAACTTGGGCAGGGTGATGCCGGCATCGACCAGCAGCAGGTTGAGTCCATAGCCGAGCATCAGGGTCAGGTTGAGCCACATCCAGGCCCAGAGCACGTCGTAGTAGTCCAGCGCCTTGCTCGGTTGTTGCTCGAGAATGCCGACTTCCAGCTCCGCATCCCTGGACGGCGTCAGTTGATAACGGCGTATCAGCTGGTTGGCGATAGGGCCGCCGATGACGCAAGCAGCAATCAGGCCGACAGTGTTGCTGGCGATGCCCAGTTCGTGGGCGTTGCTGATGCCCAGCTTTTCGACGAAGAGCGGTGCCCAGGCCAGGGTCGTGCCCACCCCACCCGTGAGGGAAATGGAGCCCACCATCAAGCCCGCCTTGGGATCAAGCCCAAAAGCCTCGGCCACGCCCATGCCCAGCGAGTTCTGCAGCAGAATGAACACAGCGGCGAGTAACAGCAGGATCAGCAGCGGGCGCCCGCCCTTGAGCAGTTGGCGCATGTCCGACTTCAAGCCGATGCCGGCAAAGAAATAGAGCAGCAGGGTGTCGCGAACTTGCAGATCGAATTCGATCTGGATATTCAGGCCAAAGTAAAGCAAGGACGTAACCGCCGCACAGACGAAGCCGCCGACGACCGATTCGGGGATACAGTATTGACGGAGAAAGGCGTTGTGCTGGACGAGGGTTTTGCCAAGGAAAAGCAGGAGGATGGCAAGGGTAAAACTCACGAGGCCGTGAACCTGGAAGAGCTGTGAAGTCATTTAAGGCCTACCTAAAACTGAAAAGTCATTATCAGGATTCGGTCATTCAATGTTTAGACCTGGATCAATGAACGGTCGAAACAGCCTTGCTCGTCCAGATGGCTTCCCAATCATCAGGTGCGTCTGTACGCCAGGAGTGAGGACAGCCTAGCCTAAAGGGGAACCCCCATCCGGGTTGGCATAGGCCGCCATCACGCTCCCGATGGCCAGTCAGACGGTGACTTCAGCGCTTGATCAGAGAAATCTTCGTTCCCTCGATACTGACCCCCGCCATTAACCCTTGCTGGTCGAAGATAAACGCGTAGGCGTCGTCTTTGAGCGTCGAGCTGGACAGGTTCTTCGCAACCCCTTCATCCACAAACACAACTGTTGGCCCTACACCGATTTCCCAACCCTTGGTTTTGGCTACATAGTCCACGGCTTTATCGGTCATCAGGAAAACCACATAGCCGTACGACTGGGCGCCGGCCTGCAGCCCCCATGAGCCGCTGACGGAGTTGTAGTAGTTCTCGACTTTCGTGCCCTTCATTAAAACGCCTTCGCCATAACTGCCGCCGAATACAAGTCCTGCCTTGATGATGTTCGGGAAGACCAGCACAGCCTTGGCTTGGTGCGAGATGGTTTCGGAGAATGGATTGGTCTTGTAGAGCGCCTGCAACGCTTGCCGAGCGTCGGCATTCAGATCCTCGGCGGTGGCCGCTGCGGCATTGTTCAGGAAACCGGCCGATGCCAATGTTGCAATCGCGAGGAAGAACGACAGGAGGAACCGCATTGATTGAGTCATTTGCGTACTCCGCTGAGGGAGCAGGGGGATGAGAGCAGCGGCAAGTGCCTGCGTCATGCAGGAACCGAATCCACTGAGGTTATCCGGCGCGCCCTGAAATGTGTGAATTGCAGGCCTCGCTCGTGAATGAAGCCGGCCCGGGGGCCACTGATCATTTGCGCTGCCATCAGCTGTTATGACCGTTGAGTATCGGCCGGGTTCGCTGTCAGTTCTGCTTCTGGCTGCCAGTTTCACTTTATGAAGCGGTTGAATCCCGGTTGAAATCGATTCATCACGCGCTCAATGCAGGCAGCAAAAGGCCCGCGCAATGGCGGGCCTTCTGTTTGGGGTCAAATCCTTTTGTGCTTCCAATCTGCGCTCCATTCTGTGAGCGTTTCGTGAAAAGCATGTCGTCGTAGCAATGAAAAAGCCCGGCGTCGGCCAAGCTCTCTGTAGATGGGCCAAATCCATTTGGCTGATCCCATTGTGATTGGTGGATGTGACGGCGACATGACAGGGCTGACAGGAAAAGCAGATCGAGGCTTCAGTGCTGACAAGCTGTGGAATCGAACGGTCCATGCACTTTTATAAAGCGCCATGCCTAACAACGTGCACCAGTGGGAAGCGCCGCAAAGCGCTATCGCCTGCGGTAGCTCCAGCGTCGTGACAATCCCCCCAGGCTCAAAAGTCAGTGTTTCCAGATAGTTGAAGTCTCTGTGTCGCTGGCTGGCACAAAGGCTGCAAGGCTGACTTCAGGTCCACCTGGAACGCATTCGTGTGGACAGCCCCCTCGGTCAACGACGATCGATTGGCCGAACAGGTCGTGGGCAGCATCGGTGGATCAGGCATAGATGCCTGGTTTGAACACCGCAAAAGAACAGGCAAAGACGCCTGGAACCGAAAGGTTTCAGGCGTTTTTTTTTGCTTTTAAAACCGTGATTGGCTCGGGCTGGGTGCTTTCTATGAATTCCAATGTTGCCACGTTGAACAAGATGCAAACGCTGATCGTGATCGGTAATGGCATGGTCGGACATCATTGTGTCGAACAGCTGATCGAGCGTGGAGCGCTTGACCATTACCGGCTGCACGTCTTCAGTGAGGAGCCGATGCGCGCCTATGACCGTGTGCATCTTTCCGAGTACTTCTCCGGTCGTGATGCCGAGTCGCTGGCGCTGTCCGATGCGTCGCTTTACCAGACGCCCGGCGTTACGCTGCACTTGGGTGTGCCGGTATTGGAAATCGACCGCGCCCGTCGCCAGGTGGTCACCTCGCAAGGTTGCGTCTCGTATGACAAATTGGTTCTGGCCACCGGTTCTTATCCGTTCGTTCCGCCAATCGAAGGCGCCGAAGGTGAATCGCGCCTGGTCTATCGCACCCTGGAAGACCTCGATGCCATTCGGGCTGCGGCGGCCAATGCCCGGCGCGGCGTGGTGGTCGGCGGTGGCTTGCTGGGGCTGGAAGCCGCGAACGCGTTGAAGAGCCTGGGCCTTGAAGCCCACGTGGTGGAGTTCGCGCCGCGCCTGATGCCGGTACAGCTGGATGACCTCGGTGGCCAGGCGCTCAAGGCGCAGATCGAACGATTGGGCGTCGGTGTACACCTGTCCCGCGCCACGCAATCGATCAGTGCGGGCGAGCAGTACCGCTATCGCATGAATTTCGCCAATGACGAATTCCTCGAAACCGACCTGATCGTGTTTTCCGCCGGTATCCGCGCTCAAGACGCGCTGGCTCGTCGATGCGCGCTGGAGATCGGTCCGCGCGGTGGCGTGGTGATCGACGACACGTGCCTAAGTTGCGACCCGAACATCTACGCCATCGGTGAATGCGCTTCATGGAACGGCAGCCTGTTCGGCCTGGTCGCACCGGGCTACCAGATGGCGCGCAGCGTCGCGGCCCGTCTGTGCAACGAAGTCGCCGAGCCGTTCACCGGTGCCGACATGTCGACCAAGCTCAAGCTGCTGGGGGTGGATGTCGGCTCCATCGGCGACGCCCACGGCAACACCCCGGGCGCGCGCAGCTATCAATTCATCGACGAAGCCAGCGCCAGCTATCGCCGCCTGGTGGTGGATGCGAGTGGCAAACACGTCCTCGGTGCAGTGCTTGTCGGTGACAACAGCTATTACGACACCCTGCTGCAATACATGCAGAACGCCATTGCCCTGCCGTCGGAACCGGCCAGCCTGATTCTGCCGTCCTCCGAAGGCGCGCCGACCCTGGGCCCGGGTGCGCTGCCCGAGTCGGCCACGGTGTGCTCATGTCATAACGTCACCAAGGGCTCCATTTGTTCGGCCATCGACGGCGGCTGTACGGACCTGGGCCAGCTCAAGTCGCAGACCAAGGCTTGCACCGGCTGCGGCGGTTGCGCCGGCCTGCTCAAGCAAGTGTTCGAGCATGAGCTGATTGCCCGCGGCGTCAGTGTCGACAAGAGCCTGTGCGAACACTTCGCCTATACCCGTCAGGAGCTTTATGCGCTGGTACGGGTAGAGGGAGTGATCACCTTCGAAGAACTGTTGGCCAAACATGGCCGTGGCCACACCGGTTGCGACGTCTGCAAACCGGCGGTGGGCTCGATCCTCGCCTCGTGCTGGAACCAGCCGATCATGGACACGTCGCTGGTGCCGTTGCAGGACACCAACGACACCTTCATGGCCAACATGCAGAAAAACGGTACGTACTCGGTGGTGCCGCGTATTCCCGGCGGCGAGATCACCGCCGACAAGCTGATCGCGATTGGCGTGGTGGCGAAGAAATACGACCTCTACACCAAAATCACCGGCGGGCAGCGCATCGACCTGTTCGGCGCTCAGTTGCATCAGTTGCCGGACATCTGGGCCGAGCTGATTGAAGCGGGTTTTGAGACCGGGCACGCCTATGGCAAATCGACCCGGACGGTGAAGTCCTGTGTCGGCAGTACCTGGTGCCGTTATGGCGTACAGGACAGCGTACAAATGGCCCTGACCATCGAAGACCGCTACAAGGGCCTGCGCTCGCCGCACAAGCTCAAGTTCGCCGTCTCCGGATGCACCCGTGAATGCGCCGAGGCGCAGAGCAAGGACGTGGGCGTAATCGCCACCGAGAAAGGCTGGAACCTCTACGTGGCCGGTAACGGCGGCATGCGTCCGCGCCACGCCGAGCTGTTTGCCACCGACCTCGATGACGCGACCCTGATTCGTTACATCGACCGCTTCCTGATGTTCTACATCCGCACCGCCGACAAGTTGCAGCGTACCTCGGTCTGGCGCGAGAGCCTGGAAGGCGGCCTCGACTACCTCAAGGACGTGATCATCAACGACAGCCTCGGGCTGGGTGAGGAGCTCGAGTCGCAGATGCAGCTGGTGGTCAACCGCTACGAGTGCGAATGGGCCAATGCCCTTAAAGACCCGGAAAAGCTCAAGCGCTTCCGCACCTTCGTCAACGATCAACGCCCGGACCCGGACATCCATTTTGTCCAGGAACGCGGTCAGCGCCGGCCGATCATGGCCGCAGAACTCCACCTTATCCCTGTCATTGAGGAGATTGTCTGATGAGCCAGTCCGATACCCAGCGAGCCTATTCCAGTTCCTCCCTGGTCCATCCCGATGCCTGGCAAGCGGTGTGCAGCCAGGATGATCTGGTGAGTAACTCAGGCGTCGTCGTCTGGCTGGACGGTGCACAAGTGGCGCTGTTCTACCTGCCGGCTGCCGAAGGCAAGACCCTCTATGCCATCGATAATCATGACCCGCAATCCGGGGCGAATGTCATCGGTCGCGGGCTGATCGGCAGCATCAAGGGCGATCTGGTGATTGCCTCGCCACTCTACAAACAGCATTTCCGCCTTGAGGACGGCAGTTGTCTGGAGTATCCGCAGCAGCGCCTGCGGGTCTGGCCTGTGCGCCTCAATGGAGGCCAGGTGGAGGTCGCGGTGGCCTGACCACGCGGATTTCGACGCGGTCTGAACGCTCACTCAATTAATGATTCATGCCTGGCTCCGGCGGAGTCGATGATCAATGACAAACAGTATCGGAGGCTTGTATGAAAACAGCCGCACAACTGCTCAAGCTCAAGGCCGTGCAGAACCGACGGGTGCATAGCATCGCGCCAGACCAGACGGTGCTTGAAGCGTTGAAGATGATGGCCGAAAAAAATGTCGGTGCGTTACCTGTCATGGAGGAGGGGCAGGTGGTCGGCGTTATCAGCGAACGCGACTATGCGCGCAAGGTCGTTCTGCAGGGGCGCTCTTCGGTCGGTACGCCGGTCCGGGCCATCATGAGCGCGCCCGTGGTGACCGCAGACAGTCAGCAGAGTATTGAGCGTTGCATGGCGGTCATGACCGACAGTCACCTGCGCCATCTACCGGTGGTTGAGGGCGACCAACTGATTGGCCTGTTGTCGATTGGTGATCTGGTTAAAGAAGCCATCGTCGAGCAGGCCGAACTGATCCGGCAACTGGAACACTATATTCGCGGACATTAAAGCGACCGGGGCAGGGTGGATCGAAGGCTTGTGAGTACATGCTGTTTTCAGATGTGCCGGGGGTCGGGCGGGAATTAATCAGGGAGCATATGACATGGCCAGGTTGAGCACGGCACAACGTATCGTCATCGGCTTTGCAATTGCGCCGTTGGTACTGACAGGTTTGGTGTTATATGCGTTGCACGATCTGGCAACGCTAAAGGAACAGGCCATGCTGATCGTCAAACGGGACTGGCCGAAAATCGATCCGATCATGGTCATTGCCACAGGTGTACGGGACAACGCCAGGAACACCCGGGACTTGCTGATCGACAAAGACAATCAGCAAGTGCAAGAGGCCATCGATGCCACCAAAAAGCGCATCAGCCAGGCACTGAAAACCCTCGAGCCGCTGTTCGATCTGCCGGAAGGCAAGACCGCCTATGCTGCCCTGAAAAAGAACCGCGAGGCTTACGTCGACGCATTCACCCAGGTGCAGGTGTTGATCCGGCAAGGCGCTTTTGATGCCGCGATGGCGCAGTTGAAACAGCACGTCGTTCCCGCCGAACAGCAGGTTTATAAAAGTCTGGACGCCTTGATGGCGCTGCAGGGGCAGATCTTCGCCGATCGTGAAAGATCGGCGCAGGCCCTGTACGAAGAAGCGTATCTGAACATGTTGGGGCTGCTTGTATTCTGCCTGGCCTCGGTCATCGCCGCGGCGGTCATCGTGACGCGCAGTGTCACCCGGCCCTTGGGTGGCGAGCCCGATGATGCCGCGCGGGTCTTGAGTCAAATCGCGCAGGGCGACCTGACGATTCAAGTGCCAGTGAATGCAAATGCCGACGGTAGCGTGATGATGAACATGCACCGGATGCAGCAAAGCTTGAACGCGATGGTCAAGCACATCGCCGTGTCGGTCGATCAGGTGGCCAGTTCGTCCGAAGAGCTGAGCACGGTCAGCAGTCAGACCAGCAGCAGTTTGCAACTTCAGGGCCTGGAGATCGAACAGGCTGCGGCGGCGGTCAATCAGATGACGGCGGCCGTCGACGAGGTCGCACGCAATGCCGTCAGCACCAGCGAGGCGTCCCGGGTTTGCGAGCAAACGGCACAACGCGGCCGCGAGCAAGTTCAGGAAACGGTGGCCTCGATAGGTGCGCTGGCGGACGGCATGATGGATACCTCCGAACGTGTTCAGCAATTGGCCGGACGTGTGCAAGACATTAGTGCGGTGCTGGACGTGATTCGCAGCATTGCCGAGCAAACCAATTTGCTGGCCCTCAATGCAGCGATTGAAGCGGCTCGTGCCGGTGATGCCGGGCGTGGTTTTGCGGTAGTCGCCGATGAGGTGCGGGCGCTGGCTCATCGCACTCATGTGTCGACCCAGGAAATCGAGCAGATGATTGGCAATATTCGGCTCGATACCGGGCATGCGGTGACCGCAATGCAAAGCAGCGGTCACCTGGTGCAGACGACCCTGGAAGTCGCGCAACGCTCCGGCGAGGCACTGGAGGAGATCACCCGGTCGATCTCGCAGATCAATGAACGCAACCTGCTGATCGCCAGTGCCACGGAGGAGCAGGCCCTGGTGGCGCGTGAGGTGGACCGCAACCTGGTGGGCATTCGTGACTTGTCCGAGCAGATCGTATTGGGTGCCCGACATACCCACGCAGCCGGTCAGGAGCTGGCGCAGATGGCTGGAGCGCTGCACCAGACGGTGGCGCGCTTTAAAACCTAGGCAGATTCGTTTTGCTTGTAGCAAGAGGGCCTCAAGGAGACCCTCATCGCTAAAGCCAGGTTGTACTCAGTTCGCCTTTATCGGCACCGTCACGGTTTTGCCGAAGGCCGATTTGATGGTCGCCGTCGGGCTAGGCGACGGGCCGCTGCCGGCGGTTGTCACCGCTATGTTCCAGCGCGCGCCTGTCGGTGTCTGCGTCAGGATGGCGGCGCCAAGGTTCACCGTACCGGTTGTGGTGGTGGCCGTTGCCGTGATGGTATTGCCCGTGCCACGGGAGGTGGTGCCGGACAGGACCCAATACCAGCGGCTGTTGCTGCGGGCGGTGACGGTGGCGCTGGTGACGATCAGGCTCTCGTTGATCGCTGCCGAGACCGCCACGGATACCATCGCCGGTTCCGACTCCGCGTTCCTGGCATCGCTGGCGCTATAGGAAAAGGTCGCGGTGAACGGCGCGGGGACCGTGGCCGGTGGTGTATAGGTCACACGCAGGCCATCGGTGCTGACCACGCCCTTGCCGGAGTCCGGTTGCTCCAGACCTACCACTTTAAGTGGCACGTTACCGTCAGGGTCGGTGTCGTTGGCCAGTACGTTGATGATCACCGGTTGGCCGGTGTTACTGATGGCGCTGTCGGGGTTGGCAATCGGTTTTTGGTTATCGCCGTCCTCTTCACGTCTATCGCCAGTGCGGAAGGTCGGCAGCGCGGCGGAATTGACGTAGGTGACGCCGTCCCAGCCGGGCAGGGGTGTTGGCATCAACTGGAACTGGCCGGGGTGCTCGACATCCCAGCGCAGCAGCATGGAGGTGTCCTCGTGCTGGGTGTTGTGGCAATGCTCCAGGTAGGTCCCGGCGAACTCGCGGAAGCGGATCGCAATGTCCACGTCCTGCGAGCTGTCGATGCCTTCGCCGATGTTATAGACGTCTTTGCGTGCCCATTTTTCCCATTCCGGCGGCGCCTTGCCGTCACGGTTGAGGACGATGCCTTCTTCGAAGTGCACGTGCACCGGGTGGCTCCAGCCGTTGCCGCCGTTCCTGATTTTCCATACTTCCAGGGTGCCGTCGCCGGAGAAGCCGGCAGGGGTCGGGCCGGTGGCCAGTTGCGGAGCGGCGCTGATGATTCGAGGGTCCATCTGGAAGCCGAAACCGCCGTCGGTCTTGATGGTCCAGGGTTCTTCGTCGGTACCGTCGGAGCGGCCGAAGGTGAACTCGCGATGCCGCGCGGCGTTGAGCTTGGCCTGCACCGCCGGGTCGTCACGGTTAAGGGTCAGCGCGATCATGCTTTTACCCACCGGCTTGCCCGGCTTGGCGGGTTCGAAGTCGGCGGGGTTCATGCTCACGTCCTGGCCGGCATAAGGCTGGACCACCATCTGCATGAACTTGCCGACCACCGGATCGCCGGCGTCCCACTCCAGCCCTTTGCTGCCCAGCTTGAGCACCGCCTTGTACCTGCCGGACAGGACATCGGCCAGACTCAGCGGTAATGCCTCCGGCCCCTTGCCGTCGTGGTGCTCCATCAGGTTGACGAAGTACAGCTTGTCGCCGGTCCTGATCCCGTGTTTCGAGAAATTGATGATGATGTCGAAACGCTCGGCGATGCCCATGCTGGGCAGGATGGCGTTGTGGTCCTGCACATCGCCGTCGGCGTCCAGGTCCATGCTGCCGTCGAATGGCACGGCGTGTTCCATTATGTTGCCGTCGTTGGCGATCAAGTGGAACGGCACGCGGGTATAGGACAGACCGGAACCTGCCGGACCGGGGAATTCGCCACCGGTGCCGACGATTTCACGCACCAGCGCGATCCTGAAGAAGCGCGAGACCGAGCCATTGAGGATGCGGAAACGATAGCTGCGCGCCCGCACGTTCAGGCGCGGCTGGTACTGCCAGTTGACGAGGATCTGGTCGCCGAGAAAACCATCGGTGTTGAACGGGTTGAACCACAGCTGGCCATTGGTATCCCAGGCCTTGTCGGCCACGGTCAGGTTCACATCGTAGTCGCGGTTGCCCCAGGGCAATGCCGAACCGCTGGGCAGGCGCAGGTTGACGCCGTCTACAAACGCTTCGTTACCGCGATCCAGGGCGCTGTAGTAGTT